>JALOQF010000127.1 GCA_025459425.1 Myxococcaceae bacterium | reverse complement strand
GACACCACCGGTGCGCAGATGCGGCCGATGGCGACGATGCTCGCCGACGAGCAGGCGATGAAGAACGTCGTCGCCCACATCGCCACCTTCTCGCGCTGACTGGACACCACCATGGCCGACGCCAACCTCTCCGCCGAACAGTCTTCCGACAAGCTCGCCAAGACCCTTTTCTATCTCCTCGTTGCCGCCGCCGTGGGGTTCATCGGCGCGGTGTTCATCTTCGCGCTGTCCTGAAAGAGGCCACGGATGATCGACCAATACGTAGAATCGGCTTCGACCTTCTCGGGTGACATCGACAACGTCATCTGGGTCGTACTGCTCATCACCGGCTTCTGGTTCATCCTCGCCGAGGTCGTCTTCTTCGGGCTCATCTTCAAGTTCCTGGCGAAGCCGGGCGTGAAGGCGAAGTACGTCAGCGGCGAGAAACCGCACGAGAAGCGCTGGGTGACGTTGCCACACTACGCGACGCTGGCGTTCGACGTGGTCATCATCGTGCTCGCCATCAAGGTGTGGCACGACGTGAAGATCAACCTGCCCGAAGCCGACTCGACGGTGCGGATCATCTCGCAGCAGTGGGCGTGGACGTTCGTGCACCCCGGCCCCGACAACAAGCTCGACACGCCTGACGACATCACCACGGTCGACGAGCTCCACGTCGAGACCGACAAGACCTACCACTTCGAGCTGAGCAGCCGTGACGTCCTCCACAGCTTCTCGGTGCCGGTCTTCAGGCTCAAACAAGACATGATCCCCGGCCGCATCATCAAGGGGTGGTTCAAGCCGACACAGACTGGCCAGTACGACATTCAGTGCACCGAGATCTGCGGCATCGGTCACGCGCTCATGCCCGCTCGCATCATCATCGAGACGCCGGCGCAGCACCGCATCTGGAACCAGAACAACGCGCCGAAGGTGGCTGACGTGACCCCCACGACGACGCCCACCCAGCTTGGAGGAATGCCATGAGCACCGCAGCCGCTCACGCCGAGCACGACCACGCCCACGGCCACGCGCACCACGACGAGGGCTTCATCAAGAAGTACCTGTGGTCGACCGACCACAAGATCATCGCCATGCAGTACCTGTTCACGGGTATCTTCATGGCGTTCATCGGCGGCTTCACCGTCTACGCCTTCCGCATGCAGCTCGCGTTTCCAGGCATGTCGGTGCCTGGCTACGGCCGCGTGACGGCGACCGACTACAACGCCCTCGTCACGACCCACGGCTCGGTGATGATCTTCTGGGTGGCGATGCCGGTGCTGATCGCCGCGCTCGGGAACTACCTCATTCCGCTGATGATTGGCTGCGATGACATGGTGTTCCCGCGGCTCAACCGCTTGAGCTACCAGCTGTTCCTCTTGAGCTCGATCGTGCTCATCGCCTCGTTCTACGTGCCCGGCGGCGCGTTCGGCGGCGCGTGGACCTCGTACCCCCCGCTGTCGGCGAAGGCGGAGTACAGCCTCACCGGCCTGGGCTCATCGATGTGGTTGTTCGCGGTGGCCCTCGAGTTCGCGGCCTTCCTGCTCGGCGGCATCAACTTCATCACCACCGTCATGAACAGCCGCGCGCCGGGCATGAAGATGTTCGACGTGCCCATCGTGGTGTGGATGATCATCATCGCGTCGATCCTGTTCATGGCCTCGGTGGGCCCGCTGATCGCCGGCGCGGTGATGCTCCTGTTCGACCAGCAGCTCGGGACGGGCTTCTTCGACCCGGCCAAGGGCGGAGACCCGGTGCTCTGGCAGCACCTCTTCTGGTTCTTCGGTCACCCCGAGGTGTACGTGGTGCTGCTGCCGGCCATGGGCATCGTGGCCGAGATCATCACCGTCTTCTCGCGCAAGAAGCTCTTCGCCTACAAGACGGTGCTCTACACGGCCATCGGCACGGGCGTGCTGTCGTTCTTCGTGTGGGCGCACCACCAGTTCATCGCCGGCATCGACCCGCGCATGGCGAACGTGTTCAGCGTCACCACGCTGCTCATCTCGATTCCGGTCGCCGAGATGGTGTTCGTCTACATCGGTACGCTCTACGGCGGCTCGATTCGGTTGACGACGCCGATGCTGTGGGCGCTCGCCTTCATCGCCGAGTTCCTGCTGGGCGGCGTGACGGGCATCTTCCTGGGAGCGTCGGGCGCCGACATCTACTTCCACGACACGTACTTCGTCATCGCGCACTTCCACTACACGTTCTTCCCCATCGCGTTCATCGGGAGCTTCGCGGCCATCACGTACTGGTTCCCCAAGATGTTCGGGAAGATGATGAACGAGACGTGGGGCAAGGTGCACTTCTGGGGCACCATCATTCCCTTCAACGCCATCTTCATTCCGCTGTTCCTGCTGGGCGCGCGCGGCGATCACCGCCGCATCTACGACTACCGGCACTTCCCCGACCTGATGAAGGCCGGCATGCAGGACCTGCGGGTGTTCGCGACGCTGGCGCTGCTGGTGCTGCTCGCGTTCCAGGTCGTGTTCCTGGTGAACCTCTTCTATTCCATCTTCCGCGGCGAGAAGGCGTCGGCCAACCCGTGGAACGCCAACACGCTCGAGTGGCAGGCGCCGTCGCCGCCGCCGCACGGCAACTTCCCGCAGGGCCTGCCCAACGTGTACCGGGGCCCGTACGAGTACAGCCACCCTGACCGCCAGGACGACTACTGGCCGCAGACCGAACCCGACGCTGCGAAGTCCTGACCCGGAAACGGACCCATGATTCGACCCATCGCCACAACGCGTGAAATGACGGGCATGCCCACCGGGCGGCTCGCCGTCTGGTGGCTCATCGCCTCTGAAATCGTCATCTTCGGCGGCGTGCTCGGCAGCTACCTGATGCACCGCATCGGCCACAAGGAATGGGCGGCCGCCTCGGCGCACACCAACACCTGGGCCGGCGCCTTCAACACCCTCGTGCTGTTGACGTCGTCGTTGTCGGCGGTGCTCGCGCACAACGCCGCGCTCCGCAAGGACGGCAAGCGGGCCGCGAAGCTGCTGTGGTTCACCATTCTCGGGGGCGGCATCTTCCTGGTGGTGAAGTCCATCGAGTGGACCGGTGAGATCAAGGCCGGCTACACCATCACCGCCAACAACTTCTGGTCGTTCTACTACACGGCCGCCGGGCTCCACGGCCTGCACGTCATCGCGGGGATGATCGTGATGATGTTCGTCGCGGCCGACGCGGCGAAGGGCAAGGAGCTGCAGCGGGTCGAGAACGCGGGCCTGTACTGGCACTTCGTCGACCTCGTGTGGATCTTCCTGTTCCCGCTCCTCTACATCGCGAAGTGAGCCACGCCATGTCCGACACTGCCCACGCCCCTGCCTCGACGGACGCCGCGCACGGCCACGACGCCCACGCGCACCCCGACAGCTTCTACATTCGCATCTGGGGCATCTTGCTGGTGATGCTCGTCATCTCGGTGGCGGGCCCCGAGCTCGCGCACCGCGTCGTCTCGAACGAGACGGTGGCCTTCGTCATCGTGCTCTTCACGGCCTTCGGCATCGCCATCGTGAAGGCCTACATGGTGGTGAAGAACTTCATGCACATCGGGGTCGAGAAGAAATACGTCGGCTACCTGCTCATCGCGATGCTCGTGCTCATGGGCCTCATGATTGGTGGCGTCGGGCCCGACGTGCTGCGCCACGAAGGCCACCGCTGGGTGAACCAGGCCGCGAAGGACTACAAGCTCCCGGGCGACACGGGCCACCACGGCGACGCGCACGGCGAAGCGAAGCACTGATTCACACCGGGAGCCCGAAGCCGTGGCCACGACTGCCTCCGCCGTTATGAGCCAGGTGATGTCGCCGCGACCGTTGCCCGAGGCCAACCGCCCCGTCGTCCCCAGCGCCGTGCTGGGCACGCTCATCTTCGTGGTGGCCGAGGTCATGTTCTTCGTGGGCATGATCAGCGCCTTCACCATCAGCCGCGCGGGAGCACCCGCTGGGACCTGGCCAGTGCCGGGCCAGCCGACGTTGCCGGCCGAGGCGACGGCCTTGAACACCGTGGCCCTCGTGCTGTCGGGGCTCCTCCTGCTCGTCGGCCAGGTGCTGTTCGCGAAGAAGCAGGCCGCGGCGAAGTGGCTCGTGCTCGCGGCGTGGGGCCTTGGCGTGGCCTTCGTCGGGCTGCAGGGCCGGGAATGGTCGCAGCTCCTCTCGGCGGGCCTCACGATGACCTCGAGCCGCCTGGGGGCCTTCTTCTACCTCATCGTCGGCATGCACGGCCTTCACGCCATCGGGGCGCTGGTGGCCCTGGGGCTGGCGGCGCTGCAGTTGCTTCGCGACCGGCTCGAGGGCGGGCTCTTCTTCGGCGCGCAGGTGTTCTGGTACTTCGTCGTCTTGATGTGGCCCATCATTTACGCGCGGGTGTACTTCTGATGCTGACGACGCTCGCCTGCTCGGTGTGTGGCGCTGGCCAGGACGGCACCGAGTGGGCCTACCTGGCGATGACGGGTGTGGTGTCGCTCACGCCGCTGGCGATGATTGGTGGCGTGGCCTTCTGGCTGTACCGCGCCTCGAAGCGCCGCGAAGCCGAGGACGCCGCGCGCGCCGAGGCCCTCGACCCGCGCGTGGCCCCCACGTCGCTGCGCTGACGGTTTTCACCGACGTCGCCTTGGTCCGCTGCTCGCGCGCGGCCCCGGTCGACGCGGGTCAGCTTCCCGCCGCTCCGAGCGGAGCTCCCTTCGCGTTCTTCGGAGGCGCCTGACGAGGGCGATGGCCGCGGCCCGGGTGCCTGCGGCTCCGAGCGGAGCTCCCTTCGCGTTCTGCGTGAGGCGGCTGCCGAGGGCGGGGCCGGCGAGGACGATGGCCGCGGCCCAGGTCCACGCGGCTGCGAGCGGAGCTTCCTTCGTCCACTTCGTGAGGCGGCTGACGAGGGCGCCCGGGTAGACGAAAGCGAGGGGCGCAGCCCGGGGTTCCGCCGCCAGAAGCGGGTGCTCCCTTCGCGTTCTGCGTGAGGCGGCTGCCGAGGGCGGGGCCGGCGAGGACGATGGCCGCGGCCCCGGTCCCCGCGGCTGCGATCGGAGCTTGCTTCGTGCACTTCGTGAGGCGGCTGACGAGGGCGGCCGGTGAGACGAAGGCCTTGGGCGCAGCCTGGGGCTCCGCCGCCAGAAGCGGGTGCTCCCTTCGCGCACTTCGTGAGGCCTCTGACGAGTGTGCGCCGCGTCTCGAGCGGAGACTGGGCGCCGAGGGGAGGGCCGTGCCAGCGCCCCACCGGCGCCGTACGGCGGAAAGTCCGCTCGTTGGCGCGCCAGCTGCCCGCCTCGGATAGGATGCGGACAATGAGTCGCCGCGACGGGAGGGCTGACGAGCGCATCGCGCCGACCGCCGCGGGCCTGCAGCGTCACGACGCTTCCACGAACGAGCACCGCACCCGCCATGGCCCACGTTGACCCACAGCGCTGGCTCGACCTGACGGAGCACCGGCTGAGCGCGGCCGAGGAGGCCGAAGTTCGGGCCCACGCCGCCGACTGCCCCGACTGCGGGCCCCGCCTGGCGCTCATCGAGCTCAAGCGCTCGAGTGCGTCCGAGGCTCCCACGCGGGAGCTCTCGGTCTCGGAGGCCTCGCGGGCGGTGCAGTTGACGAAGGGCGCGGTGCTCGAGCGGGGCACGTCGGTGGGGCGCTTCGTGCTCCTCGACGTGCTCGGCGTCGGCGGCATGGGGGCGGTGTACTCGGCGTACGACCCGCAGCTCGACCGCAAGGTCGCGCTCAAGCTGTTGTCGACGAACCAGGGCCCCGACGCCTCGGGCTCGGCCCACGCGCGCATGCTGCGGGAAGCGCAGGCGATGGCGCGGCTGTCGCACCCGAACGTCGTCAACGTCTTCGAGGTGGGCGAGCACGCGGGCGGCATCTTCATCGCGATGGAGTACGTCCCCGGCGCGACGCTCAAGGCCTGGCTGCGCGCGACGCCGCGCACCTGGCGCGACATCGTCGCCGTCTTCCTCCAGGCGGGCCGGGGCCTGGCCGCGGCGCACGCGGCGCACCTGGTGCACCGCGACTTCAAGCCGGCCAACGTGCTCATGGGCGAAGACGGGCGCGCGCGCGTCACCGACTTCGGGGTCGCCCGCGCCGATGGAACGCTCGAGCCCGTCGGCCCTGGCCTCCGCTCGGACGACAGCGGGAAGACCGCCGCGCTCGCCGAGCCGCTCACGCAGCACGACGTGGTGGTGGGCACCGTCGGCTACATGTCGCCGGAGCAGGCGCTCGCGATGAACCCCGACGCCCGGAGCGACCAGTTCAGCTTCTGCGTGTCGCTGTGGGAAGCCCTCTATGGCGAGCGGCCGTTCGCCGGCGTCACCCCGACCGAAGTGACGAAGGCGCTGCTCGACGGCCGGCTGCCCCCACGGCCGCGCTCCCCGGTGCCCACCTGGCTCCACGCGGTGCTCGAGCGCGGGCTCGCCCGTCGCCCCGAGGACAGGTTCGTGTCGATGGAGGCGCTCCTCGCGGCGCTCGATCACCGGCCGGTGGAGTGGACCCGCTTCGCGCCCTGGGCGGCCGTCGGCCTGGTCGCGCTGGGCGTGCTCGCCTGGCAGCTGACGCAGCGGGCCCGCGTGCAGGCCGAGTGCGCCACGTTCGCCGACGTCAGCGGCGTGTGGGGGCCCGAGGCGCGGCGCGGGGTGGCGTCGTCGTTCGACGCGGTGAAGAAGCCCTTCGCCGCCGCGGCCCGGGCGTCGGCGACCCGCGCGCTCGACGGCTGGGCCGAGGCGTTCTCACAGAAGGCGAAGGCGTCGTGCGAGGCCGCGCGCGTTCGAAAAGAGGTGTCGCCCGAGTCGTGGGCCCGGCAGGAAGCGTGCTTTGGCCGGCGCCGCGCCGAGCTGGCCGCGCTGGTGACGGCCCTCTCGAAGGCCGACGACGCCATCGCCGAGCGCGCCGGCACGTTCGCGTGGAGCCTCACCCCGCCGGTCGTCTGCACGAACCTCACCCGGCTGCGCGCCGACCCCAGGCTCTCGAACGAGGCCGCGTCGGAGTCGGTGGTGAAGGTGCAGCGCGCG
The DNA here is from genome assembly GCA_025459425.1 of Myxococcaceae bacterium. Classification (GTDB taxonomy): domain Bacteria; phylum Myxococcota; class Myxococcia; order Myxococcales; family Myxococcaceae; genus Xiheimicrobium. The sequence continues at coordinate 10,483 of JALOQF010000127.1, read as the reverse complement.
CTGACCGAGGCCCGGTCCCGGCTCGACGTGGGCCAGCTGGCGGCGCTCGAGGCGGCGCTCCCCCGGCTGCTCGACGACGTGAAGGCCACGGGCTTCCGGCCCCTGCAGGCCGAGGCGCGGGCGGTCGAGGCGGCGCTCCGGCAGGCCCAGGGGAAGAACGCCGAGGCCGCCCAGGCCTGGCAGCTCGCGCTGACGCTGGCGCAGGCCTCGGGCGTCGACGACCTGGTGGCGCTCGCGGCGGTGCGCCTCGCCACCGTGGTGGGCTTTCAGCTCAACCGGCCGGCGGAAGGCCGCGCGTGGCTGGCGCTGGCCGAGGCGACCGTCGAGCGTCTGGGGGGCGACGAGGTGCTGACGATCGAGCGCATGGGCGCCGACGCGCGCCTGTTCACCGCCGAGAGCCGGCCCCTCGAGGCCGTGCCGGGACACGAGCGGGCGCTGCAGTTCGCGAAGGACACCATCGGGAGCGATCACCCCCTGGTGTGGAAGCTCGAGTACGACCTGGGCTCGAGCCTGGTGGCCGCGCGGGACAACCGGCGCGCCGTCGGTCACCTCGAGCGGGCCCTCGCGCTGCGGGAGCGCGAGGTGTCGGGCGACCACCCCGACTCGGCCATGGTGCGCTCGATGCTCGCCAACGCGTACTTCTTCGCGGGCCGGCCGGACGAGTCACGCGGGGCGTTCGAGCGGGCGTTGGCGGCGCGCGAGGCGCTGTTCGGAGTGAACAGCCCGAAGCTGGTGGTGACGCTCAACAACTTCGCCGACACGCTGCTGAAGGGGGGCGACACGGTGCAGGCGCTCCAGCGCGTCGAGCGCGCCGACGCCATCGCGCGCGCGTCATTCCCGGCCGGCCACCCGTACATCGCGGCGACGACCCTCACGCGCGCCGAGATTCACCTGGCGCAGGGCCGCTATGACGAAGTCGAGGCGGCGCTGTCACAGTTGATGGCGCAGACGCCGCCGCTGTCGGCGCCGTACATGGCCGAGGCCGGCGCGGTGCGCAGCCAGGCCGCGCTCGGGAAGAAGGCCATCGCCGCGGCGCTCGCGCACGCCGAAGCGGCCGAGAAGGTGGCGCGAGGCATCGGCCCCAGGAGCAGCGAGCTCATCTTGCCGCTGCAGGCCAGGGGTGAGGCGCTGCTCGAGGCCCGGCGCGCGAAAGACGCCGAGGCCGCGTTCGCCGAGGCCATCACCGTCGCCGAGGCGCTCCAACCGTGGGTCGTCTTCGTGGCCGATGCGCAGGTGGGGCTGGCGAAGGCCCGGCGCGCGCAGGGGCGCTCCGACGAGGGCGTCACTGCGTTGCTCGAGAAGGCCAGGGCGACCTACGAGGCGACCCCAGGGGCCAGCGAGAAGGCGAGTGCCGTGGCGGCGCTGCTGATGCGGCCGTGACGGGCGCCATTCGCCGGTGCGCGCATCGAGCGGCTGCACCGCGAGGGGTTGCTTGCCGGTGTCCCGTCGCACCCACGGCGCGACGCTCCACGAACGCAGAGCGACCCCGTTTCGACGCGTCGACGTGGGGCCAGCGCAACCCGGCCAGGACCCCCGGCATTCCCCGGGCTCCCGATGACAGGGGCATGACACTCGCTGCTCTACGTCACCGGCATGGACATCTCGGTCGTGGTGAACCTCAACGCGCGCAAGGGCTCGGAGCGCTTCGCCGAGTGGGCGCGCCGGCTGCTTCCGAACTCGAAGGTCATCGCCACGCGCAGCGTCGACGACGTCGAGCGCTTCGTCCGCGAGTCGATGGGCGGCAAGGCGCCGAAGGTGGTGCTGTCGGGCGGGGGTGACGGCACGGCCATCGGGCTGCTCGACGCGATGCGCGCGAAGGGCCTCGAGTTTCCGGCGCTGGGGCTGGTGCCGCTCGGCACGGGGAACGCCTGGGCCATCGGCACCCACGCGCCGTCGCCACGCAAGGCGCTCGAGGCCATTCGCCGGCTGGTCGACCGCGGTGAGCAGTCGGTGCCGACGAGTGACTTCTGGCTGATGGAGGTCGAAGGCCGGCTGACGCCCTTCGCCGACGCCGGGTGGGGCGCCGAGATTCTGCACGACTACAAGCAGCAGCGGCTGTCGGCGCCGCCGTTCCTGCGGAAGTTCGTCGAGGGGAAGGGTGGCTACGCGGCGTCCATCTTCGGGCGCACGATTCTGCGCAACGTGCTCAGTCCGAAGCGCCCGCGCGTGCGGCTCATCAACCTGGGCGAAGCGGCGCTGGGCTTCGACGCGAGCGGGAAGCCCGTGCCCGTTCCGGGCGGAGCGCGGGGCGCGGTGCTGTACGAGGGGCCCTATGGTGTGGCGGGCGCGGGCACGACGATGGAGCTCGGCTTTGGCTTCAAGGCGCTCCACTTCGCGCGCACGATGCCTGGCCGCATGCACACGCGCGTCTACGCGGCGACGGCGGCGCAGGCGACCGGGCGCATCGTCGACCTCTGGCGTGGCGTGCACCCGATTCCACACAGCCACGACTTCCTCCTCACCCACTGCCGCATGGAGTTCGATGGCGAGGTGCCGGTCGAGGTGGGCGGTGACGTCATCGGGCTGCGCCGGCAGGTCGAGTTCCGCATCGCGCCGATGGTGGTGCCGGTCGTCGACTGGGCGAAGCTCCGCGCGCGCGCGTGAGGCTGGATCGCCCGGGGCCCCTGACGGTAGACATGGGGCCCATGCGCGCCTTCGTCTTCGTCGCCCTCGCCATCGCCTGCACCTCGGGGTGCACCAGCTCGACCATCATCAACTCGCGTCCGCCCGGCGCGAACGTCACCGTCGACGGCCAGAACCTGGGTCAGGCGCCGGCGCAGTGGTCCGAGACGGTGTGGGCGGGCACCAAGAACACGGTGCGGCTCTCGCTGCCCGGCTACAACGACACCAACGCCACCATCGCGGCCGACCAGTGGTCCGTGGGGCGCGTCATCGCCAGCGTGCTGTGCTTTCTGCCCGGGTTGCTCTGGTCGACGGACTACCGGCCGTCGTACGAGTTCGCCCTGCAGCCCGCCGCCGGTGGAGGCTGGTACCAGCCGCCGGGCCAGATGCCGCCCGGCTACTACCCACCGCCCCCCGCGCCCGGCGCGACGATGCCGCCTCCCGCGCCGGGCAACCAGCCGCCGCCGCTCCCCGTGCGCCCCCAGCCGCAGCCCGCGCCGCCAGCGCTGTGACGTGAGCTTTGCGCTCCTCCTCTTGCTCGCGCAGATCGCGCCGGGCCCGTGGGACCAGCCGCTCGCGCCGGCCTTCCCCGTCGAGCGGCCCGCCGCCGAGCCCGCTCAGGAGCCACGGCCCACGGTGCTGCAGACCATTGGCCGCGGCTTCTACTTCGCCTACCGCGCCACCCTCTCGAAGGCGAAGGGGAGCAACTGCGCCTTCGAGCCCTCGTGCTCGCTCTACGGCCACCAGGCCATCGAGCACCTCGGGCTGGTGCCGGGGCTGTTCCTCTTCGGCGCGCGGCTCATGCGCAGCCACCTCAACTTCGACCGCTTCTACCGCTTCGACGGCGCGCGGCTGCTCGACCCGCTCGACGACACGCTCGACTGGCTCACGCCGAGAGAGGACCACCCGCGATGGTACTGGCGCTCGCCTGCGCATTGACGTTCGGCCAGGTCGGTGACGCGGCGCCTCGTGAAGACGAGGCGCTCGCCTTCGCGCGCACGCTGCTGGCCGAGCAGGACCCGTACCGGGCCATCACCGAGCTCAAGCGCTTCGCGTTCCTGCGTGGCGGGCCGGCCGCGCTCCACGCGCACCTCCTCATCGGGCAGGTGTACGCGAAGGGCCGCATGGTCGACGCCTCGCGTTTCCACCTCGACCGCGTCATCGCCGTCCAGGAACCGCGCACCGCCACCGCTGCGCGGCTCTTGTCCCTCGAGAACGTGTGCGTCACCCGCCTCTTGAGTGGCAACTGCGCCGAGGCCATCGCCGAGCTGCCCGACGACACGCCGCTGGGCCTCAAGGACCACTACAGCCGCTACTTCGGCGTGTTGATGGGCTCCGCGCCGCTGCCACAGAAGCCGCCAGACACCTTCGATGCGCTCGACCGGCTCACCGTCGAGCGGGCCCAACTGCCGCTCCAGCGCCCCTGGCTGGCCGGCGTTCTCTCGGCGGTGCTGCCCGGCGCGGGGCAGGTCTACAACGGCCGGCTGCTCGACGCGTCGCTCGCCTTCGTGCTCACCGGTGCGACGGTGGCGGGCACGGTGGCGCTCCTCGCGCGGCCCCAGCCCGAGTGGGGCTTCGGCATTCCGCTCGGGCTGCTCGCGCTCGTCTTCTACACGGGCAACATCGTCAACGCGGTGGGCGACGCCTTCAGGCTCAACGAGCAGACGTACGCGGCCTTCGCGAAGAAGCTCGAGGCCGAGGCGTGGCCGAAGCTCGGGCTGACGGTCGGGCCGAACGGGGGCTCGTTCACCCTCACCGTCGCGCTCGGGGCCCAGGCGCCGCGCACGGTGGTCGAGTCGGCGCCCTGACGCCACCGGTCCTCGGTGTTGCGCGAGACGGTGGCGCACGTGCGCTCCGACCGGCTCGAGCTCAACGCACTCTGCGTGAACTCCGCACGACCTCGGTGCATCCCGCTCGAGACGACCCACCAGCCGAACCGGTCGAGGCGCGCCGGCCAGAGGCTGAGCGTCCTCGAGGTGCGGCGCACCGGGCGGGCTGAGCGACGAGGCACCGATGGTGCTCGAACCGCTGCCGCGCGCCCGCGGCACCTCGAAGCGCTGGAGGCCGAACGCGGTGGGTCGAGGCGCCGCACGAGCTGGTATCTCCGTCGCGGCGTGACCGCACCCGAGGAAGTCCGGCGGGTCGGGTCCGAACGCGATGGCCCGAGGCGCAGCATGAGCTTGCGTGTCCGTCGCGGCGTTACCGCACCCGGGGGAGTTCGGCGCGTCGGGTCCGAACGCGATGGCCCGAGGCGCAGCATGAGCTGGCGTGTCCGTCGCGGCGTTACCGCACCCGGGGGAGTTCGGCGTGTCGGGGCCGAACGCGATGGCTCGAGGCGCAGCACGAGCTGGCATGTCGGCGCGGCGTGACCGCACCCGCGCCCCCTCGCGTCGGGCCCGAATGCGATGGCTCGAGGCGCAGCACGAGCTGGCAGGTCCGTCGCGGCGTTACCGCAGCCGCGGCACGAGGCGCGCGCTCGGGGGAACGGCGGGCTCTGGTGCAAGTGGCGCGGGTGGGACGGTCTGGGCCGTCTCGAGCGTCGACGGCACCAGGCTTCGCGACGTCAGCCACGTCCACAGGCCCCACGTCAGCATGCCAGCCCCCACCGCGAGGAAGCTGCTCATGAGCCCGATGCTGGCGGTGCACTCGTTCCGGTTCGACAGGGCCGAACGACACGACACGGCGGTGACGCCGAGGTTGGTCATGCCCGAGAAGGTGACGATGCCGCCGAGGAGCGCCACCACGTTGCCGGGGTGGTCGATGTCGACGACGTCGGTGCGGTCGACCACGAGCTCGGCGCCCGACTCCGATTGGAGCAACAGCCGCTGGCGGTCGCCGCCGACGATGCGGGCCTCGACGTTGCCACGTGAGCGCGTCAGGAACGTGGCGGTGGTGCTGCAACCGGTCGTCGGAAGGAGCCCGAGCAGCATCCAGGTGCGCATGACGCGAGAACGTCTCACCGAAGGCCGGCGGGTGCGTCACCCACCTACGTCAACGCCTGGCCCTCTCGTGCCGAAGGCGCTGGTGGGAGGCGGGACACCATGGACGCAGCGACGCAGGAAGCGGGGCCAGCGCGGAAGGTCGACGGGGCGCTCGCCGAGGGGCTCGCCACGACGCGGGTGGGCGTGCTCGTGCTGGTCGAGGTCGAGGCCTGTAGCGCCCCGGTGATGGACGGCCTGCTCGAGGCGCTCGAAGGGGTGTTGCCGGCGCGCGCGTCGCTCCATGGGGTGGCCGACGCGCTGTTCGCCATCGTCGCGCCCGGCCACTCGCTCTTCGATGGGTGGTCGCTCGTCGAGCTGACGCGCGAGCTCTTCGCGCACGAAGGCGTCCGGGTGTCCGTGGGCCTCGCCGCGTGGCCGCTGGAAGGGCCGACGGTGACCGACGTCTTTGGAGCTGCGGTGGCGTCGCTCGTGGACGACCGGTCGCGGCCACGGGCGCCCGAGGTCGAGGCCCGGGTCGAGGTCGACGGGCTCGAGTTCTCGTTCCTCGGAGCGGGTGAGCTGCTCAGCGCCTGACGCTCCCCGTCGTCGAAGACGCTTCCCTCGGGAAGCGGACGCGGCACACTCGATGGCGACACCTCGTCGTCTCGTCGGAGCCGCCATGAAGAAGCTCGCCGTCCTCACCTCGGGGGGAGACTCGCCCGGCATGAACGCCGCGCTGCGCGCCATCACGAAGCTGGCGGCGTCGAAGGGCCTGCAGGTGTTCGGCGCCCTCGAGGGCTACGAGGGCCTGATGGACGGCACCTTTCGTGAACTCACGAAGGTGCTCGCCGACGGCTCGGTCACCGTCGACGTCGAGGTCGACGCCGCGGGCGGGCAGGGCGGCACCATCATCGGCTCGGCGCGGAGCCTGCGCTTCCGCGAAGCCGAGGGGCGGGCCCAGGCCAACATGCAGATGGTGAAGCACGGGCTCGAGGGCCTCATCGTCATCGGCGGCAACGGCTCGCTCACCGGCGCCCACGTCTTCTCGGGCGAGTCGGGGCTGCCCGTCATCGGCATTCCCGGCTCCATCGACAACGACATCGGCTGCACGGCGCTCGCGCTCGGTGTCGACACGGCGCTCAACACCATCGTGCAGGCCTGCGACCACATCTCGGACACGGCGCGCGCCCACCGTCGGGCCTTCGTCGTCGAGGTGATGGGCCGCGACTGCGGGTACCTCGCCATGGCGAGCGCCATCGCGCTCGCGGCCGACGCCGTGCTCATTCGGGAACAGGGCAAGAGCGAGGAGCAGCTCATCGCCGACCTCTCGAGCGTCATCCGCAACGGCTACGCGCGCGGGAAGCGTCGCATCCTCGTCATCAAGGCCGAGGGGGTGCAGGTGCCGTGCACGCGGCTGGTGCGCCTCACCGAAGAGGCGATGCGGGCCGACATGCCCAGCGTCGAGATTCGCGCCACCGTGCTGGGGCACGTCGTGCGGGGCGGCAACCCGAGCTACCAGGACCGCGCCATCGCCGGGCGCCTGGGCTTCGCGGCGGTGGGCTCGCTGTTGCGCGGGCACAGCGACGCGATGGTGGCCTGGCTACCGCCGGTGCAGGGGGGCATGCCGACCGAGGACTCGTCGGTGCAGCTCTTCTCGCTCGACCGCGTGCTGCAAGAGACCGCCGCCGTCATCGACGGCTCGAGCCCGGTGACGAAGCGGCGGTTGGCGCTGATGGAGAAGGCGTCTGGCGTGCTGGCGCTCTGAACGGGCCTACCGCGTCACGGTGGCCGTCGCGACGCGGAGCGGCTCCAGCTCGGGCCCCTGGTACCCCATCAGCTTCGCGGCGGGCGGCGCCACGAGGAAGAAGGACAACCGCAGCTCGACCCGCACCACCGGCGGAGGCACCTGCAACGTCACCTCGCGGGTCTCTCCGGGGGTCAGCCGCGCGTCCCGCACCAGCTTCGTGGCGAACGGCGCCAGCGAGGGTTTTCCCTCGGCGTCGACGTAGCCCTTGTTGAAGACGGCCTGCGGGTGCTCCTTCATCGGGTCGGCGGTGACGTTGCGGAACACCTCGTTGCCGCTGCCGTCGAAGCCGACGAAGTCGAGGCGGGCGAGCCGCGCGGGGAAGCCCGTCGGGAAGCCATGCGACGCGAGGTTCTCGAGCCGGGCGATGACGCGGTCGTTCTCGAACCGGCCTGACAGCGCGACGCTCTCGGCGAGGAGGCCCGGCGTCTTCGTACGCCAGGCGTGGTGCGGCCCGCGGAAGACGTGGCTGCGGTGCGTCGGGCGGCTCGAAACGGCACCAGAAGGCCCCTGCACCTCGGGCAGGTGACAGCTCACGCAGGTGCCTGCCGTGGAGAGCGTCTGGTGCTCGACGCCGGTCGAGCAGGTGGCGATGCCGGCCGCGTTCCGCTCTTCGCCGTGGCAGGCGAGGCACAGCGTCTTTCCGTCGGCGAGCGCCGGCAGCGCGGGCCCGTTTCCATGCACCGGTGAGACGCCGTTCTCGACGTCGTGCGGGCCTCGGAACACCTTCGCGGGGCCCCACGTCAGCGCCTCGACGCCCTTCTTCTCGTCTCCGAGGTGCACGTCGTCGAGCTGGTGGCACGTCGCGCAGCTCACGCCCGTCTTCGCGGCCTTCGACTCGTGGTCGCGCACGTCGCGCGGGGTGTGGCAGCGCGCGCAGTTGCCGGGAATCGAGGTGCCCTGCTTCTGGGTGCGCAGCGTGCGCATGGCCGCGTAGAGCGGGTCGTTCGCGTGGTGCGCCCGGCTGTGGAGGCTCTCGCGCCACTCCGTCACCACCTGGGCGTGACAGCGCTCGCACGTCGACGGGTCGTCGGCGTCGAGCGTGACGGACTTCGAGAGGGCCAGCGCCACCTCGTTCACCTTCACGGGCCCGGGCGGTGTCGGGGCGGTGCCCGTGGCGCTCCTCGCGCGCTCCGAGGTGCAGGCCAACAAGGGGAAGAGGAGGACGAGGTGGCGCATGGGAATCCCTCGAGGTCGAGAACGGCGGTCACACCCGCCCGGGTGGTGAGAGCCACGCTGCCACCGCGAGATTCGGGCGTCGACGGCGTTATGGTGACGGCCGCATGAAGCTCCGCGTCGCCCAGCAGGTGAAGGACACCGAAGCCGAGGGGCCGGGCGTGCGGTACGCCGTGTGGGTGCAGGGCTGCACGATTCGGTGCGCGGGCTGCTGCAACCCCGAGATGTTCGTGCACGGCAAGGGAGGCCGCGAGGTGGACGTCGACGAGCTCGCCCGCGACATCCTCTCGACGCCGGGCATCGAGGGCCTGTCGATGCTGGGCGGAGAGCCCTTCGAGCAGGCCGAGGCGGTGGCGGCGCTCGGCCGCCTGGTGAAGGCCGGAGGCAAGACGGTGATGGTGTACAGCGGCTACACGCTCGCCGAGCTCGAGGGGCAGGTGCGCTCGGGCGTGCCCGGGGTGCAGGCGCTGCTCGACGTGGCCGACCTGCTCGTCGACGGGCGGTACGACGCCACCCGCCCCGAGAAGGTGCGGCGCTGGGTGGGCTCGACCAACCAGGTGCTGCACTTCTTCTCCGACGCCTACCGGCCCGACGACCCACGCTTCTGGTCGGCCAACACGGTCGAGCTGCGGCTCGAAGGCGGGCAGCTCACCATCAACGGGTGGCCCGCGCCGGCGGACTTCTTGCGGCGACTGTTTCGTCAGTCGGCGTAGAAGCCCCCGCTCGATTCTGGGACGCTCGACACCGCCATGAGCCTCGCGCGCGTCACCCATGCCGAAGCCAGCCTGTTGACGCTCGCGCGGTGCGCCGTGGGTGCGGGGCCCACGTCGGAGCTGACGCGGCTGCTGCTGGTGAGCGTCTCGCCACCGGCGAAGCTGGGTCCCACCTCGGCCGGGCTGCTGGAAGAGACGCTGGCCCGAGGTGTCGCGCACGCGCTGCTCGAAGCGGGCGGGTGGACCCGCGAGGTCACCGGCCGGTTGTGGGACGCGCCCCTGCCCGCGCTGCGCTTCACGGCGAACGTGGTGCGGCTCCTCCAGTGGGCGCTCAAGCTGCCGCTGGCCGAGCCCGAGGTGAGCCGGCTCGAGCTGCAAGGCGCCCTGACGCCGGCCGAAGAGGTCTTCGCGGCGCTCCTCCTCGAGCGGGCCCGTGGCACCGCGGCCGAGGCGACGTTGATGCTGCAGCCCGAGCTGCGGCGCGCCCCCCTCGTTCAGCTCGTGCACGCCGCCTCGCTGGGGCGTGTGGGCCCGCTCGAGGCGAAGGCCCTCACGGCCCAGCACCTGCCCTTCGTGCGCGGGCTCCTCGACCTGCTGGGAGACGCCTGGCTGTCGGCCGAGCAGCTCAAGCCCCAGCTGGCGCAGCCGAAGGTGCTGGCGTCGGTGGGCCGGGCCCAGGCGGCCGTCGCGGCGGCTTTCCTCGATGTCATCGAAGCGGCGCAGGCCCGTCACCTCGCGCGCTTCTTCGTCGACGCGGCCGCGGCGTGGCTTGCGTCACACCAGACGGCCGCCGACCTCGTGCAGCTCGACGCCGAGGCGCCGCTCCGTGAACGGGGAGACGCCCGGCGCGAGGCGGGTGCGCTGTGGCGGGTGGTGCAGCGCCTCGAGCAGTGGGACCAACAGCACCGCGCCACGCGCTTCATCGACGACGGCTACGACACGGCCCAGGCGCTCGTGAAGGACTGGGAGCGGCTGGGGCCCGCGGGGTTTCGCGCCGCGGAGCGGCTGGTGGCCGAGCTCGAGGGGCTCCCCACCTGACGACGATGCTGCGCGCGACCGACGGCGACCGCGTCGAGGTGCTCTGCGAGCAGTGGGCCCGCGCTGCTGGCCACCGGTCGCTCGACGAGGCGGCGTCGGCCCTGCACGACGAGTTCCGTCGTCCGGTGTTGGTGCGCGAGCAGGGCGACTGGTTCCTCGCGTCGGGGTTCGTCAACGGCCGCCGGGCGGGCTCGCGGCCGCTCGAGGCT
>JALOQF010000476.1 GCA_025459425.1 Myxococcaceae bacterium | reverse complement strand
CAGGCCCGCCAGCACGAGCGAGAACCCGAAGATGCCGGGGATGAAGTTGGGCGGCACCTCGGGCGGCCGGGCGCGCGGCGAGGTGTAGACGTTCCACTGCGTCTTCACGAGCGGCACCTGGGAGCCGTCGTCGCGCTTCACCTGGAGCTGCTGCACGTCGCGCTCGAGCTCGTCGGGGAGGAAGGACACCTGCTTGCGGGTGATGGGGCCATCGAGCTCGTCGTTCTGCAGGAAGTCGAGCACCAGGCTCATCGGGACGTTCACCATCGAATAGCGCCGGGTGTGCGCGCGCAGCGAGATGGGCGAGGGCTGCGCGTTCTCGTACGCGAGCAGCTGGCCGCCGATGGCGCGGTCGATGATGTCGCGCGGCCGGGTGGAGCAGTTGTCGTTGTAGTGGTGGTACAGGTACACGCGGTTCTGCGGCAGCACGTTGGTGCCGAGCGCGGTGGCCACCTGCTGGGCCTGTGGCGGGGTGAGGTTCAGCTCCTGAATGCGGATGTCGCGCTTGAGGAACTGGTACAGCCGGAACGTGCCCTGAATCGAGTCGTCCGAGACCCAGAACTCGAGGCGGCCCTGGACGAAGCGGTGCACGAAGCCCTCGTCGAAGCCGAACATGCCGTAGTTGTAGAGCCGCCCCTGCGCGAGCTTCGTGTCCTCGACGACGAGCGAGGTGTGGCCCCACCACTCGGTGAGCGTGTCTCCGGGCGAGAACGTCACCAGCGAGATGCGCAGGTCTTCGGGCTTGCTCTCGCCCGTCATCCACGGCGGGAGGGACTGCGCGAGCGCCAGCGAGGCGACGACGGCGGAGAGAAGCGACATGGGCGCCGAATACAACCGGCCAGCCCGACATTCACCCGACTACTGCTTGAACCACCCGTTCTCGGCGGTCTGGGCCTGGTTCGGCTGGGTGTCGATGCGGCGGGTGAGCTCGATGGGCTGGGCGACCGTGGGATCGAGGCCGGCGGCACGGAGCGCTCCAGGGCCTGCCATCACCACCGGCGCCTCGGGAGCGGGCGGCGCAGCGTCGGCAGGCAGGGGCTGGGCTTCGGGCGGTGTTGGGGCGGCGGACTTCACCGTTTCCTCTCGCCGAAGCGACTCCTGGGGCGCGGCGGCGCCCTGTGTGAGGAGCTGCATCACGGCCTCGCGCACCAACTGGCCCACCGAGTTGCCGGAGCGCGTCGCCAGCTGCGTCAGCGCGTCAGCCAGGTCGGGCGTCACCCGGAAGGACAACGTGCGCACCTGCTGGAGCGTCGACGAGAGCGCCTCGAGCGCCGCGCTGGGCCGGGCGACGTTGAAGTCGCCTTCGTCGATCATCGACTTGATCCGCCGCGCGAGGTCCTCTCGCGTGTACCAGGCGCCGTCGAGGAAGATGGCTTCGGCGTCGACGTCGATGGGCAGTTGGTTCATGGGACGGAAGGATGTGATCACCGCCCCCCACAGCGTCAAGCAAAGCCATGGGAATTCCTGGCTGCGCGTTCGCGTTCTGCGTCGCTGCAACTTCGCTTGATTCCACACGTTTTCTCGACGAATGGTGCGTCTCGTGTCGTCGGCCGCGTTGCTCCTCGCCGGACTCCTCGTCATGCCTGTCGGCGCTGCCGATGGTGGCGTGCTGCCGCCGATGCGCGTGCAGTCTCGCGTGAACCCCACGCAAGCGAAGCTCGGAGAGCCGTTCGTCTTCGAGATCGTCGTCACCCACGACAAGTCCCAGCGCTACGAGCTGCCGACCCCGGGCGACCTCGGCGCCTTCGACTACGTCACCCAGAGCCGCGAACGCGTCGACGGCGCTGACAGCTCGACCACCACCTTCCAGGTCACCTTGCAGGCCTTCGAGCTGGGCAAACAGCGCGTGCCCACCCTCGAGTTCGAGCTGAGCGACCCGAACGGCACGGTCGAGATCGAGATCGTCTCGTCGCTCCCCGCCGACGCCGACAAGGGCGCAGACCTGTACGACGTGCGCAAACCCGAGGAGCTCCCGGTGCGCACCTGGCGCCTCGTGTGGGCGGTCCTCATCGGCCTCGCCATCGCGCTGCTCGCGTACGGCGTCATGCGCTACCTGCGCCGACCGCGCCCCGTGGTGGTCGAGCCCGAGAAGCCCAAAGCGCCCCTCCACGTCCGCGCCACGCAGGCCCTCGACGCGCTCGCCGCGCAGAACCTCCCCGGCCAGGGCCGCTCGCGCGAGTTCTACTTTCGGCTGTCCGAGATCGTCCGCAGCTACCTCGGCGAACGGTACGACTTCGAAGCGCTCGAGAGCACCACGCCCGAGCTCCTCGAGGCCCTGCGTGCGCGGCACACGCCCGGCCTCCCGATGGCCGACCTCACCGCCTTCGCCAACGAGTCCGACTTCGTGCGCTACGCCAAGGCGGCGCCGGGCCCCGACGCCTGCAAAGCCGCCCTCGAGCTCGGCTACCGCATCGTCCACCTGACGACCGTGGGCCAGGCGGGCACCGCAGCGGGAGGCGCGAATGACGCCTGAGCCGACGCTGCTCGAACAGGTGCGCGCGCTGCTGACGGGCTACCACTCGCCGCTCGCCTTCGTGGCGCTCGCCTTCGTGCCCATCGCGCTCGTCTGGGTGTGGCTCGAGAAACGAACCCGCGCGGTGCTGCGCTTCTCGGCCGCCACCTTGCTCGCCAAGCAGGGCCGGGGCCTGCGCGCGTACCTCACCTGGCTGCCCCCGGTGATGCGCGTGCTCGCCTTCGTCATGGCGGTGGTGGCGCTCGCGCGGCCGCAGGAGCGCGACTCCAAGGTGCGCGACGCCTCGGTCGAGGGCATCGACATCATGATCGCGCTCGATCTCTCCACCTCGATGGAGGCCGCCGACTTCCGCCCCAACAACCGGCTCCACGTCGCCAAAGAAGTGCTCGCCGAGTTCATCGCGAGCCGCGCGAACGATCGCATCGGCCTCGTCGTCTTCTCCGGCGCCGCGTACACCCAGGCCCCCCTCACGCTCGACTACGGCGTGCTCAAGGAGGTCGTCCGCCAGCTCCGCACGCGCGTGCTCGAAGACGGCACCGCCATCGGCGACGCGGTGGCCACGGCGGTGAACCGGCTGCGCGACTCGGAAGCCAAGAGCCGCGTCGTGGTGCTCATCACCGACGGCGACAACAACGCTGGCACGGTGTCTCCGCTCGACGCGGCCAAAGCAGCCAAAGCGCTCGGCGTGCCGGTCTATTCCATCCTCGTCGGCAAGGGCGGCAAGGTGCCCTTCCCCGCCGGCCAGGACATCTTCGGCAACACCGCCTGGCGTGACGTCGAGATCCCCATCAACCCGAAGCTGCTCGAGGACATGGCCAAGCTGACCGGCGGAGAGTTCTACCGCGCCACCGACCGCCAGGAGCTCAAGGAGAACCTGCAGAAGGTGCTCGACTCGCTCGAGCGCTCGAAGATCCTCGAAGGCGGCGTCATCACCAACTACCGCGAGCTGTTCCACCCGTGGCTGCTCGCGGCCTTCACCCTCCTGTTGCTCGAGCTGCTGCTCAAGGCGACGGTGCTCAAGGTGTTCCCGTGACGCCGTGGCGCTTCACCTTCCTCGGGTACAAGCTCGGCCTCGCGCAGCCGGTGTTCCTCGCGCTGGTGCCGCTGGTGCTGGTGGTGGGCCTGGTGGTGCTCTTCCTCGCGCTGCGGCGCACCACGGCGCTCTCGCGCGTCATTCCCGGCCGGCTGGCGTCCACGCTCGCGCCCGGTGTGTCGACGCTGCTCCCGCTCTTTCAACGCACGTCCCAGCTCGCTGCGTTGACCTGCTTCGCCCTCGCGCTCGCCCAGCCGCAGTGTGGGGAGAAGGCCGAGGTGGTGAAGCGCCGCGGCATCGACGTGGTGGTGGCGCTCGATGCGTCGAAGTCGATGCTCGCCCGCGATGTCGCGCCGTCTCGCCTCGAGCGCGCCCGGCTGGAGTTGTCGACGCTCCTCGACGAGCTCAAGGGCGATCGGGTCGCCGTCATCGCCTTCGCCGGAGACGCCTTCATCCAGTGCCCGCTCACCAGCGACTACGGCGCCGCACGCATCTTCCTCCGCGCCATCGATCCCGCGCAGATGCCCCAGGGCGGCACCAACATCGGCTCCGCCCTGCTGCTCGCCCGCCAGGTGTTCGACAACGCCGACCGCGGCTCGAAGGACAAGGTGGTGGTGCTGCTGTCGGACGGTGAAGATCTCTCGGGCGCCATCGACGAGGGCATCACCGCGCTCAAGGAGATCGACGCCAAAGTGCTCGCCATCGGCATCGGCAGCGAGCAGGGCGAGCCGATTCCCGTCGTGTCGGAGAACGGCGACGTCGTCGGCTACAAGAAGGACGAGAACGGCGTCACCGTCATCACCCGGCTCGATCGCGCCGGCCTCACCCGCGTCGCGAAGGACACCGGCGGCGACTTCTTCTACCAGGCGCGCGGCGTCGCCGTGCCCGACGTGGTGAAGGTGATCGACACGCTCCAGAAGGCCGAGCTCGAGAGCCGCCTCACCATGAAGTACGGAGAGATCTTCCAGCCCTTCGTGGCCCTGGGCCTGCTCTTCTTCGCGCTGTCGATGCTCATCGTCCCCTCGTGGAGGTGGGCGAAGTCATGAAGCGCCTCTGGCTCGTCGTTCCGCTCGTGCTCGCGCAGGCCATGGGGCCGCTCGAGAAGAACCAGGACGACATCGGCGAGGGCATGGCCGCGTACGAAGCGGGCGACTACGAGCGCGCGCTGTCGGCCTTCGAGCGGGCCCAGAAGGAGCACGGCACCGATCCCCGCGTGCACTACAACCGGGGCCTCGCGCTGCACCGGCTCGGGCGCACCGACGAGGCGAAGGCGGCGTTCGGGCGCGCGCAGGAGCTCGACCGCTCCGGAGAGTACGAAGCGCGCATTCGCTACAACCTCGGCACCATCGCGGCGGTGAATGGCCAGAAAGAAGAGGCCGTGCGCGAGTTCCGCAAGGCGCTCCGGAAGGACCCGTTCGATTCGCTCTCGCGTCACAACCTCGAGGTGCTGCTGCGCGACCTGCCACCGAAGGAGCAGAAGGGCCCCGACGGCGGCACCGATGGTGGCCATGACGGCGGCAAACCAGACGCCGGGCCCGACGGTGGCACGCGCGATGGCGGGAGCGACGGCGGTACGAGTGATGGCGGACGCGACGGCGGCGACACTGATGGCGGTGCACAGCCTGACGGAGGCTCCGACGGTGGCCTGCAGGACGGCGGGCAGCCCCGCGACGGTGGGCCCGGTGACGGTGGCCAGGGCGATGGTGGTCAAGGCGACGGCGGCCAGCGCGACGGCGGGAAAAACGACTCGTCTCAAGGACAAGACGGCGGCAGTGATGGAGGCCAGGGCGACGCAGGCCAGAACCCCAGCCCCCAGGGAGGCACCGATGGCGGCAGCGACGGCGGGCAGCCCCAATCGTCCGATGGGGGTGTGTCTCCCGCCGAGCTGGGCCTCACCGACGGCGGCATGTCGGCCCAGGAAGCCGAGAAACTGTTGGAACCGCTCAAGCGCAACGAGAAGAATCTCCAGCTCTGGCGCTTCCGCCAGAAGACGCAGAAGAACGATGCCAATGGCAAGGACTGGTAGCGCGCTCGCCATCGCCGCGGTGCTCTGTGCGGCCGCGCCGGCGCTGGCCGCCGAGCTCGAGTTCTACATGACGGTCGACCGCACCAAGGTCGGCACCGAAGACACCTTTCGCTGCGAGATCGTCGTCAGCAACGCCCCCGAAGGCGCCGTCGTGCAGTTCCCCGCGCCGAACGACTTCGAGGTGCTGTCCCGCTCCGAGTCGACCCAGATGAGCTACTCGGTCGGCGCCGGCGGCATGGGGCAGATCAAACAGGTGCGGAAGTACACGCTCGTCTTGCGCGCGACCCGCGCCGGAACCCTCACCATCCCCGCGGCCGGGCTGCAGACCGCGAGCCGCACCTACAAGAGCGAGGCGATCAAGCTCGAGGTGGTGCCTGGCCGGCTCGCGCCGGATCCACGCACCCAGCGAAGGGCTCCGCCGCAGAACCCGTTCGGCCTGCCGCCAGGGTTCCCGCCCGGGCTCTTCGGAGACGACGACGACACCGCGCCGCCCGGCGCCACTCCGTTCGATCCCTTCGGCGACGACGAGCCGTCGATTCCGCGCAGCGACTCGGATCTGTTCCTGCGCGCGTCGATCGATCGCCCTGAGGTCTACGTCGGCGAGCAGGTGACGCTGTCTCTGTACATCTACTCGCGCATCGATCTCATGGGCGTGGACTCGGTGATCATGCCCAAGCTCGAGGGCTTCCTCGCGCAGGACATCGCCTCGCCCACCAACCTCGCGCCCGAGACGCGCACCCTGGGGGGCGTGCCGTACCGTGCGTACCTCTTGCGCTCGAAGGCGCTCTTCCCGCTCAAGCCCGGAGACGTCGCCATCGAGCCCGCGGAGTCCGACATCTCGTCGGGCGTGTTCCCCTTCTCGGGCCGGAAGATCCACCGCAAGAGCAACGCGCTGACGCTCAAGGTGAAGCCGCTGCCGGCGGGCGCCGGGAACGTGGGCCGCTGGAGGCTCTCGTCGACCGTGAACCAGACCGACGTCGCGCTCGGCGAGCCCGTGCAGCTCAAGCTCATCCTCGAAGGGCGCGGCAACCTGAAGGCGGTGACGTTGCCGAAGCTCGAGGCGCCTTCTGCCCTGCGCGTGTTCGATCCGCAGCAGACCGAGAAGTCCACCGTGGTGAAGAACCAGGTCGGCGGGACGCGCACCGTCGAGTACGTGCTGGTGCCACAGCAGACCGGCACCTTCACCGTACCGGGGCTCACGCTCGAGTACTTCGACCCCGAGACGCAGAAGGTCGAGTCGAGCGCTGTCGATCCCCTCACCATCACGGTGCGCCCCTCGGGCACTGGCGCGCAGGCCACGCAGGTGCCGACCAACGGAGCAC
>JALOQF010000475.1 GCA_025459425.1 Myxococcaceae bacterium | reverse complement strand
GAACCTCTTCGCGTACACCGGCAGCTGCACCGTGCACGCGCTGGCCGGCGGCGCCGCCGAGACGACGACGGTCGACCTGTCGAACACCTACTGCGCCTGGGCGGAGCGGAACCTGGCGCTCAACGGCTTCTCTGCCGGGCCGAAGCACCGGGTGCTGCGTGACGACGTGCTGGCGTGGCTCGAGCATGACCGCGGCACGTACGATCTCATCGTCGTCGACCCACCGTCGTTCTCGTCGTCGAAGAAGATGGGGCGGCGCTTCGAGGTGCAGCGCGATCACCCCTGGCTGCTCGAGCGCTGCGTCGATCGCCTGGCGCCCGGGGGCACGCTCTTCTTCTCGACCAACTTCCAGGAGTTCTCGCTGAGCCCGAAGGTGACGGGGGCCGACGAGGTGACCGACGAGACGCTCCCGGCGGACTTCAGGCAGCGGCTGCACCGGTGCTGGCGCCTGACGCGCTAAAGCCCCTCAGGCTGGCGAGAAGTAGCGGCACGCCGCCGCCATGGCGACGCCGAAGACGAGCACCGCGAGCACCGCCTTCATCACGGGTGACACCGTCTCGTCGTCGCTCGCTTGAGGCAGGGCCACGGGCAGCGCGTCACCCAGGCCGAAGTAGGCGCCCGCATACCGTGAGATGCGCAGGTACTCGTCGGTGATGGCGCCGCCGTCGACCTCGCTGACGGTGCGGCCGAGCTGCGGGTCGACCACGCGCAGGGCGTTCGTGCGCGCCACGTCCACCGCCGAGGCGAGCAGCTCGCTCACCAGCTCGTGGCGGTCCGAGAAGGGCAGCTTGAGCTCGAGGCCGGTGATGGCGCCCGACTCGCGCAGCGGCAGCACCGTCACCTCGCCGGCCTTCAGCTTCCACACGAGCGCGCCGTCACCACGGGTCACCGCGCCGCGATCGCGCAAGACCGCCTCGATGACGTCACGCGCGAAGGCCGCGCCGGCCACCTCGGGCTGGAGCAACAGCTCGTACGAGGTCTGCATCAGCGCCGCTTTCGGCCCAGCCAGTACCCCACGGCAAAGCCGGCGAGGCCGGCACCAATGAGGGCGAGGGGCACGATGCGCGGCACCTGGTCGAGCTCGGCCGAGCGCGCGCGCAGGCGAGACAGCTCGTTCGTCGTGCGCAGCACCGCCTCGGGCGACAGGTACGCCCCGCCAGCCACCTCGCGAGCCCCGCCGTCGAAGGTCTCGACCCGGGCCTTCGCCACCTCGATCACGTTCTCGTCGTCCGATGGGAACACGGCCCGCGATGGTACCACGGGGCCTCGCGCACGTTTCGTGCGACACTTCGGCCATGCCCTTCGGGTTCGGCCACCTCCAGGTGCACCAGGTGCGAGACGGCACCATCGCGCTCGACGGCGGGGCGATGTTCGGCGTGGTGCCGCGGCCGCTGTGGGAGCGCCACTTCCCGGCCGACGCCCGCAACCGCATCACGCTCGCGCTGCGCTGCATGCTCGTGCTCGACGGGACGCGGCGCATCCTCGTCGACGACGGCATCGGCAACCGGTGGGACGGCCGACACCGCGATCTCTACGGCATCTCGCACGACGGGTACGGCCTCGACGCCGAGCTCGCCCGCGCCGGCGTCACCCGCGACGAGATCACCGACGTGGTGCTCACCCACCTGCACTTCGACCACGCCGGAGGCACCACCCGCGACGAAGGCGGCCAGCTGCGGCTGTCGTTCCCGAAGGCCACGTACCACCTGCAGCGCCGCCACTGGAACTGGGCCCACCACGCCAGCGAGAAGGACCGCGGGAGCTTCAGGCCCGACGACTTCGCGCTGCTCGAGAAGAGCGGGCGCCTGCACCTGCTCGAGGGCAACACCGAGCTGTACCCGGGCGTGCACCTCTTCGTGTCCGAGGGGCACACCGTGGGCCTCCAGCTCGTGCGGCTCGAGTCGGGCGACCAGACCGTCGTCTTCTGCGGCGACCTCATTCCCACCACCGCGCACCTCAAGGCCGCGTGGGTCGCCGCGTACGATCTGTACCCGCTCACCGTCATCGAAGAGAAGAAGCAGCTGCTCGCGCAGGCCATCGAAGAGGGGTGGCACCTGTTCCTCGAGCACGACCCCGAGGTGGCGATGTGCACCGTCCGCGATGATGGCTCCGGACAGGTGGTGGTGGACCGCGTCGAAGCGTTGTGATTCGCCCTCCCTCCCCATGCCCACTCCGAAGAAGGCCGGCACCGCGTGCATCAGCAAGAAGGGCGTCGAGCGCTGGAAGAACGGCCACCCGTGGATCTATGCCGCCGACGTCGAGACGCTCGGCGACGACGTCGACGGCGGTGACGTGGTGCGCGTCGAGGACACCCGGGGCTGGTTCCTGGGCCAGGCGCTCTACTCGAAGGCCTCGAAGATCTCGCTGCGCTGGCTCTCGTGGGACGACGGGCCCATCGACGAGGCGGTCTTCCGCGCGCGCCTCGAGGCCGCCGATGGCCTGCGCCGCCGCGAGTACCCCGACGACACGGCCTATCGCGTCGTGCACGGAGAGGCCGACCTGCTCCCGGGCCTCGTCGTCGACCGCTTCGGCGACTACCTGTCGGTGCAGTTCCTCCACGCCGGCACGGAGCGCCGCAAGCAGCTCTTCGTCGACCTGCTCGCCGCGCACTTCAAGCCGAAGGCCATCGTCAACCGGTCCGACGCGCACGTGCGCACGCTCGAGGGCCTGACGCCCGAGAAGGGGCTCCTCTTCGGCGAGCTGCCGCCCGTCGTGACCTATCGGGAAGGCCACGTGGTGCTCGAGGTCGACCTCCTGCACGGGCAGAAGACGGGCGCCTTCCTCGACCAGCGCGACAACCACGTGCGGGCGAGCGACTTCGGCCACGGAGAGGCGCTCGACTGCTTCTCGTACGCGGGCGGCTTCGCGCTGCAGCTCGCGCTGAAGGCGAAGCAGGTGACGGCCGTGGAGATCAGCGAGCCGGCCTGCGCGCAGATTCGCAAGAACGCCGAGCGGAACAGCCTCTCCAACATCCAGACCGTGTGCGCCAACGCCTTCGACTTCCTGCGTGACACGCTCGACGAGGGCCGCCGCTTCGACACCATCGTGCTCGACCCGCCCTCGTTCGCGAAGAACAAGGACGCGATCGCCGCCGCGACCCGCGGGTACAAGGAGATCAACCTGCGCGCGATGCAGCTGCTGCGCCCCGGCGGAACGCTCATCACCGCGAGCTGCACCCACCACGTCAGCGAAGAGGCGTTCGAGGCCATGCTCGACAGCGCCGCCGCCGACTCGAAGCGCCGGGTGCAGATCATCGAGAAGCGGGGCGCCGGGCGCGATCACCCCGTGCTGCTGGGGCTTCGCGAGACGCGGTACCTCAAGTGCTTCGTGCTGCGCGTGCTCTGACGCCGATGCTCGCCGTGTTCGCCAGCGTGGTGCTGTCGGCGTGCGGGGGCGACGCCGCTTGCCGGTTGATCGGCGAGCGCTGCGTCGAGAGCGTCGACGGCGGCGTCTCGGCGGCGTGCCGGTGCCTCGAGGGAGCCTGCACCCAACGCCGTCCCGACGGGCCGACCCGGGGCACCACGTGCCGCTTCGGTCAGGACTGCCGCGTCGACCGCGCGGCCGGTGTGTGCACGACCGACGGAGGCGTCAGCGCCTGGCCCCCGCCGACCGAAGGCCTCGCGTGCGGCTGTCTCAGGAACGAGTGCCACGCGGTGTGGATCGAGCCGGTCTCGTGCAGCGCCGACGTGGACTGCGCGCTGAGCGAGACACCCGTGCCCCGAGCCGTTGCGGCGAAGAAGGGCGCGAAGAAGAAGCCCTTCCGGCCCTGTGTCGACGGTGAGCGCACCGCCGTGTGTGACGTGAAGGCGCGCCGCTGCACCATCGTCAGCTATCGCTGCTGACGTCACGCCTCGGGCGGCAGCGGCAGCTCCGAACCGCTGCGCAGCGAGAGGTAGAGGCTGCCGATCACCAGGTGTTGGAGCGCGATCGCGATGGGGAACGCGACGACGGCCCCGACACACAGCGCCAGGAAGCCCGCCAGGGTCAGCCCGAACATCGCCAGCGCTGCGACGAACGAATACCCGAAGGTCTCGACGCGAAACCCGTCGCCGAGTCTCCACGCGCGTCGCAGTGCCTCGAGCGGGTCGGTGTCGCCGTAGACGAGCTCCCAGGGCGCGAAGGTGAGCGGCAGCGTCACGTAGATGAGGCCCACCGTCACGACGAGGAGCGCGCCCGCCAGCACCAGGATGGTGACGGGGTTCGAGAACGCCTGCTCGACGCCGCGGATCGTGAACGACGCTCCCGACACCACGAAGCCGACGCCCACCGCGCCGCCCAGCACGACCACCACCGGCACGCCGATGCCGAAGATGAGGGCGAGCTGCAGCCCGACGTAGTTCTTGAGCTTCTTCACCTGCGAGAACATGCGGTTGATGTCCGTCTTGCGACCGTGGAGCACGTCGATGGCCACGCGCATGAGGCCCATCTGCCCGATGCCCTGCACCACCATGTTGATGATCATGCCCACCACCGTGCCAACGACGACGAGCGCGATGGCCGTCACCACGTTCTCATTCGCACCGGCCTTCTGCAGCATCATCATGGCCGGCTGGGTGAAGACGTTCGACACGATGCTGCCGACGCCGCCGAGCATCGTGAAGATGAAGGCACAGACGCCCAGCGTGGTGAGATCTCCGCGCCACTTCTCGAAGGCGTAATTCCACACGCGCGAGAAGTCGAAGTCGCCCCGCGAGAAGGGGAAGGTCCCCAGCGACGCCCGACACGCCGGGCAGAGCGACGCCGTCCCGCCCTCCATGCAGTCGATGCAGGCGAAGTTGCCACACCGCGGGCACACGCCGTCGGCGAGGCGCTCCTGGTGGATGGCGCAGCGGGCGCCCGTGGGCGCGGCTTGAGGTGACTGCATGGTGTGCCTCCCGACGTGAGACCCCGGCCGGGGCCCCGATGTGAAACGCATGACTTCGTGCTCAATTGTCCGCCGTGACACAAGGAGTCGATGCCGACGATGTCG
>JALOQF010000126.1 GCA_025459425.1 Myxococcaceae bacterium | reverse complement strand
GCTCAGCCGCCCTTCGTGCCCCGCCTCCGGAGCTCGGCGTCGAGCACCCGCACCTCGGCCTTGAGGCGCACGAAGTTCGAGTACATGCCGTCGGGCTGCTTGCCTGGCCGCTTCTTGAGCTGATCGCGCAGCGACTCCATGGTGGCGCCGATCTCCTTGAGGCGCCGCGAGAGCTCGCCATCGTCGCTCACCGCCACGAGGAAGAGCTCGTCGATCTCGAGTTTCCCTTCGAGTTCACGCTCGAGCACCTTGAAGGACAGCTTGCGGGGCTTCTCGAACGCGAGCACGCGGCGCACCGTCTCGACGACCTTGAGCGCTTCCTCTTCGAACGCGGCGAGATCCTTCGCGGCACGCAGGCGCGCGAAGTCGGCCACCAGCGTGGGCACGAGCGGATCGAGCCCGGTGCGGCCGGGCGGTTTGAGGAGCTGCGAGAGCCACGCGTCGAGCCCATCGCCCCCGCCTTGCTCGAGCGCCTGCCGCAACGTCGGCAGCCAGCCGCGGCGCAGCTCCTCGAAGGCGACGCGCGCGT
Organism: Myxococcaceae bacterium; assembly: GCA_025459425.1. Lineage (GTDB taxonomy): Bacteria > Myxococcota > Myxococcia > Myxococcales > Myxococcaceae > Xiheimicrobium. The sequence continues at coordinate 23,512 of JALOQF010000126.1, read as the reverse complement.
GGTTGGCGGTGCCCAGCACGACGCGCAGCGAGGACTCGAGCGTCGAGACGATCTCGTCCTTCGACATGACGGCGCGGGGCGTGAAGACTCGCTCGCGCCAGGCGCCCTGCGACACCTCGGGAGCGGCCTCGCCGGTGAGGGCCTTCTGGGGCCCCGAGGGCGAGTTGCCCAGCGCGTGGAGCCCCGAGCCGGCGCGCCCGACGAAGGAGTCGGTCGGGGGCGCGTCGATGGGCCGCAACGACGGCGCCGAGGGAGCCGAGGGCGATGGCTTCTTCGGCGTCATGCCCGGCGGCACCCGCAGCGTCTCGTCACCCGGCTTCTTGCCGCTGCTCATCTCGAGGCTCCGACCAGCATGAACCGTACAGTCTGCCCGTGGACGGCTCGCCTGGCCAGCGACCCGTCACCTGTCGCAGGGCCAGCTACGTCGCCGACAAGCCTCGCAAGACGTTGGTGGTGGCGAAGAAGAGGTCCGAGCCAACGGGCGCAGGACACACGGTCGCTGGACGCACGGTCGCTGGACGCACGGTCGGTCGCTGCACGGACGGACGCGCGGTCTCTGGACGCACAACCCTTGGACACACGGCCTCACGATGGCGCACGCCCACCCGGCCCTCAGCCGCTCAGCCAGCCGCCCGCCGCGCGCGGAGCCGGAAGAACTTCTGCAGCGCCTGCGAGTAGTCCGCGCCGCCCGACAGCTCCACCGCGTCGAGCTGCAGCCGCTTGAACAACGTCTCGCGCTTGCCCTTGCGCTCGGCCATGAGCCGCTTGAACTTCCCGCGCACCCGCGGGTCGCTCGTGTCCACGAGGAAGCGCTCGCCCGTCTCGGGATCTTCGAGGTCGACCAGCCCCAGGTTCGGGAACAGCTGCTCGAGCGGGTCGACGATCACGCAGGGCACGAGATCGTGTTTGCGCGCGACGATGCGCAGCGGCTTCTCGAGCTCGTCGGTGAGGAAGTCCGACACCAGGAAGGTCACCGTCTTCCGCTTGGCGACGTGTGAGAGGTACGTCAGCGCCGCGCCGACGTCGGTGCCCTTCCCTTCCGGCTGAAAGGACAGGATGTCGCTGATGAGGCGCAGCACGTGCGAGCGCCCTTTGCGCGGCGGCACCACCTTCTCGACCCGGTCCGAAAAGAGAATGAGCCCGACCCGATCGTTGTTGGCGATCGCCGAGAACGCGATCTGCGCGGCGACCTCGGCGGCGATCTCGGCCTTGCTGCGCTCCTTCGAGCCGAACACCTCGCTGGCCGAGACGTCGACGACGAGCATCACGGTGAGCTCGCGCTCCTCGGTGAAGACCTTCACGTACGCGTCGTTCATGCGCGCCGTGACGTTCCAGTCGATGGTGCGCACCTCGTCGCCGGGCTGGTACTGCCGCACCTCGGAGAACGCCATGCCCCGGCCCTTGAAGACCGAGTGGTACTGACCGCCGAGCACGCTGGTGACGACCTTGCGAGTCGAGATCTCCAGCTTGCGAATGCGCTTGATGAGCTCCTTCTTCGTCTCGGTGGCGACCTGCGACGGCCTTTGCGCCGCCTTCGCCTTCACGAGCGCCGGCTTCACGGCACCTCGACCCGCTCGAACACGCGCTGAATGATGCGCTCGGGGGTGAGCTCTTCGGCCTCGGCCTCGTACGTGAGCGAGAGCCGGTGCCGGAGCACGTCGAGCCCGATGGCCTTCACGTCTTCGGGCGTCACGAAGCCGCGGTGCCGCAGGAACGCGTGCGCGCGGGCCGCCTGGGTGAGCGAGATGGTCGCGCGCGGCGACGCCCCGTACTGGATGTAGTCCTTGATGTCCTTGAGCCCGAACTTCTCGGGCTCGCGCGTCGCGAACACGATGTTGAGGATGTAGTCCTTCACCTTCTCGTCGACGTAGATCTGGTGCATCACGCCGCGCGCCTGGGCGATCTGCTCGGGCGTCACCACCTTGGTGGCCTTCGGCGAGCCCTCGCCCGACATGCGGTTCAAGATCTCCTTCTCTTCGTCGCGCGTGGGGTAGCCGACCTTCACCTTGAGCATGAAGCGATCGACCTGCGCCTCGGGCAGCGGGTACGTGCCTTCCTGCTCTACCGGGTTCTGCGTGGCGAGCACGATGAACGGCGACGGCAGGGGGAAGGTGTTGTTGCCGATGGTGACCTGCCGCTCCTGCATCGCCTCGAGCAGCGCCGACTGCACCTTCGCCGGAGCGCGGTTGATCTCGTCGGCGAGGATCACGTTCGCGAAGATGGGGCCCTTGCGCACCGCGAAGCTGGCCGTCTGCTGGTTGTAGATGACGGTGCCGACGAGGTCGGCCGGAAGCAGGTCGGGCGTGAACTGAATGCGCTGGAAGATCGCCGAGATCGAGTCGGCGAAGGTGCGCACGGTGAGCGTCTTGGCCAGGCCGGGCACGCCCTCGAGCAGCACGTGCCCGCTGCACAACAGCCCGATTAGCACCCGCTCGAGCATCGGCTTCTGGCCGACGATGACGCGGCCCGTCTCGAGGAAGAGCGGCTCGATGAAGGCGCTCTCGCGCTGCACCTGCTCGGTGATCGCCTTGATGTCGGTGTTCATGGGTCTGAGGCGCGCTTCAGCGGAGCTGGTCGAGCTTGGCGCGGGCGTCGCTCTGGAGGTCGGGCCGCACGTCGGGCGCCGCCGAGGCGACGTAGCGCTGGTAGAACTGGCGCGCGTCGTCGATGCGGTTCATGCCCTTGTACGCCTCGGCGAGGCCGTAGAGCGGCGCCGAGAGGTTCGGGTCGAGCTTGAGCGCGTACTGGTAGTCGATGGCGGCCTCGGCGAAGCGGCGCAGGCCGATGAGCGTCGAGCCGCGCGCGATGTAGCCGACGGCGAGGGCGGGCTCCAACTGGAGGCACTGGTTGAGCGACGCGAGCGCGTCACCGAAGCGGCGCTGCCCGATGAGCTGCACGGCCTGCTCGTAGGCCTGCCGCGCCTGGGTGCGGGTCGAGTCGGCGATGGGGCCGGTGCCGGGCTGCTTGCCGGCCTCCTGCGGAGAGCCACCACCCGCTTGCGCGAGCTTCTGCTGCGCGCGGCCGATGTTGTCCTGCGCGGACTTCTTGATGGCCGGGTCGGGCGTGAGGTTCGCCACCTGCGTCCACTTGTCGATGGCCTGGCTGTAGTACCCGAGCACCGCGTAGGCGTTGCCGAGCTTGAAGAGGGCCTCGACGCTGTTCGGGTCGGCGTTCACCGCGTCCTGGTACGAGAACGAGGCCTCGCGGTACTTCTTGTCGACCATGAACTGATCGCCCTCCTTCATCTTGCGGGCGGCGAGCGAGGGCAGCGGGTCGGCCGGCGGCGGCGCCGTCGTGGTGGCCGTGGTCGTCGTCGTCGTCGTCGTCGTGGGCCCGGGGTCAGCGGGCTTCGCGGCGGCCGAGGCCTTGAGCTGACCGATGTACTCCTTGGCGCGGTCGACGTACTTCTGCTCGGTGGGGCGGGTCTCCTTCTTCACGTACGTCTCGTACGCGGCGATGGCCTTCTCGGGCTGGTTCGACTGCCGGTACGACTCCGCGAGGCCGTAGAAGCCGTCGGGGTCGTTCGGGTCGAGCGCGGTGTACTTCTCGTACGCCTTCGCGGCCTCGGCGAACGCCTGGGTCTTGCGCGACGCGAAGCCGAGGTTGAACCACGCGAGCTTGAACGACGGGTCGGCCTCGGTGGCCGCCTTGAACTGGGCGAGCGCCTCGTCGCGCTTGTTCTGCTTGAAGAGCGCGCTGCCGAGGCCGTTGAGCGCCGCCGGGTAGCCAGGCGTCGCCTTGAGCGCGTCGTTGTAGGCCGTGACGGCCTGATCGTAGTTGCCCGCCTCGAGCGCCTTCTCTCCGCGGTCGAACGCCGCCTTGGCCGTCGGCGAGGGGTTCGGCGCCGCGCCCGCGAGGGACGCGACCAACGCCAGCGAGATCATCGACTTCGACACGAGCTTCGCCATGTTCAAGAGGCCTCCACGGGCACCACGGACGGGCGAACTGCTAGCAAAGTTCAACCCGCGAGGCGACGAGAGCTTCCTCGAAAGCCTCGAGGCGGTTGGATGCCGCGGTCGAGGCTGAACGATCAGTGGGGTGACCGCCGCTTCGAGGCGCGTTTGCCAGCGTCGAGCTGCTCGAAGAAGGCGCTCACCCGGGGAGCCAGGCCCGGCAGGCCCGGCACCCCCGGCACCGCCGGGAGCCTGCTGCCGCCGAGGTGGCGAGACACGCCGTGCTTCGTGACGGCGAGCACCTCTCGGCGAGCCCCGTCGGCGAACCGCAGGTGTGCTCCTTCGAACGCGACGAGGACGCCCATGACGCTGGGACGAGCTCAGGTTGGTGGCCCGACGGCAATCCGCCGCCAGGCCATCCACCGGGGTGAGCCCGTCAGCTCAGCTTGAGGCCCTTGAACTTGTCGGCCAGCGTGCCAAAGCCCGCCTTGCCGCCGCCCTGGGGCTTCTGGGTGGCCTTCCAGGCCTCGAGGTCGGCGCGCTCTTCGCTGCGCTGCGCCGCCGAGATCGACAGCTTCACCTTCTGCCCATCGATCTCGATGATCTCGGCCTTGAGCTCCTTGCCCATGGGGAAGGTGCGCTTCAAGTCGGTGCCGCGCTCGGTGCCCGTCTCGCTCGCGGGGATGAGGCCGTTGCCACCCTCGAACTCGATGAAGACGCCGAAGCTCTCGATGCGCACCACCTTGCCGATGACGACCAGGCCGCGGCGCAGCTTGACGGTGGGCTTCTTCGGGCCCGCGTCGCTCTCGGGCGCCTGGGTGGGAGCCGCCGTCGCCGACGACGACACGCCCTCGCCGACCGGCGCGCCGTCCTTCACCAGGCGCAGCCCCATGCGCTTCTCGTCCGCGTCGACCTTCTCGATCTTCACTTCGACTTCGTCGCCCACGCGCACGACGTCACGCGGGTGCGCGATGCGGCGATCGGACAGCGCCGAGATGTGGATGAGGCCGTCGACGCCGGGGGTCAGCTCGACGAAGGCGCCGAACTGGGTCAGCCGCGCCACCTTGCCCTTGACGATCATGCCTTCCTTGAAGGTCTCGAGCGCCTTCTTGAACGGGTCGTCGAGCAGCTTGCGGAGCGACAGGGTGATGCGCTCCTTGCGCTTCGACTTGTCGGGCGAGTTCGGCTCCGCGGCCTCCATGCGAATGATCTCGACCTCGAGCTCGTCGCCGACCTTCACCACCTCGCTGGGGTGGCCGATGCGGGTGTGCGACAGCTCGCTCACGGGCACCAGGCCCTCGAGCCCGCCGAGGTCGACGAACGCGCCGAAGTTCTGCACCGACACCACGCGGCCCTTCACCACCTTGCCGACCTCGAGCGTCTTGCGCAGCTCGGCGGCCTTCACCTTGAGCTCTTCTTCGAGCAGGGCGCGGCGCGACAGCACCACGTTGCGCTCCTTCACCTCGGTGACGCGGAAGGTGAAGCGCTGGCCGATCAGCTCCTGGAACTCCTCGGCCTTGCGGGGCCGCACGTCGGCCTGCGACATCGGGCAGAACGCCCGCACGTCGCCGACCGCGACCTCGAGGCCGCCCTTGTTGACGCCCAGCACGATGCCCTCGACGGGCATGCCGCTCAGCTTGGCCTCGGCGAGCATCGACAGCGACGCCGCGTCCTTCGAGAGGCGGCGCGAGAGCAGAATGCCCTTGGCGCCCGTCTCGGTGACGTGGGCTTCGATCTCGTCGCCGACGCCCTGGCGCAGAATGCCCTCGTCGTCCTTCAGCTCGTCGAGGTCGATCATCGCCTCGAGCTTGCCGATGGTGACGAAGGCCGTCTCGGCGCCGAGCTGGAAGATCTTGCCGCGCACCTTCTCGCCGACGCGGGGCATCTTGCGGGTGGGCAGGCCGCCGTCCTTCACCTGCTTCTCGAACATCTCGCCGAAGGACTCGTGCTCGGGCACCTCGTCGGCGACCGATGGCCCCTGGGGCACGACGACGGGCTTCACGGCGGCCTTCTCGGGCGCCTCGCCAGCCGGAGCCGCCCCCTCGGCCTTCCGCGTCTCGACGGCGCCGCCCGCGCGCTTGACGACGACCATCGGGCCGCCCTTTCGCTCGGGCCTGTCGCCCTTCGGCGCCTCGGCCTTGTCACGGCCGCCCGCGGGGATGCCCAACATCACGTCACCGAACGTCGCTGCCGGCTTCTTCTGGTCGCTCACACTGCCCTCGAAAGAGAAAAGACCGGCCGCCCTTAGCCAAGGCGCGGGCCCCGGGCAAGCGAGGGTGGCGATTCAGCGCGGTTGGGGGGCCGCGCCGGCGTCGGCCTGGGCCACCTTTCGCGCCAGCAGCCCCAGGCGCACCCGCGCGCGCCGGCCCGAGTCCACCTCCTGGCGGAAGTCGGGCTCCGGCTGCCGGTCGGCCGGATCGGCGGCCTGAAGCACCTCGAGGCGCACGGGCGAGCCGTCGGGCGTCACCGTCTCGAACTCGAAGTGCATGCCCGGAGAGACGTCGTACGGGTGGTTCGCCTCGAGCAGCAGCGCCACGGACACCGCCGAGCGCGACACCGACACGTCCTGGCGCAGGTTGAGCTTCACCTCCTGCACCTTGAGGGGCACCACGTAGGACGACAGGCCGACCTTCAGCGGCCGCAGCACCATCGACACGAGCCGCCGCTCGAGGCCCCGTTTCTCGTCGTCCGACAGCAGGCCATCGCGGTTCGAGTCGGCGCCGGCGCGCATCAGCTCACAGCGCTCGCCGCCATCGACGTCCATCACCACCAGGCCCGTCACGGCCGTCTTCGTCAGCGTGAAGACGGCGCGCACGTGAAAGCCCTCGGGGTGCGCCCGGGCCGTGGCCGCGGCCAGGAGCCCGCCGAGCAGCACCCATGAGCCGACGCGCGTCACTCGAGGTCGGCGTGGAACTGCATGAAGAGCGTGCGCAGGTCGGGCATGCGGCGCGGAGTGAACGGCTCCGAGTTCGACACCGGCAGCACCTTCTTCGGCACCGAGAGCGCCTGCTTGCGCGTGCGCGTCGCCCAGATGGGGTTGCTGAAAGCGTAGGGCTTGACGATCTGCGCGAGCTGCGGCTCGTACTTGCCGTAGGTGCTGCCGAAGCCGAAGGCGCCGCCGATGACGCCCACCGCGTCGCTGATCTGCAGCGAGGGCACCTCGTACGGCGCGAACACCGGCCACATCGACTTCTCGCCGAACACCTCGACGACGAAGAACGAGTCGTCGGGGATGCCGGTGAAGAGCTCGGTCTGCTCGAAGCGGACGAGCTCGGTCGACGCCGGCACCTCGAAGCGCTTGAGCACCTCGGGGCGCTTGCCCTGGTTGGGGCCACCGCGGCGCACCACCACCCGCGTCACGTCGACCCACGGCGCCGCCTCGACCTTGATGATCATCCGGAACACGCCGTTGGCGTTCACGGCGGTCGAACCCGGGCCGACGCCGTCGACCGTCACGGTGACGATGGGCCCGTTGGTGATGAAGGCGCGGCCGGCCTTGAGCGAGTCCATCGCGCGATCGACGTCGAGGGCCTGCATCGAGCCGTCGGCCGAGGGGCCTACCTCGAGGTACGTGCGCGGCAGCCCCGCTTCGGCGCCCGCGCTGTGCGAGTCGCTGTTGCCCGTCGCCACGATGCGCCGGCCCTGTCCCAGCAGCGTGAACCACTCGTCCTGCGCGCCGGGGAACGCCGGCTGAATGGCGATCTTCTCGACGCCGTTGTCCATGTACCTGATGGGGCGCTCGATCACCTCGCCGGGCCTGGGCAGGCAGGTGACGGTGAGGTTGCCGTCGAGGGGGCACGCCGGGAGGTTCGGCTCGGGGCCCTCGATGGGCCGCGTCGGTACGCGCGCGGCGAACATGTTGTCGAGGCGCTTGCCGTTGAAGACCTCCATCACGTCGAAGTCGAGGCTGAAGTTGACGGGATCGTACGGCGAAGGCGAGCCATCGGGCTGCGGGTTGCGGTCGAGCCGCACGAGCGACGACGGCGCCGGGAGCGGCCGGCCGGTGTACGTGCCGACGTCGAAGGCGTTGAAGTAGCCGAGCACCGTGTCGCGCGGGTGGTTCACCTGCACGATGGTCTTCTGCGGGTCCTTCCCGAGGCCGCGCAGCTGCGCGAAGAGCTCGCCCGGCGGCCGGTAGAACCAGCGGAAGCTGCCGTGCTGAATCGGGCCGGGCTGCGTCACGATGGGGAACGCGTTGAAGTGGCCCATCTCGAGCGAGGTGAGCTCGAGGCCCACGATGCTGCGCAGCCACTGCTCGAGGCCCAGGGTGTCGATGGTCGGCTGGTAGTCGGCCACCATGTTGTGGTCGGTCGAGGTCATCAGGTCGACGCCCTCGACGGCGAAGCTGCTCACGCGATCGTCGAGCGCCATGTCGCTGTCGACGCTGCGCACCGAGTGCACGTGGAAGTCGGCGCTGATCCACCCCTTCGTGGGCAGCACGTGGGTGAGCGACAGGCCCACGCTCGTCGTCTTGCCGGCGACGACCTCGATGTCGCGCCGCTCGAGCGTGTACTCGATGCCGCGCGAGGCCCAGACGGTGTACTTGCCTGGCCGCAGCCGGGCGCCCGCGGTGCCGTCGTGCGCGAAGAGCACCTTCTCGAGGTACTTGCGGGTGTCCGGGTCGGCCGGATCGTCGGGGATGAAGTCGCTGCGGCGGTACCGCTCGCCGGCCTTCAAGTTGTACAGGAACGTGCGGGGCAGCCGGCCGGGCACGTCGTTCTCGTAGACGCCCTCGATCGAGATCTTCGCGGGAATCGGCTGGCCCGTGCTGTCGCGCACCACCACGCGCAGATCGCCCGGCTCGGACATCGCCAGGTCGATGCGCGCCTGCCCACCCTCGGCGACCTCGACGAAGTCGCTCACCGCCACGTCGCGCGAGAGGTCGACCGCGTACGCGCGGTATCGGCCCGGCGGCACGGGGGCCGAATAGAGCCCGCTCTGCAGCGTCGTGGCCTGGCTCAGGTACTCACCGGCCTCGTTCTGGAGCACCACCGACACGCCGTCCATCGGGCGGTTCGTCGCGCCCTCGCGCACCAGCCCCGAGATGGTGCCGAAGGGCGTCTTGTCGCGGAGCACCGACTCGGTCCCGTTCGGGTTCACCCGCACGTCGCGAATGTCGTAGACGACCTGCTGCACCGAGGCGACGTCACCGGCGCCGACGGCCAGGTAGCCCACGTACGAGAAGCTCTGCTTCGGGCGCAGCACCTCGGGCGAGCGCGCCCAGAAGCTGCCGAGGAACGACGACGACGCGATGGGGATGAGCAACGAGTCGGGCTTCGCCGTCGGGTAGAACTGAGGCTTGCCGCCCATGTACCCGCCGCCCGCCGAGCGCGCCGCCACCAACGCGTAGCTGACGCCGTCACCTTCGGTCGACCACATCGACGTCACCTCGCCCGGCAGGGCGCTGAGCTCGGCGGCGCGCTTGTAGACGGTGTCTTCGAGGTGGAACCGCATGTCGAAGCCGGCCTGGCCCGGCACGAACAGCCGCTGCCCTTCGCCGAGCAACGTCACGAAGCCGAAGGGAATCTCGAGCGGAAACGTGACGTCGGTGCTGCCCGGGTTCGTCACCGTGGTGACGATCTTGAGGTACTGCTTGCCCGGCTCGAGCTGGTACTCGACCGAGTAGTCGAGCGGCTCCTTCGGGTACGCGACGTCGGTGATGGCGTTCACGACGCTGATGAACGAGCCCGAGCGGCCCGACACCACGATCTTCGCCGAGCCGTCCTCACTGGTGACGGCCTCGACCTTCGCGGGCTCGATGGCGGTGAGGAAGAACGCCGGGAACATCTCGGTGAAGTAGTCGTTGCCGACGGGGCCCTTGGTGGCGGTGGCCTCGGTGCCGCGCACGAGATCGATGTCGATGAGCGAGCCGCCGAAGGCGCCGAAGCCGCGCGAGGTGCCCACGTCCTGCACGATGGCCTGAATGACGCCGTTGGTGATCTTGAAGTCGCCCACGTCGGCCAGCGCGCGCTTGCCGCCGATGAGATCGGCGCGGCTGCCCACCTTGAAGGCGCGGGCGGGCGGCGTGGTGCGGGTGCAGCCCGCGGCGAGCGCGAGCGTGAGCAGAATCGAAAGTCGCATGCCGTCACCAGATCGCGTGGAGCATCAGGTCCACGCTGTCGTTCGGGTAGGAGATGAGGCGCTCCTCGGAGCGGTGGGTGTACTGCGCGAGCACGCGGAACGGCAACTTGAAGGGCCGCCAGCCGACCATCGCGGCCACCTCGATGACGGTGTCGTCGGGCTGCACGCGCGAGGGCTCGTACCAGGCCAGCCGCGCCGCGCCCTCGAGCCCGGTGTTCTCGTGGAAATAGCGGAGCTGCCCGAGCGCGCCCATCGACGAGTCGGGCTGCAGGCCCTGGAAGCTGTAGGTCGAGCTGCGGCCGAGGAACGCGCCGAGCACCTGAAAGCCCCACTTGTGGGCCTCGAGGTCGGCCCCATAGTCGAAGTTGTTCGTCGACAGCCGGTTCGGCCGAACACCGGTGGTGAGGACGTTGTAGGCCGCGTTCACGCCGAGCGTGATCGTCTGGTCCCAGTCCACCTCGACGCGGCCGACGGGGTTCACCATGTTGTTGTCGTTGAACAGCACGTTCTGGCCGTTGCCGTTGAAGACGCCGACGGCGTAGCGAATGCCGAAGGTGTCGCCGAGGCGCTTCGACGAGAACTGCAGGCCCACCTGGCGCTCCGGCGCGAGGCCCTGACGCGGCCCGAAGCCCTCGGGCGGCGCGATGCCGCTCGCCAGCACCGAGCGCGAGACGAAGGGAATCGAGCCGTCCGACAGGAGCATCTCGGCGTAGTAGCCGGGGCGGAACTGGCCGGCCTTCACGAGGAACCCGCGGCAGATCTCGTACTCGACGAAGGCGTCGCGCACGTCGACGATGCGGCGGCCATTGAGCGGGTCGAGCGGGTCGACCAGCGGCGCGGCGAACTCGACCGAGGCGTAGACGGTGAGCTTCTCGACGGGCCTGAAGTCGAAGTTGAGCCGGAAGTCGGCGAGGCGGAAGCCGCCGTTCCCACCGACGAGCTGCTCCTCGCGGAACGGGAAGGAATAGAAGACGCCGACGCGGGCGAAGCCGCCGATCTTGACGCGCTGCCACCAGGGCGTGTCGGTGATGAGCTTGAGGCCCGACACCGGGTTCTTGCCGGAGCGGTCTTCGGCGACCGAGCCCTGCGGCTTCTTCTCGTCGCTCGGAGCGGCGGGCGGCGGGTTCGCGAGCGTCGGCTCGGCAGCCTTCGCGGACGACGACTCGGGGGGCACGGCGGGCGCGGCCTCGGCCTGGGCGAGGGTGAGCGCGACGACGAAGAGCAGATTCACGGCTTTCCTCCGGTGGAACGAACGAGCATCAACGGAACAGGGCCTCGAGCACGCGCCCCTCGGCGCCGGCTGGCGTGGGCACGCCCAACAAGCGCGCGAACGTCGGCGCGACGTCGATGGCCTCGGCGAACGGGGCGCTCCCCTTCGGCACTCCGGCTCCGAAGAAGACGAGCGGGACCTGGCGATCGTACAGCCAGTGCGACGCGTGGCCGGTCACGTCGGCGGTGCCGTACGACCAATAGGCCTTCGAGAGCACGAGGAAGTCGGGGCTCCGGCCGGGGAAGTAGCCGCGCCGCCAGATGGCGCCGGCGCTGCCGAGCGCTCCGGGCTCGAGCAGCTTCGGACCCGCCACGAAGTCGAGCACGCCCGGCTGCTGGAGCGCGATGGCCCGCAGCGCGTCGGCGATGGTGAAGAGCTTCGCGCGGCCCTGAGGCGTCGCGGTCAGGCCCGGCGTCTTGCTGCCGGCGAACCAGTCACCGGGGCCCAGCTTCGCGTCGGCCTCGGCCTCGAGCTTCTCGCGCAGCGCCTTGAGATCGACCCTTCCCGCGTCGAGCCCGCGCTGCTTCGACACCTCGGGCACCGGGCACACGCCGTGGTCGCTGGTGAGGGCGACGACGTACTTCCCCTTCCCCACCTTCGCGTCGAGCCCCTCGAGCAGGCGGCCGAGCTCGACGTCGACGGCGAGGAACTCGGCGAGGCCCTCGGGAGAGTCGGGGCCGAACTCGTGGCCGATGCGGTCGTGCCCCGAGAAGCTGATGGTGAGCAGGTCGGGCACGTCGTCGGCGCCGAGCTCGAGCGCGTCGATGGCCGCGAGGGACAGGTCGACCTCCCACGCGTCGAGCATCGGCTGGAGCCCCGGCTGCTCGGCGTTCGGCTCGCTGTCGCCCTGTCGCCCCGCGGCGGGCACGGGGTTCTTCCCGGTGAGGCCGCCCCCGGGGAGGCCCCACGAGAAACGCTTCTTCAGCAGCGCCTCGGCGATGGCGAGGTTGGTGGGCTGCACCCAGGGCGGGAGCTGTGGCCCGTAGAAGGTGCTCGAGGTGAAGAAGGGCTTCTCGGCGTCGAACCACACCGCGGCGTCGGCCGAGCGGCCGCCCATCACGATGGCCGAGCGATCCTTCGCGCTGATGGCGACGACCTTCGCGCCGGGCGCGTTGGACTTGACCGAGTCTCCCAGCGTGGGCACCCGCATGAGGGTGGGCGCGGTGCCGTCCTGCTTCGCGGGGGGCCTCCCAAGCACCTGGTACGCGGCGTCCTGCACGGCGAGCGTCGACTTGCCCGTGTCTCCGTCGATCCACTCGTTGGCGACGATGCCGTGCACCGAGGCATAGGCGCCGGTGGCGATGGTGCTGTGGCCGGCCGCGGTGAGCGTCGCGGCGGCCTCGTAGCGCATCTCGCGGAACCGAAAGCCCTCGGCGACGAGCCGCTTGAAGCCGCCCTTCGTGAGCGGGAGCCGCTTGTCGAACGCGTCGAGCGGGAGCTGGTCGACGACGACGATCACCCCGAGCCGCGGGCGCTCCTGCGCGACCGCCAGGCCAGCGAAGACGACGGCGGTGAGCGCGAGGCCCCGGAGCACGCGCGGCTTCTACATGGGTCAACGCCCAGCGACGTCACAAAAGCGTGAACGCTGGGCCGCTGCCGACAGCTCGCGTCGACTCACCCGGCTTCTCCGGATGGTTCGACTTTTCGGTCCTTGCACACCGGCCGGGGCTCGGGGGTAAGCAGCGTCATGCTTCGTTCCGTGGCGTTCGTGGTGCTCCTGTCGTCGACGCAGGTGCTGGCGCAGATCTCGTTTCCTGGTGGCAACGTGCCGAACGGCACCATCTGGAATCAGAACGTCACCTTGAATGGCGACACCACGATCCCCGCCGGCTCGACGTTGACGATCCTTCCCGGCGTGGTGGTGACGGCGGCGGCGACGGACTCGGTGATGCGCAGCGGAGGCACCACGCGCGTCGACGTCTTCGTCGAAGGAACCCTGGTCGTGCAGTCGGTGGAGGGGCAGACGGTGACCTTCACCGGGCCCACGACGGGCAACGCCACGTGGGGTGGTCTGCTGGTGTCGGCGGGCGCGTCGGTGAACGCGGGCAACACGATCTTCCAGCGCATGAGTGAGGGCCTGCGGATCACTGCGGGTGCCGGAACGACCTCGGTCATCCTGAGCGGCGCCTCGTTCAACACCTCGGCGAACTGTCTTTCGACGCAGGGCTCGACTGGGACGCTCACCGTCACCGTGTCGGGGTCGACCTTCGCGGGCTGCGGCGGCCAGGGCATCAGCCAGAGCTACGGCTCCGTCAACGTCACCTCGTCGGTGCTTCGTGACTCCTCCAGCGCCGGCATCTCGCACAACGGAGGCACCCTCACCGTCGACCGCTCCACCGTGTCCTTCAACGGCTTCGAGGGCATTCGCACCCTCTGCGGCTCGGGCGGCTCCGTCGTCGTCAACGACTCCATCATCTCGCACAACGGCAGCGTCGGCTTGTCGCGCTCCACCTGCTCCGGCACCGCGCCCGTCTCGGGCACCAACACCCTCGTCTGGGGCAACAACGGCACGTGGACTGCGTCGACGCCCACCACCGACGCGAACACCAGCGCCAACAACTTCTCGAACGTCTCTCCCTCGGCCTCCTTCTGGACGAACGCCTCCAACCCGCTCTTCCTCGATGGCCCCGGCCGCAACCTGCGCATCACCTCGCGCAGCGCCGCCCGTCGCCCCGGGGGCACCGACCTCGGCGGCCTTCCCTTCGCTGGCGACATCACGCCCCTGCCCGGCCTGCAGGGCAGCCTCTTCACCAACCAGTCGCTCTCTGGCTCCATCTCGGTGACGGGCGACCTCATCATCCCGCCGGGCGTCACCATCACCGTCGACCCGGGCACCACCTTCACCTTCGCCAACACCGACGTCCTCGGCTCGGGCCTCGCCACGACGCGCCCGGAGATTCTCGTCCAGGGCACCTTCCAGGTGGCCGGCACGGCCCCGGCCCCCGTCGTCTTCACCGCCCCCTCGGGACAGCAGTGGTACGGCGTCCGCGTCCTCGCGGGCGGCTCCGCCTCGTTCTCTCAGGCGCGCTTCGAGCGCAGCTCCAACGGCATCGACGTCGCTTCCAGTGGCACCGGCACCACCAGCCTCACCCTCAACAACTCCACCCTCGGCTCGGCTGGCTCCTGCCTCTCGACGCAGGGCTCCACCGGCACGCTCACCGTCTCCGTGTCGGGCTCGACCTTCGCGGGCTGCGGCGGGCCGGGCATCAGCCAGAACTACGGCTCCGTCAACGTCACCTCGTCGGTGCTTCGTGACTCCTCCAGCGCCGGCATCTCGCACAACGGGGGCACCCTCACCGTCGACCGCTCCACCGTGTCCTTCAACGGCTTCGAGGGCATTCGCACCCTCTGCGGCTCGGGCGGCTCCGTCGTCGTCACCAACTCCATCGTCTCGCACAATGGCAGCGTCGGCTTGTCACGCTCCACCTGCTCGGGCACCGCTTCCGTCAGCTCGCTCTACAACAACGTCTGGGGCAACAACGGAACGGGCCTCGCGGTGCCCCCGACCAACGCGAACACGAGCAGCAACAACTACTCGAACGTCATCACGACCACGGGCTCGCAGTCGGCGAACCCGCTCTTCACCAACGCGATGGCGCGCGAGCTGACGCTGACCTCGACGTCTCCCAGCATCGGTGCCGGCCGGGTGGGCGCCGTCGCCAGCGGGGCCCCCATCGACCAGGGCGCCTTCCCCTTCACGGTGGGCGCCATCGCGACCGTCGTGGTGCTCCCGCTCAACCCGACCGTCGCCGCCGGTGCGACCCAGGCGTTCATCGCCACCGCGCTCGACGCCAACAGCAACCCGGTCCCCACCACGTTCACGTGGGCCTCGACCGCCGGCACCATCACCTCGGGGGGGCAGCTCACCGCGACCTGCACGCCGGGCCTCGTGGTGAACGGCGTCTCGGCCACGGCACCGAACGGTACGGTCGGTCGCACCAACGTGAACGTCGTCGTCGGCCCGCCGAACAACATCGCAATCACGCCGAGCGCTCCGACGGTGAAGTCCCAGGGCACCCAGCAGTTCACCGGCGTCGTTCGCGACAGCTGCAACAACGCGATCGCCGGCGCTGCGATCACCTGGTCGGTGAGCAGCCAGGCGGGCACCATCACGCCGCAGGGCCTCTTCACCGCTGGCTGCACGCGGCAACTGTACGGCAACGCCCTGACGGCCTCGTCGGGCGCCATCAGCGCCAACACCAACATCACCGTCGGGCCCGGCGACGTGGCGGCGGTGAGCCTCGCGCCGGCGAACCCCACCGTCCCTGCGGGAACGACCCAGCTCTTCGCGGCGACGGCCGCTGACGGTTGTGGAAACACGGTCACCGGAGCGCCGATCACCTGGGCGACCACGGCGCCGGGCTCGATGATCGCGCAGACCGGCATCTTCACCGCCGGCATGACGAATGGAACGTTCCCCATGTCGGTGACGGCCTCGACGCCAGGGGCGACCAACGCGGTCGTCGGGAACACTGGCGTGACCATCACCGGAGGAACGGGCGGCACGGTCGCGTCGATCACCATCACCCCGCAGGGCGCCTCGCTGGCCGTGGGTGGAACGCAGCAGTTCACGGCCACGGCACTCAACGCGAGCGGCCAGGCGATCCCCGGCGCGCCCATCACCTGGTCGGTGGTGAACGGTGGCGGCACCATCACCGCCGGCGGGCTCTTCACGGCCGGCACCGTGAGCGGCACCTTCGCCTCGACGGTCCGCGCCTCGTCGGGGACGGCGCAGGCGACGGTCAACGTCACCGTCACGCCGGGCCCGCTCGCGACGATCTCGGTCAACCCCGCGACCGCGACGCTGGCGCCGGGTGGAAGCACCACCTTCACCGCCCAGGGACGCGACGCGAACGGGAACCTGGTCAACGCTCCGATCACCTGGGCGGCGAACGCCGCAGCGGGCACCATCACGCAGGGAGGCACCTTCACCGCGTCGATGACGCCGGGCACGTACAGCGCCGCAGTGACCGCGACCTCGGGCGCTGTCTCGGGGAGCGCCACCGTCACGATCCAGCCGGGAGCGCTCTCGACGCTCGTCGTCATGCCGGCCCTCGCGATGGTGCAGGCCGGAGCCACGGCGGCGTTCTCGGTGGTCGGTCGTGACAGCAGCGGCGCGCAGGTGCCGGTGACGCCGACGTGGAGCGTCGTCAGCGGCGGCGGCTCGATCAACGGCTCCGGCATCTTCACGGCTGGCACGATGGCCGGAACGTTCGCGAACACCGTACGGGTGGAGTCGAACGGCCTGACGGCCTTCGCGAGCGTTCAGGTGAGCCCCGGCCCCGTGCTGATGGTCACCGTGACGCCTCCGACGGCCACGGTCCAGGCCGGCACGACCCAGCAGTTCACGGCGGAAGCCCGAGACGCCTTCAGTAACCTCGTACCAGTGGGCTTCACCTGGAGTGCGCAGCCAGCTGCCGGCACGATCAATGCGGGCGGGCTCTTCACTGCGGGGAAGACTCCCGGTGCGTTCCCGAACGCGGTCACCGCGAGCGCTTCGGGGCGGTGGCTCGGCGGGCGGGGGCTCGGCGGGCGGCGGCTCGGCGGGCGGCGGCTCGGCGGGCGGTGGCTCGGCGGGCGGTGGCTCGGCAGGCGGTGGCTCGGCGGGCGGTGGCTCGGCGGGCGGTGGAGACGCCATGGGTGGTGGTCTCGCGACGGGTGGTGGCCTTGCCCCGGTGGCTGGCGGAACCGCAGGCGGGGCCACGACTCCTCCAGGCCAGGGCTGTGGGTGCACCTCGGCGGATGCGTTCGGCCCGCTCGCGATGCTGGCGCTCCTCGCGCTGCGGCGCCGCTCACTGCGCAAAGGAGCGTGAGCCCACCGCGCTCCCGGAGCACGAGAGGAATCGGCTCAACGCCCGCGGAGGAACCAGGTGACGAGCGGCCCGACACCTCGGAGCTCGATCGTTCCGCGGGGCTCGAAGCGAAACCGCTCGTCGAGGGCGCGCTTGAAGCTGTCGGCGACGTGAATCTCGCCGGGCTGGCCCTGGGACTCGAGGCGGCTCGCGGTGTTCACCGTGTCGCCCCACAAGTCGTACGCGAACTTTCGCGTGCCGATGACGCCCGCGACCACCGGCCCCGCATGAAGGCCGATGCGGAGCGCGAGCGGCTGGCCGAGCTCGTCACCCAGGCCCCGAATCGCCGCGAGCATGTCGAGCGCCATCGAGGCCGCGCGCTCGCGGTGATCCGTCACCGGCTCGGGCAGGCCGGCGACCACCATGTACGCATCGCCGATGGTCTTGATCTTCTCGAGGCCATGCCGATCGCTGAGGGCGTCGAAGCTGGTGAAGATGCGGCGCAGCACGTCGACGACCCGCTCCGGTGGCAGCCCCGAGGCCATGCGCGTGAAGCCCGCGAGATCGGCGAACAGCACCGACACCTCGTCGAAACGCTCGGCGATGGTCGACTCCCCAGCCTTGAGGCGCTCGGCGACCGGCGCGGGCAACACGTTGAGGAGCAGCGCCTCGTTCTTCCGGTTGGCTTCGGAGAGCTCCCTCGTGCGCTCGCTGATGCGGGCCTCGAGGTGCTGGTTGAGCTGTGACAGCTCGCGCTCGACGCGCAGGCGCTCGGAGATGTCGCGCACGACGAGCGTGGTGAGCGGCTTCTTCCGCGTCTGCACGCGGGACGAGGCGATCTCGGCGGGAAAGACGCTCCCGTCGTGGCGCAGGCCATCGAGCACCACCAACCCTGCCGGGAGCGGCGCCTCGACGTCCCACCCCGGCAGGAGCCGCCCCACTGGCTCGAGCAGCACGTCGTCGGGCTCACGGCGGAACACCTCGCGCGCGGAGCGGTTGAAGGACACCACGCGGCCCCTGGCGTCGAGGGTGAGAATCGCGTCCTGCGCGGCCTCGATGATGCCGGCGGTGAGGCGCTGCGCGTCGCGCAGCTGCTCGTCCATGAAGGCGCGGCCGATGCGCGACGAGGTGATGGCGGCGATGGCGGTGAAGAGGCGCTCGTGCTCTTCGGTGAAGAAGGCCCGCTGCGAGTGCTCCGAGTCGATGACGCCAATGACGCGCTCGCGGAAGAACATCGGCACCGCGAGCTCCGAGAGGCGCGGCTGGTCGTCGGTGATGTACCGGCCGTCTTCGCGCACGTCGTCGAGCCGCTCGCCGATGCCCGAGGCCGCGACCGAGCCGACGATGCCCTTGCCGAGCGGAATGGTGATGGGCGCGAGGATCTCCCGGCCGCGGGGGTTCTTGGGGCCGTAGGCAGCGCGCTGCACCAGACAGCCGGCGCTCTCGTCGACGAGGTAGATGACGCAGTCTTCGAGGCCCAGGCGCGCCACGGTGCCGTTGGCGACGTCCCACAGCACGTCGTCGATGTCGGCGGCGTGCGTGAGCGAGGCGGCGAGCGCGGTGATGATGTCGAGCGACGCCGCGCGGGCCTCGAGCTGGGCGAGTCGGGTACGGAGCGCGTCGGCCTCGTCGCTCATGAGCGCTCAGACTACCCGACGACGGTCCGGGAGCAGCGTTCGTCGTGGGTCGTCGCCGACGAGGCGGAGGATCCGCTCGAAGTGCCCGCGCACCTCGGCGTCGACGGCGTCGTTCGAGATCGAGGAGGCCGCACCGCCGGCGTTCGTGAGCCGTTCGAGCTCCGCGACGATGCGCTCGCGGCGGTCGACCAGCCGCGGCGTGGCGGCGATCTGCTCCGCGTGACGAAGCTCGAAGGGCGCAGCCCTGACACCCAGGGCCCCGAAGACGGGGTGCTCGTCGAACGCCGAAGAGCCGAGGTGGGTCAGCGCCCAGACCACCTCTTTGCCATCGAGACACCGGTCGAGAACCTGAACGACCCCAGGCTCGTCGATGGCCCGAAGGAAGGAACGCAACAGCTGGGCGCGGGCTGTGTCTGGGTCGAGGTCGCCGAGGTGGCGGCGGCGCACCTCGTTCCGACAGCTTTCGACGAAGCGGGCGAGCAAGGCGCCGAGCCCCACGGCCTCGGTTCCGCCACCCCGATCGACGAAGAAGTGCACGACGGAGCGTCTCGTCAGCAGGCCGGTGCGGCGCAGACTTCGCCGCACCCGCATCGCAAAGACGGGATGCTCGAGGCTGACGCGCACCAGATTGCCGTCGCGCGTGACGGACGCGACGCCGTCGAACTGCCGCTCGCTGCGCCAGACATCGATGGCTCCTGCAGCGACGCTCGCGCTCGAGTCGTCGAACCATGCGAGGGTCAGCAAGCGTTGTGTCGGGTCGACCTCGATTCGTTCACAGGCCTCGAGTTCGAGCACGCCCGTGCCGGTGCGATAGAGCGACGTCGGGATCCGCGAGACCCGACACGCCCCAGGAAGGTCCGGCCCTTCGAGCGCGGCGATCAGCGTCTCGGGAGTCGCGTCCGGGTCGACCATCAGGCGCTCGACTGCCGCGAGAACGTCGCCGAGCCGGTGCGTCGGAAACGCGAGCGGTGCCGCGCAACCGTTGACCAGCAGGTTTGGAAAGAACGCACCGTGCACGAAAACGACGCCTTCGTGGCTCACGCGCACCATCTCTCGAGCGAGCTCGGAGAGCCGGACACCGTGGGGGACGCCGGGCGACATCTCGAGCACCGGGTAGCGGCGCGGGAGCAAAAGCTCTGTCAGGGCGAGTTCGGCGCGGTCCAGGGGCAATCCTCGCGGCACTGCGTGCCTGAGCAGCTCTTCGACGGGCATGAAGGATGGCCCCCGCCCGCCCAGCGACTCGATGATCAGTCGCTGCTCGATGGTGAAGCCGTGATCGATCATCGGAACGAACCGTGGGGCCAGGGTCTCGAAGACAGGCTCGACGCGTGACGGAAGCGGCGGCACGTCATTTCCGTGAACCCGAGCGCGAAGCCTTGCAGCGTCGGCATCGCTCCCCACCACCTCGAAGACGGCCGCGATGAGCCTGAGCGAACGCGAGGACAGCGCGGGCGTCTTCGCCAACGCGCGCAAGCGGTTGAGAGGCACGGCAGGAGACCCGTTGAGGAACTGCTCCACCGCCTCGAGCACCTCGCGGTCCGCGTCTCCCGGGAGAGCCACGGTCGCTGGCTGCGGAGGCTCGACGGCAACACTCGGCGGCTCGGGCACTCGCGGCACGGCGGCGCGCGGCGGCTCGAAGCTCGACGCGTCTGCCAGCGCGAGGGGCGCCCACAACCCAGAGCCGGGCGCGGCCTTCTCGGGAACCAGGCGTTCGCGCTCGATGATCCTCAGCAACTCGTCTCGGCGGGCCCGCAGTCCTGCGAGCCGCTCGCGGTCGATGGCATCGAGCGGCCGCGCTTCGAGCGCACCGATCCGGTCGTCCACCTCGGCGAGTTCATCGAAGACCGGCTGTCGATTCCCCGCCACGGGTCGCATCACACCGGCCTTCCAGCCCCGCTGCAACAAGGTGCCTGGTCCCGACCGGCCGCCTACACTCCCCGTCGTGAAGCCGTCTCGAGTCGCGCTGTTGCTCATGCTGACGGGTTGCGGTGCACCGACGCCTCAGCCCGTCGTGGACGCAGGAGCGCCCCCAGCCGGTGAAGCGCTCGCCCTCCCCTTCACCGAGCTTCCCCCCGAACGCCTCTCGCTCACCTGCCGCGAGCTCGTCGGCGGCGCGTTCGTCTCGGTCGACCCCTCTGCCACGCAACACTTCAGGGCCGAGAACACCAACGTCGTGCTGCGCAGCGAGGACGAGGGCCGCACGTGGACGCGGAGCCCCGTCGAGACCGGCTTCGTCAACGTCTTCCTCGGCCCGCTCGTCATCGGTTTCGCGCGCACCGACCCGTACCGCCTCGACGAGCGGCCCCTGTCGGTGAGCCTCGACCGCGGCGTGACCTGGCGGCGGCTCGAGTTCTCGTCCACCACCGACGCGACGCTCCCGCCTGGCAGCGCCGTGGCCACGCTCGGCACCACGCGCGTCGCGTGGACCGCAACGGGCCGCCTGCTCGCCTCGTTCGACGGCGGTGCCTGGACGTCCGAGCCGAACAGCTTCCTCGAGCGAGGTGGCGACGACGTGCGCGCCGCGCTGGGCAACCGTGAGTGGTTCCTCGACGCGAAGGAGCGCCAGCTCTTCCGCAGCGCCGATCTCGGGCGCACCTGGCAGAAGCTCCCGTTTCGCCCCGTGCGCCGGCTCGAGCTGCTCGGCGCTTCCACCGTCGTCGCGAGCGGCGGGCTCATCTCGCAGGACGACGGTGACACCTGGGTGCGCCGGCTCGGCCTGAGCGACTCGTTCGCCGTGGGCCCCGAAGACGGCGAGCTGTGGTTCTTCTCGGCCGTCACCGGCACCGAGATGCCGCGGCTCCTCCACTCACGCGACTTCGGCGCCTCGTTCGCGCCGGTGACGCTCTCGGTCGAGGGCACGGTCATCGAGCTGGCGCGGGGCCGTGTCTTCGCCACCGCCGACGGCCGACGCGCGTTCGAGCCACGCCTTTCCTCGAGCGCCCTCAACCGCGGCAGTCGCATGGTGTGCATCGAGACGACTGGCCCCGGCTCGCTCGAACAGGCCGCTCCGGGGAAGAACGACGTCGCTGGCACGGCCACGCTCTGGGCGACCGGCACCTTCGGCTTCGCGCGCGACACGCGGCAGCAGGTCGTTCCGCTGCGAACGCCCGGCCGTGGCTTTGGCGTCACCTCGCGCACCTTCGACGACACCCACCTCGTGCGCGGGGGCACGCGGCTGCCGAACGGGGACGTCGCGCTCCTGTTGCAGCCCGTGCCGGTCCTCTCGCCCACCGCTGGCCCGCCGATGCGCGTGCACGTGCTCGATGGCGAGACGCTGGCCGAGACGCGACGCTTCTCGTTCACCTCGCTCATCGACGACTCCCCCCAGCGGCGCACCCGCTACCTCGAGTCGAAGTGGCTGCAGGCGCTGCCCGACGGAGGCCTGCGCACCGACACCGCCGAAGGTGACTACCCGCTCGGCGTCGAGGCTGCGCGCTGGGTGCCGTGGCTGTCGAATGCGCGCTGGGGCCGCGGCCCTGGCGGCGCCGAGCAGGTGACGTTCGAGCTCGTCGAGGCAACCCGCTTCTTCCGGCGCACGCGCACCCTCGATGAAGCTCCGGTGTTCTGTCAGGTCGACGCAGGCGCGACGGAACGCTGCATCGCCTACGCCGGCAAGGTGCAGGACTGGGCCGTGCGCGACGGGCGCGTCTACGTACTCGACGACTGGCGCGGAGAAGTGCTCGAGGCGAGCTACGCGAACCTCGATGGCGTGTGGCGCCCGGTGCTCACGGGCCTCGCCTCGCCCACGAGCCTCTTCGCGCCCGTCGATGACGACCGCGGCCTCTACGTCGTCGACACCCACCTCTATCGCGTCGTCCCCGGCCCGACGTCGCCAGCGAGGCGCCCATGAGCCGATGGATGGTTGGCGCGCTGCTGCTGTCCGCGGGCTGCGGGCTCTTTCGGCGTGGCGAACCGATGGGTACGGGCAACCCCTGCGTGGACGACCCGACCATCGGCATCACGGTCAGGCCGCCGACCGTTCGCATGCGGCCCGGCGATCGCCTCACCTTCGACTACGAGATTCGCAGCGAGCGCGGCTCGGCCACGGCCGAGGCGTCGTTTCTCGACCAGCCCGTCGAGAAGGCCGGCAGCAACGCCGTGCGGCTGACCGCGCCTCCCGTGCCCGGCGAGTACCGGCTCGTCGTCTCGCGCGTGGGCTGCCCGATGGACACTGGCTTCGCCACCATCACCGTCGAGCCGCTCGCGTCGCTCGGCAAGGCGCCGGGCCAGCAGCCCGTTCCTTCGGGCGTGGCGTGGGCGGCCGATGGAAACACGGTGGCCGTCGCTGGCCGAGGTGGAGTCTGGATCTTCCGCGCCGACGGCACCTTCCTCGATTCGGCGCGCACGCCACACCAGGGAAAAACCTCGGTGAGCTGGTCACCAGATGGGACGAAGCTCGCGATCGGCGGCGACGTGCAGGAGCGCACGTGGATCTTCCAGATGCCCGGCCTCACGCCCTGGAGTCGTGTCGGCGTCAACGCTGGCAGCGCAGGAAGTCTGTTCTCGGCCGACAGCAGGACGATCTACCTGCACGAAGGCGATGCGGTGCGCGCGGTCGACCTCGAGACCGGCGCCGTGACGGACATCGGCTCGGTCGGCGAGCCGAGCGCCCCCAGTGATGCGCCGCGGCGGCTCCAACAGGGGCCCTTCGGAACGCTCCTCGTCACCGGCCCCGCGGAGCTGCGCGAGCTGTCCACCGGCCGCCGGCTCGCACGGTGGAGCACGCCCGGCAGCGGCATCGCCATCGCGCCCGACGGTCGCTGGCTGTTCACTTCGACGGGAGGCCTGCGTCTGCCCTTCGTCGAACACGCCATCGCGTTCGCGACAGGGCCCGTTCCC
>JALOQF010000474.1 GCA_025459425.1 Myxococcaceae bacterium | reverse complement strand
TCAGAGCGCGTCGGGTCGCTCGCCCGCGCTGGCAAAAGCTGCCGCATCACCAACTGCCGGCCTTGTCGGCACCTTCTCGCTTCTCCATTAAAGGTCCGTGTCCGGCTCCTTATGGCCTTTCTGGGCGATTAAGAGACCCTCCATGGCCTTTTATCTTCGTTGTCGCCACCGACGCCGGGGTGATCCAGTTCCACCGAGATCACCGGGATCCAGAGATCCAGTCGGTGCTGCTCGAGCGGTTCTCCGCCCTGACCGACAGCGCCAAGTTCGCGCAGGGCCATTGCGCTCGCGGTTGAGCGGCGCGGGCGGGCTCGGTCTCGCCGGTCGAGTTCGAGGACAGCGGCCGGCCGTCATTCGCGTGGGTCGCGGAAGCCCTTTCCATCCATGATGAAGCGTTCGCATCGCTCGGTCAGGCGCTCGGCGATGACCTGCGCGTTGAGCGCGTCCGGGAATACCTTGGGCCAGTCCTTGAAGATGCGGTTGGTCGTGATGCAGGTCGAGCGTCGGTGGTCGTAACGCTCGCTGATGACCTGGAAGGCCAGCTTCGCCTGTGCGGCGTCCATGCCGAGCACCGCGAAGTCGTCGATGCAGAGCAGATCGGCCTTCACGTAGCGACGCAGCACGCGGTCGAGCGAGCCGTGTAGCTCCGCGCCGTGCAGCTCGTTCAGCATGCGCGCCGCGCTCACGAAGACGACGCGACGATTTGCCTGGCAGACCCGCCACGCGAGCGCGCGCGAGAGGTACGTCTTCCCCGTGCCCGGCGAGCCGATGAAGAGCGGGTTGATGCCCTTGTCGAGGAAGCTGACGTCGTGCAGCGCCAGGTAGCGCGCCTTGAGCTTCTTCCTCACGGGGCAGAAGTCGAAGTTGAAGCCGTCGACCGTGTTGATCTCCGGAAAGCGCGCGCCCTTCACCTTGGCGTCGATGGCGCTCTTCATTCGGCTGGCCTTCTCCTCGTCGCAAAGGCGGCTGAGGACATCTTGCGTGCTGAGGTTCTCGGCCGAGGCCTTGTCGAGGAGCGCTCGCAGCGCGCGGCCCATGCCGGGAAGACGAAGCCACTTCAGCTTCGCGAGCAGTTGCTCGAGTTCATCGTCTTGCTTCATGAGTCGTGCTCCTCCGTGTCGGTGTTCTCCAGCGACGGCGGGCGCGCGTCGTAACGAGCGAGGTCCGGCTCGGGCAGCGACGCCTCGTCGAGCTCGGGCATGCCGAGCCTGAGCGGTGGCGCGCCGGGCTCGAGCCCCTTCTTCTGGCGGAGCACGTACTCGACGTAGTCGGCGCCGACGTGGCCCGCGGCCATGACCTCGGCCATCGCCTCGGCCGTGACCTGCACGCCGTACACCTCGGCAAAGAAGACTAGGCGCACGGTCTCGCGATGAAGAGACTTCGTCCCCGCTGCGGCCACCTTGAAGTACCGCGCCGAGACGTCCCCCATCTTCAGCAGCACCGGGGGCAGCCCATCTCTCGTCGCCCCTGGCTTCAGCTTGAGCGCGGCCTCTCGATGCGCGGGCAGCTCGATGTCCTCACCCGCGCGCCAGCAGCGCGGGTGCGTGGCGACCTCCTTCTGGCCGAGGAAGATGCGCAGGCGATCCTCGTTCGCGCGGACAGTCACCGACTGCGAGACGAGGTTCGGCGGCACCGAGTAGGTGTTCCTGTCGAAGCGCACGCGGAAGGACTTCGTCACCACCTGACCCTCGACGTCGTCGGTGTTGAAGGGCGTCGAGGGCAGCGGGCGCAGAGTCGGCTTCTCGTGGTGCTCGAAGACGAGCGCGGGCACCTTGCCCGTCACCTCGTGCACGCGGTTGTTCGCGAAGTCGTCGCGCCAGTGCAGTGCCTGCGAGTTGAGGTCCATCAGGTCGGTGAAGCGACGGCCCGGCCAGAATCGACTGCGCACGAAGCCGATGGGGCGTTCGACGCGCCCCTTCTCGTTGCCGCGCCCGACGTTGCACGCCTTCACTGCAAAACCGCGGGTCGCCGCGTACTCGAGGAAGGCGCGATTGAAGACGATGCCCTTCGCGTGGTGGTGCAGCACCACCGTCTTCATGTTGTCGAAGATGTCGACGTGCGTCGTGCCGCCGAAGAAGCGCAGGCCGCGCTCCATGCAGCGAAGCAAGCTGCCCAGCGTCTGGCTGAGCGCGAATTCCAGGTAGAGGTACCGCGAGTGGCACATGGCCATGACGAAGGCCGAGACGCGTCGGGGGATGCCGGGCAGCGCGAAGCCGAAGTCTGCCCAGTCCACCTGCACCGCCTCGCCGGGCTTGAAGTCGAGCGTGAGGAAGGGCTCGGCCTCGCGAGGTCGCAGCGTCCGCAGCTTGTCGCGCAGGATGCTGATGCCGCCGCGGTAGCCGTCGGCGCGCAGCTTCTCGAGGACCGCCGGGCCGGTCAGCTCGGGCGTCTCGTCGAGCAGCGCCTTCACCTTCGCCTCGTACGGCGCCAGCAGCGATGTCCTCGGCGGCGCGGGCGCCGTCTTCTTCTTCGCGCTCCCTCGGCCGACGATGCGGCGCACGGTGTTCCGCGACATCGACAGCCGCTTGGCGATGACGCGCATCGGCAGGCCGTCGACGAGGTACAGCTTCAGCGCCTCGGCCACCCTCGTGTCAGCGTCGGCCACGGTCGCCCCCGCGCACGACGAAGCGGACCTCGTACCCACCGACGATGTCGCTCAGGGCGTCGGTCCATCCATCGGCCCACGCCCAGCTGTCCCTCTCGTCCGCACACAGCGCAACGCGCAGCGGCTCCGGCCCCGCCCACAGCGACGTCAGGCCGAGCAGGCGACGGCGCCCCTCCAACGTCGTCTCGAGGACCGTCCCGGTGAGCGAGAGTCTCACTCGCTCGTCGAGCTCCGGCTTCAGTACCAGCGTCACCGCTCGCGTCGTCTTCATGCGCCGCGCGTTGTGCGCGCTCGGTCAAATTCGCTGAAGACTTCTCTCCCACGCGCCCGTCTTTGCGCGCCCTTCGGCGCTCACGTTCCGCGTCGCGGTGGTCGTCGCGTCCCTCCGGCGAGCGCCGGAACTTCCTTCGGGCGATGCGCTGGCTCTCCCGCTTCCGCTCGAGCGCACACGGCTCGCAAAAGCGACGGCGCCTATTGCACCCCTCGCACACCGAGAACACCGCGACGCATGACTCACATTGCCGCTCTCGAAGCTCCACCCGCGGAGAGTTCGAGAATTCGACAGCGGGCCCTGGTCAGCGCATCTTCGTCACCGAGACGAAGCGGCTCCACCCGCTGGGCGATCTGGCCTGCCTCCAGGTCGCCCGTCTCTTTCTCTCCGCTGCGAAGCCTCAGGCGGCTCTCAGCTCCCAGCCAGTTTCGACCCTCGGAAGGCCGCCTCCGCGAGCTTCGCTCGCTCCGGCGGGGCGACCTCGCTGAGGTGGATCACCTGGATCTCGGCGCTGTCGGTGGATCTGGATCTCAAGATCGCCGGTGGCGACACCGGAGTCACCATGTCTGCTGCCGCGGAGTTCGTCACACAGGAGCAACACCAGGCCCTCTCCTCTGAGGTGCGCACCACCTCGGCCGCCGGCGAGCGCCTGGCCGTTCGCGTCGAAGTCATCAGCCACGACACCACGCGGCTGCTGCGGGAGGTGGCTGACCTCCGCGAAGACATCGGTGGGCTTCGCGACGAGCTGCACCAGCACTTCGAGGCCATGGAAGCGCGATTCGACGAGAAGCTGGCCGCGATGCGAGAAGCCCTCTTGAAGGAAGTCCGCGACGGCCACGCGACGCTGCTCTCCGCCATCTTGCAGCTCGGCACGCGGCAGTGAAGTCCACTCCAGGGTAACGCTGAACGAGTCGGC
The DNA here is from genome assembly GCA_025459425.1 of Myxococcaceae bacterium. GTDB lineage: Bacteria > Myxococcota > Myxococcia > Myxococcales > Myxococcaceae > Xiheimicrobium. The sequence goes on along the minus strand of JALOQF010000474.1, from coordinate 1,196 downwards.
CTCGCGCCGCCACCTCGGGGTGACGGCGGCGCTCGGGCCGCCCTCGAACACCGCCAGCCCGCATGAATCGCGACGCCCTCAATGCTGAGCTCGAAGCCGCCCACGCCGCCCATCCACTCCCAGCGCCGTGCTCGCGCTGTCGAGTCCTCGACAGACGGCGGCCGGCGGCCGAGTTCCAGATGTACCGGTGCGCCGAGTGCCTCCGAGTAACACGCCTCGCCCAGCTCGAGCTGTGGCGCGCGCACTGGCGCATTCTCCGGCGCCATCGAGACGCCATCGTCGTCACCACTCGAGGCGACCGCCTCGACGTCGCATGGCTCACCCAGCGGATGCAGCACCTGGTGGCTGCCGCCGCCTCGGAGGCTTCGGCAGCCACGCGCGGCGCCGTGGAGACGTAGGCTTCGAGCCCCGCGTCGATCTCGGGCGCTTCCGTAGGTGTTCGAAGCGCCCTCGTCAGCACTACCTGTCTCACCCGAGGCACACGATGCTCGTGAAGAACCAGAAGGGCGCCAAGACGAAGCTCTGTGACGTCGCCACGTGCAGCGAGGAGCTTCCGCTCCTGCTCGAGGCCGGCCGCGTGAAGGTGGCCAACCCCGCCAACGCGCAATGGCTGGGTGTCTTCGTGAACGGGAAGCAGCTCGACTTCTGCCCGCTGCACGCGCCCGTCGTCGTGGACTTGCTGGGGGCCCACGCGAACCTCTGCCGGGATGCCCTCGAGCGCTTGGCCGAGATGTCCGGCGTCAAGCCCACCACGCCCGAGACGCCCGTCTCGAGCGTCGCAACAGGCCCGTCGAACGCCGGATGAGACGCCATGTCTTCCCCAGCCCGGCCGACGGGTGAGGTGAGGGGAGCAGCTCGAGACTCCTTCTTGGTGATGTGGTGACGCGTCGGCCGCCGGCGAGTCGCCGTTGGGGGCTGCGACAGGCGCGCGCCGGGCCAACAGCCGCCCGTCACGGCCTGCGCCGCTGCGCTGACGCCCCGCAAGGCGCCCTGGTTGCCGGCGGCCTCGCTGAAGGGCTCGCCCGGACGCGCCGCCCACTGCGTGTGAGGGCGGCGCTCAAGCCGGACTCGCAACCACCCACACCCGAAGGAGACACCGACATGTTCCCCACCACCACCACCGAGACGGCGCAGCAGACGGAGACGAAGGCGAAGAAGCCCGGCACGACGTACGACCTGGTCGACGTCATCGAGAC
>JALOQF010000473.1 GCA_025459425.1 Myxococcaceae bacterium | reverse complement strand
CGGTGCTCTCGGTCATCCTCTTCGACCAGGCGCTCGACCTCTACTCGGGCCTGGGCATCTTCGTGCTGTTCGGCGTCGTCAAGAAGAACGCGATTCTGCAGGTCGACCACACGAACCAGCTGCGCGAGGCCGGCCACAAGCTGCTCGAGGCCGCGTACGCCATCGTCGACCGTCGGCAGAGCGTGGCGGCGACGCACGGGGACCTGCGCGAGCTCTTCGCGGGCTCGCTCGACCGGGAGGTGCTGGAGCGCGCGCTGGCGAAGGCGAAGCCCGACGACCCGGACTCGCTCAAGCGGCAGCTCGAGAAGGCCTGGCGGTACAAGTCGATTCTCCAGGGCAACAAGGACCGCCTGCGCCCGATTCTCATGACGACGCTGGCCTTCGTGGCCGGCATGATTCCGCTCGTCACCGCGAAGGGCATCGGCGCCGGCTTCAACCGCGCCACCGCAGGCGTCGTCGTCGGCGGGCAGTCGCTCTCGCTCGTTCTCACGCTGCTCGCGGTGCCGGTGGCCTACTCGTTCTTCGACGACCTCGTGCTGCTCTTCAAGAAGTACGGCAAGCGCGCCGGCGAGGACGAGGCCGAGGCGGCCGTCACCGACACCCACGCTGCGCACGGCGCCGTCGCCGGGGAGGTTGGCAAGTGAAGACGCTGTGCATCGCGCTCGTGGTTCTGGCCGCTCCGGCCCTGGCCCAGCCGAAGACCCTGAAGGAGTTCCTCGCCGAGGCCGACGAGCAGAACGTCGACCGCCGCGTGTCTCTCGAGCAACGGCAGCGCGCCGAGGCCGAGTTCCGCGCCGCGTGGACGGGGTTGCTCCCGACGCTGTCGGCGAGCGCCACGTGGACGCACAACCAGTTCGAGGCCATCGCGAACTTCCCCAACCCGCAGACGGGAGCGGTGTCGCGGCTCGTCATCGTGCCGCAGGACCAGTTCGACGGCGCCCTGCGCCTCGACGTGCCCCTCATCGACACCTCGCGCTGGTTCCGCGCGCTCGCCACCAACACCGCCCAGCAGTCGGCGGCCGAACGCGAGCAGCTCACCCGCGACCTGGTGAAGCGTCAGGTGGTGGGCGCGTGGTACGGCTACGCGGCGGCGCTCGCGCTGCGCGAGTCGGCGAAGAAGTCCATCGCGGTGGCCGACGCGCAGGTGAAGCTCATCGAGGTGCGCTTCGGCGCAGGCGCTACCACCGAGCTCGAGCAGATGCGCGCGAAGGCCGAGCTGGCCCGCAACCGGCAGGTGCTGGCCGACGTCGAGTCGCTCGTCGCCACCACGCGCCGCTCGCTGCAGACGGTGTCGTTCGCCCAGCCGCCCGAGAGCGTCGAGTTGCCCACCGACGACCTGCACCCGGAAGCGCCGGTGACGACGTTCGAGGAGCGCGTCGAGCAGCTCCCTGGCGTGAAGGCTGCCGACCTCGACGCCGAAGCCGCCGGCCGGCTCGCCACGGCCTCGCGCCTCGCGCTGGTGCCGCTGGTGAACGGGCAGTTCACCCAGCGCTTCACCAACGCCACCGGCTTCCAGGGCCAGGCGGCCGTGTACAACGGAGGCATCGGGCTGACGTGGCGCCTCGACGTGCCGACGTTCCAGAACATGCAGGTGCAGGCGGCGAACGAGGCCACCGCGAAGCTGGGCGCCGAGCGGGCGCGGCTCCAGGCTCGGGACCAGGTCTTCCAGGACTGGAACCGCCTCGAGGCCGCGCGGCAGAAGGCCGAACTGGTGCAGGCGCAGGTGGCCGCCGCCCAGCGCGCTGCGCAGGTGGCGAAAGACCGCTACGCCGTCGGTGCCGCGACGCAGGTCGACGTCATTCAGGCCGAGCGCGACGTGTTCTCGGCCGAGGTGGCGCAGATTCAGGCCCGCACCGAGCTGGCCACCGCGCGCGCGTCACTCAAGCTGTCGGCGGGCCTGCCCCTCGTCGACTGAACGAGGCGCTTCGAGGGCCGCGAACCTGACGGCCGGGCCGATTGCGGGCAGACTTGGTCCTCGCGTGGCGCGGCCCTCGTACATGTTGTCCTTCCTCGGGATTCAGGAAGTGCGGCTGGGGGCCCAGCGCTTCGACGAGAAGTTCGAGGGCGCCTTCCTCGTCTGGGAGCCCGGCAACTGGCTGCCGCCGTCGAAGGGTCTCGTCCAGACGGTGGGCCCGTCGGGCGACCCGCTGGCGCCGAAGCGGCCGACGCAGACCGACGCGCTCTGTTTCCACCTCGGCGCCGAGCCGGGGGTCGTCATCACCGTCGGCCGCGCGCCCGAGAACGACTGCATCGTCAGCGACGCCACCGTCGGCCGCTCGCACCTGCTGCTGACGAACGAGCCCCGGGGGTGGACGGTGCGCGCCGTCGGCGGCCGGCCCGTGCAGGTGCTCGGCGTCGCGCTGCGACAGGTGGCGAACCTGCGCCCGGGCGACACGCTCCAGATTGGCAACGTCGCGCTCACCTTCGGTGACGCCGCCCTCATTCGCTCTCGCACCTCGAGCGGCTGACGCGCCTTCCGTCACAGCGCGTCGGTGATGGCGCGCGCGTCGAAGCCCAGAATCAACTTCCCGCGAATGTCGAGCACGGGCACGCCCTGGGGCCGCACGCCAGCCTGGGCCGCCTTCTGGGCCAGCTCCTCCGACGCCTTCGGGTCCTTCTCGACGTCCTTCTCCACGAAGTCGACGCGCTTCGAGGTGAGCAGCTCCTTGGCCTTCTTGCAGTAGCCGCACCACGACGTCGTGTAGATGACGACGTCGGACGTGTTGGCCGCGACGCGCGGGCCTTCACCGGGCACGTGCCGCGTCTGGGCGAGGGCGAGCTGGCGTTCGAGTGAGCGCACCGCCGTGAGGCTCGTCTTTCGGTCGGCCGCCTCGCGCGCGGCCTTCGTCTTCGCCGCCTGGGCGCGCTTCGCGTCGGGGCCCGAGAGCTTGAGGCCTTCGAGGAGTGACAGGGCGCGGTCCCACTCGCCGGCGTCGTTGGCCAGCTCGGCGCGCAGCAACCGCGCCTGGGGGTTGGCGCCGTCGAGGGCGAGCCAGTCGTCGCAGGCGCGCTCGGCCAGCTCGAACTGCTGCTGGCTGCGGGCGGTGCGGGCCATCGCCTCGAGCGCCTGGGGCTGCTTCGGGTCGAGCTTGAGCGCCATCTGGGCGAACTGCATGGCGAGTAGCTCGTCTTTCTTCGCCACCGCGAGGCGGGCGGCGTCTCCGAGGAGCGCGGCGGCGCGCGGCGTCTCGTCCTTGCCGAACGTCTGCCCGTCGAGCGCGAAGAGCACGTCGTCGAGGCGCCCGGCGTCGAGGTGGGTCTTCGCGGTCTCGAGGGGCGTGGCCGAGAGCGTGAGGACGAGGAGCGCGCGGAGCATGCGCTGCAGTCTACCCGCTGTCGTGGCACGCTGAAGGGCGTCAGGCCGGCCGTCGCCGCGCCGTCGGCCGCGCGGGAGCGACACCACCATGTCCTGGAAGAACGAGCTCGAAGCCGTTGGCCCCGCGCACTGGGTCCTGCCGAAGCGCAAGACGATGCGATGTGACGCGCACCTCTTCTTGTCCGAGGCGCTGCTCTTCGGCGACGAGGGCGTGGAAGAGGCCGTCTTCCAGCAGGTCGTCAACGCGGCCTCGTTCCCCGGCGCCACGCGCGTCGTCCTCACGCCCGACTGCCATGTCGGCTACGGCGTCCCCATCGGCACGGCCATCGAGACCGAGGGTACGTTGCTGCCCACGGCCGCGGGCTACGACATCGGCTGCGGCATGGTGCAGCTGCGCACCAGCCTCACCGCGGAAGACGTGGCCGACGTGGTGAAGCGCCGCCAGTGGATGAACGAGGTGACGCGCCGCATCGGCGTGGGCGTGGGCCAGTCGGCGGGCAAGAAGGTGCCGGGCAAGCTCCTGCCCGAGGTGCTGCGCCACGGCGCGAAGGCGCTGGGCAAGTCGCACGACGTGGCCGAGCGGGCGTCGCTGCCGGTGGAGGACGACCGCGTCGACGTGCCCGACCGCGCGTGGGACAAGCGCGACCAGCTCGGCAGCCTCGGTGGCGGCAACCACTTCTGCGAGATGCAGGTCGACGACGAGGGCCGCGTGTGGGTGATGCTGCACACCGGCAGCCGCGGCTTCGGGTGGAACATCGCCAAGCAGTTCTTCGTCGAGGGCGCGAAGGCGCTGGGCCTGGCCGGCGGCCGAAACGAAGACCACGTGTGGTTCGACGCCGACTCGGCGCTGGGGCGCGCGTATTGGAACCTGCACAACATGGCGGCGAACTTCGCCATCGCGAACCGCATCGTCATCGGCGAGGCCGTGTGCGAGGCGCTCGAGGCCGTCTTCGGCGGAGAGGCGCGCGTGTACTACGAGATTTCGCACAACCTCATCCAGCGCGAGGGTGGGCGCTTCGTTGCGCGCAAGGGCGCCACGCGCGCGTTCCCTGCGCAGCACCCGACGCTGAAGGGCACGGCGTGGGAAGCGACGGGGCACCCGATTCTCATTCCCGGGTCGATGGAGACGGGCTCGGCGATTCTGTTCGCCACGGAGGCTGCGGCCGAGTCGCTCTACAGCGTGAACCACGGCGCCGGGCGAAGGCTCTCGCGCACCGCTGCGAAGCGCGAGCTGTCCCAGAAGGACACGGACCTTCGCCTGGCGAAGAAGGGCGTCGTCATCAACACGCGCAACACGCCGCTGGACGAGTCGGGGCCCTGCTACAAGGACCTCGACGAGGTGCTGGGCGCGGTCGAGACGGCCGGCTTGGCGCGCGTCGAGCGACGCCTCAAGCCGGTGGCCTGCATCAAGGGGAACGACTGACTCCCGAACATGGCCGTTCCATGCGAGAAATCAGGTCGTGGAATGGTGGGACCTGGTCGGCTTGTTTGCAGACGTCATTGGCATCGTGGGTGCCGTCGTCAGCGTTCGTCTGTGGTTCAAGACTCAGTCGCTAGAACTCCGGCTCGAGCGCGCAGTCCGGCTCCCAGGCTTCATCGAGAAGGTCGGCTCGCTTCGAAACGCCTTTCACGAGAATCTAGATGCAAGGAATGTAGCGGGCCAGATGCAGGT
>JALOQF010000472.1 GCA_025459425.1 Myxococcaceae bacterium | reverse complement strand
CGTCGAGACACCCCACGACGTCTGCCAGACGTATTCCTTCTTGCCTTCCTTCGACTGGTACATCGTGTCGAACATCTTCGCGAAGTTCTGCCCCAGCATGTGCGACGTGCCGGCCTGCAGCGCCCGCTTGTCCTGCATCATCGCTTCGATGGAGTAGGTGTTGACCGCGCCGGGGAACTTCTCGCTCTCGGTCTTCTGCCCCTTGAGCACCGGCACCGCCATGTAGTCCTCGGCGAAGCGCTCGTAGACGTCGAGCATCTTGAGCGTCTCTTCCGTCGCGTCGGCCTCGCTCGCGTGGCAGGTGTGGCCTTCCTGCCAGAGGAACTCGGTGGTGCGCAGGAACAGGCGCGGGCGCATTTCCCACCGCATCACGTTCGCCCACTGGTTGATGAGAATCGGCAGGTCCCGGTAGCTCTGCACCCAGTTGGTGAAGCTGCGGTTGATGATGGTCTCGCTGGTGGGGCGAATGACGAAGCGCTCGCCTTCCGGCAGCGGCTTGCCACCGGCGTGCGTGACGACCGCCACCTGCGGCGCGAAGTCGGCGACGTGCTTCTTCTCCTTCGCCAGGTACGACTCGGGGATGAGGACGGGGAAGTAGGCGTTCTGGTGGCCGGTGTCCTTGAACATGCCGTCCAGCACGCGCTGCATGTTTTCCCAGATGGCGTAGCCGTTGGGCCGAATCACCATCGAGCCGCGCACGTCGGAGTGGTCCGCGAGCTTCGCCCGGTGAACGAGCTCGTTGTACCACTCGGAGAAGTTCTCGGCCCGGGTGGGCAGCTTGAGGTTGTCGTGCTTCTTGCCGGCGGAGGCGGTCTGGTCGGTCATGGCGGTCCGGGTGAGCGCGCTGGTGAGGTGCGAGCGCGCATGGCGTTGAGGCTGTCGAGGTGTCGGGGCCGTCCTGACGCCCCGCGCGAGGCGCCGCCGTAGCACGGTTGATGGCGCACCGCGCAACTTCATGGGCAGGGGTACGACAATGTCGGTGTGCGAGCGGTGAAACCCGAGCGGCCCGCGCCGAAGGTGGCGCCGAAGGTCGAAAAGCCGAAGGAATCCAACGAGCTCGGAGCCGTGCTGCGTTCGCTCGGGGTCTCGTCTGCGGAGCTCTTCGGCTGGCAGAAGGTGGCCTTTCGGCGCGTCGAGGCGGTGTCGGCCAGCCACGTGGCGCTCGACTTTGCCGGTCGTGCGGTCGCGTTGCCTCGCAGCTTCGTTCCCCAGGCGAAGGTCGACCAGTGGGTGCGCTTCGAGAAGGGCTCGGGCGGCGCGGTGCTGGCGTCCGTCGACCTCCGCGCGACCCTCAAGGCCGAGGCGCGGCTGACCGACCTCTTCGTCGCGCTGGCACGCTGAACTTTGGTCACCGCGCGCAGCCTCGGGCCCACGCAGGCGGAGACCTTCGCCTCCAGCGCGCCGCACGCGAGCGGCGCCCGCCGCGAGCCGCTTCGTCATTGCGCGAGGCGCTCGAGGTCGAGGACCGCGATGGCAGCGGCGTGCCGTGCCTGGTTGCCTCGATGAGGTCGTCCAGACGCAGAACGCGGTCTGGGGGCTGTCCACGCGTCCGTGCTCGCCACCGCCGCGAACCACATCACCATGGCCCAGGCCCGAACGGCACCGGGGGCCTCGCCGGAAGCGAAGCGCCGCGTCTCGGCGTCGGGGCAGCGGGGTGTGCAAGTGCGGCCTCGTGGCGTTGAGCCGGCGCGCGCGTCTTCTCGGGCTCGCGGCCGGCCGCACGCGGGGACGGGTCGGCAACGACCTCACGGTCAGCCATGACCCGTCGGCGCACATGTGAGTGCTGGGGTCTTCAGGCGGATCAGGGGTTGCACCGACCCCGGGCATGGCCCCGCCGTCGCCCCGCCATCGGGTGCTCCTCTTCGCGTCGCTGATCAGCCTGTCCGTGATGCTGGGCCAGTTGGTGCTCGGCCAGGCCGGGCGCTGGCGCGCGCTGTGGCAGGTCGTCTGCGTGGTGCTCTGTGTCGTCATGGGGCGCGCGCTCGAGGGCCGGCGGACGGTGGGCGCGTGGCCGGCGCTGCCGGTCGGCGTGGTGTTGTTGGCTCCCGTCGCGATGCACCTCGACGGAGCGCGTCCGCTCGACTGGCTCGTGCTCTGTTTCATCCCCTTCGTCATCGCGGTGCTCTTCTTCGACCGGTTCGCCATCGTGGCCGCCGCGCTCGTGGCCGGAGTCCCCGCGGTCGCCGGGTTCCTCGTGGCGCTCGGCACGCCCGTCGTCGAGGTCGTGAGCCTCGTCTGGTCGTACGGAGGGGCCGCGCTGATCGTCGGCGTCACCAGCCATTGGCTCATGGGCACGCGCGAGGCCGAGCTCGAGTCCGAGCACCAGCGAAGTCAGGCGCTGCGGTTGTCGGAGACGCGGCGAGCCCAGGCCGAGCGCCTCGCCATCGTCGGCCGCCTCGCCGCCGGCGTCGCGCACGAGATCAACAACCCGCTCGCCTACGTGAAGGCGAACATCGGCGTGCTGCGGCGAGATCTCTTCTGCGAGGACGCGCTCTCGAAGGAAGAGGCGCTCGAGGTGCTCGACGAAACGCGGGCCGGCATCGAGCGCATCTGCCAGATCGTCCTCGACCTCAAGTCCTTCGCGCGCGAAGGCAAGGACGAGGTCGAGCCGGTCGACCTGAAGGACGTGGTCGAGGGGGCGGTGCGGCTCGCGTCGGTGCGGCTCGCGCCCGGCATCAAGGTGTCCGTGCGGCTCGAGCGGCTCACGCTGGTTCGCGCCAACCGCCGCAAGCTGTCGCAGGTGGTGCTCAACCTGCTCGTCAACGCGGGCGAGGCCATGGAGGACGCCCGCACGCTGGGTGGTCGCATCACCGTGCACGGGGAGCTGCTCGACGACGGGTTCGCGCTCCACGTCGACGACACCGGGCCGGGCCTGCCAGACGAGGTGCTGCAGCGGCTGTTCGAGCCCTTCTTCACCACCAAGGGGCCGGGCAAGGGCACGGGCCTGGGCCTCGCGCTCTCTCGAGAATACCTCGCCGGCTTCGGGGCCACCGTGCGCGCCTGCAATCGGCCCTCGGGCGGGGCCCGCTTCACGCTCCACCTGCGGCTCGCCCAGCTCACGGGAGAGACGCCCATGCCCGGACGACTGGTGGCCTGACCGATGCGGCCCCTCGCACCCGGAACGCCCGTGTTTCGTGAGGTGGTGCTGACGATCGGCGCGCTGCTGGGCTTCGGGCTGACGGTGGGGCAGTGGGCGGCCCGCATGCTCGAGCCGGGCCGTGCCGCCTGGCAGCTCGGTTCGTCGGCGGCCCTGGTGGCGCTCGTGCTCGTCGGCCGCGAGGGTGGCCCGAGGCTTCGCCGCTGGGCGCCGGTGGTGGTGTCGGGGCTGTGCTGTCTGCTCGCGCCGCTGGCGCTCGGCACCGAGGGGCGGCCGACGCAGCTCGTCGCGAGCCTCTTCGCGGTACCGCTGGTGGTGAGCCTCATCTTCTTCGACCGCTTCGAGGTGGTGCTCGCCGCCGCCCTCTCGGGCACGGTGGCGGCCCTGCTCGCGGCGCCGAGCCTCGGCCTGGGCGCTCCAGAGACCGCCGAGTTCGTGGTCTCGACGGGCGGCATCTTCACCCTCGCGGGCGCCTGCGCGTGGATGTACGAGCACCAGCGCGACGCAGAGCTGGCGCGCGAGCTGGCCCGGACGCAGCAGCTCCAGCTCGCCGAGCGCCGTCAGGCCCAGGTCGAGCGCATGGCCCTCGTGGGGCAGCTCGCCGCCGGAGTCGCCCACGAGATCAACAACCCGCTCGCCTTCGTCTCGTCGAACGTGTCGGTCGTGAAGGATCACCTGGCCGGCACCTCGACGCTCGACGGGGAAGACCCGGTCGACGTGCTGAGCGAGACGCAAGAGGGGCTGGAGCGCATCCGGCAGATCGTCACCGACCTGAAGGTCTTCGCGCGCGACGAGAGCGATGGCGGCAAGCCGGTGCACCTGGCCGACGTGGTGCAGGAAGCGCTCCGCCTCGCCTCGGTGCGCATGCCGCCGGGGGTGCAGGTCGAGTGCACGGGGTTGTCGGCGGTGCCACTGGTGAAGGCGAGCCACCGGAAGCTGGTGCAGGTGGTGCTGAACCTGCTCGTGAACGCGGCCGACGCGCTCGAGGCGGCGAAGGTGAAGCTGCCCCGGGTGACGGTGACGCTGCGCCGAACCGACAGCGGCGTGGCGGTCGACGTGGCCGACAACGGACCCGGGGTGTCCGAGTCGGCGCAGGCGCACCTGTTCGAGCCCTTCTTCACCACCAAGCCACCCGGGAAGGGCACGGGCCTTGGCCTCGCGATGTCGCGGGAGATGGTGCGGGCGATGGGCGGCGATCTCGTGCTGTCGCCGGCGAGGCAGGGCGCGTGCTTCACCCTCGAGGTGCCGACCGAGGCGCGCCGGACTCCGGTGGAGGTACCGCGCTCGCTCGTCGTCGTCTGAGGCGCGTCGCGCTCTGCCTCGGCGAAGCGTTCCCGCGCGTCGTGACCGGGGCAGCGTTGGCTATGTGCGCTCTCGCCTCCGTCCCCGTGGCGCGTCGTACGCTTCGTGACCGGGCCACCGCATCGTTGGCGACGTGCGCTTTCGCGTGCGTCATGGTGGCATCTCGTACGCGTCGTGGCAGGCGCAGCGCAGCGTTGGCGCGAAGCGCTTTCGCGTCCGTCGCGGTAGCGCCTCTCACGCTCGTGACGGGCCTTGCGGACAGGAGCGCTTTCTCTCCGTCGCAGTGGCATCTCCACGCGGCGTGACGCGCGACGCCCATCGTTCGAGACGTGTGCTTTCGCGTTCGTCGGAAGGCGTCCCGCGCGTCGTGACAGGCCCTCGGAGCGAGGGGCGCTTTCGCCTCCGTCGCGGTGGCGTCTCAGACTGTCGCGATGTCCGCCGCTGTTCGCGGAGCGCAGCGCTCATGGCGAGAAGCGTTCACGACCTCGGGCGTAACCGTTCAGGGGTGGGGTTGAGGGCCCAGTCGGTGCATGCGACTTCTGGGGGATGATTAAGAGACGGCCCGAGGCCGAGACACTGGAAGCGAAGG
>JALOQF010000471.1 GCA_025459425.1 Myxococcaceae bacterium | reverse complement strand
GCCGTGCTCTTCGAGCGGCGGGGCGAGGGGGCCTGGGTCGAGACGGCGCTCACCGTCACCGCACGCACCGTCGACTTTCCCCTGCCCCGCGCCGCCGGGGTCCCGGTGCAGTGGTACGTGCAGCTCGCCGAGGGTGGTGGCGAGGTGCTGAGCGCGCTGGGCTCGAGGGAGGCCCCGCGGGTCGTCGAGGTGAACGCGCTCCCGGCACCGCCCGCACCGCCGCCCCCGGGCCTCCGTGGCACCACCATCGCGGCGCTCGTCATCGGCGGAGCCGCCGTCGTGGCAGCCGGGGTGGGGCTCGGGCTCCAGGTGAGCTCGCTCTCGCTCGAGCGCGCCGCGAGGGACTCGACCCGCCCTCCCGGTGACTGGGCCGACACCGCGCGCGCCACCCACCGCGAGGCGGTCGAGCAGAGCGGGCTCGCCGCCGGCTTCTTCATCGGGGCAGGCGCCGCGGCGCTCACCTCGACGGTGCTCTTCGCATGGTGACGAGGCGCCTCTTCCGGCTCGCGGTGGCGTGGGCGTGCGGCCTCGTCGCCTGCATGCCGCCGCCGCTCGACGAGACGGGCAAGCGCTGCAGCGCCGAGCGCCCGTGCAGCGACGACTTCGTCTGCATCGCCGAGCGGTGCCAGTGGGCCGACGCGGGAAACGGGCTCGAAGACGCAGGCGTCGACGCTGGCCCCGATGCCGGGCTCGACGCGGGCGCCGACGCCGGGCCGGCTCACGACGGAGGCCCCGATGGGGGGCTCGACGCGGGGACGGACGGCGGCAGTGACGGCGGGGCCGACGCGGGCCCGGTGATTCCCATCGGCAGGAACCTGCTCGCGAACCCCGGCTTCGAGCTCGAGCTGTCCGACGGCGGCATTCGGTTCTGGCGTCAGGGCAATGGCGTCGGTCAACCGTCGAGCCCGGCGAAAAGCGGCGCCCAGGCCCTGCGGCTGACCGGTCAGCCGAACACCGGCCCCTTCGTCACCAGCGAGTTCATTCGCGGGTCGACGTCCTTCCCCATGCTCTTCTGCGCGCGCGTCTGTGCCCGGAACGAGTTCGATGCCGGCTACAGCGTCACCATCACCATTCGGGAGCGGCTCTTCGACGGCGGCACCAACGGCAGCAGCGGCCAGTCGACCGGCGCCATTCGTGACGGCGGCTGGGTCGTGGTGACCGAAGAATACGGCGCCATCGGTGGAGAGGGCGTCGAGCTGCGCATCAGCTCCGACGTCCGCGCCGATGCCTCGGTGCTCGTCGACGACGCCGAGCTGTTCCGCGCGCCGGGCAGCCAGTGCGTCTTCCCGTAGCGCTCGAGGCGCCGACAGCCGCGGCGAGCTGCGCTACCGTGCGCGACGGTGGGCGACACGTCGAGCGGCTACGAGCTGGTGCGCCGGGTGGCCTCGGGAGGCATGGGCGAGGTCTTCGTCGCCCGGCGGACCGGTACGGGAGACTTCGAGAAGCACGTCGCGTTGAAGCTCCTGCTCCCCCACCTCACCGCCTCGCCCGACGCCGTGCGCCGCTTCTACGACGAGGCGCGGCTCGCCGCCCGCATGCGGCACCCGAACATCGTCGAGATCTTCGACGTGGGCGAGGCCGAGGGCCGCCCCTTCCTGGCGATGCAGCTCGTCGAGGGGGTGAGCCTGTCGCAGCACCTCAGGCACCTCGCCGAGCAGAAGCTCAGCGTGCCGTTGCCCATCGTCCGGGCCGTCGCGCTGTCGGTCTGTGAGGCCCTCGGCTACGCCCACACGCTGACCGACGCGCGGGGCCAACCGCTCAAGCTCGTGCACCGTGACGTGACGCCCTCGAACATCCTCCTGTCGTTCAACGGCTCCGTGCAGCTCACCGACTTCGGCATCGCGCGCATCGGCGACGACGGGACGAGGTCGGGCGCGCTGCAAGGCAAGGCGGCGTACATCGCGCCGGAGCAGCTCACCCATGAAGCCGAGCTCGACGCACGCGCAGACCTCTACTCGGCGGCGGTCACCCTCTACGAGCTGCTGACTGGCATCAGCCCCTTCCGGCGCCAGAGCCAGGACGAGACGTTTCAAGCCGTGATCGCCGGCCGGGCGCGGCCGGTGCGGGCCGTTCGACCCGACGTCACCCCCGGCCTTGAAGCCGCGCTCGCGCGGGCGATGGCGCGCAGCCCCGCCGAGCGGTTCCCCGATGCCGTCAGCTTCCGCAAGGCGCTCCTCGACGGGCCGGTCGCCAGCGCCCCCGAGCTCGCCGAGCACGTTCGCCTCGTGGCGGCACCCTTCGCCCAGCGGCCCCACGACGAGGACGGCTCCCAGCACGGGGGAACGCGCTCTCAGGTGCTGCGCGTCACGCACAGCGTCTCGGCCGACCCACCGCAGCGCCCCGACGTCACCGAGCGCACGCCGCGGGTGAGCCGTGCGTTCGTCGCGGCGATGGCGCTCCTCCTCGTCACCGTGGTGGCGGTGGGCGTCGGTCGGGTTCGCGACGCCGCCCCAGCCGACGGAACGGGCGCTGGCGCGCCGACGACGCCTCGACCAGAGCTGACCGCCGCCCTGCTTCGGGGCGATGAACCGTCAGGCGCCGGGCCGCGGCCGGCAGAGATCGCCCCCACGGCGCAGCCGCCGCAGGCGATCGGCTCCTCGAGCCCGCATGCCGAGCCCACCCGCGAAGGCTCGGCAGGCCAGGAGCAGGCGCCCCTCACCGTGCCCGGCCTCGACCTGCGCGGAGGAGCCTCCACCGATCGCCGTGCCACCCGGCCAGCACGGGGCAAGCTGCCACCGCCGACGGCGGCGCAGCCCGTGCGCATCGGGTACCTCGCCGCCGATGCCGTGCCGTGGGCCGACGTCCTGGTCGATGGTGCGCCGGTCGATCGCACGCCCTTCTCGAGGTACCCGCTCCCCGTGGGGCGCCACGCCGTCACCTTCCGCGCACCAGATGGGCGCATCGAAGTGCGCACGGTGGCGATCTCGGAGGGGGCGACGTCGTCGGTGCGTGTAGAGTTCGCCGCCAGGCGATGAGCTCCGACGACACCCGAACGCTCGACCAGACGGCAGCGCCGTTCAAGCCCCTGCCGGTCCGGCTCCTGGTGCTGTCGGGGCCCGACCTCGGCCGCGAGTTCCTCGTCGACGCGGGCACGGTGCTGGTGGGAACGCATGGCGACTGCCAGCTGAAGCTCTCGGATGGCGCGGTGAGCCGCCGGCACCTCTCGATCGAGTTGCTGGGCGTCCGCGTGCGGGTGCGCGACCTCGGCTCGAAGAATGGCACGCGTTACCAGGGCGCGCGGCTGACGGTGCTCGATCTGCCGCTGGGGGCCGTGGTCGAGCTCGGCAGCACCCAGCTCGCCGTCCTCCCGAAGGTGTCGGTCCAGGCGACGCCACGCGACGGGCTCGGGCCCCTGCTCGGGCGCTCGGAGCCGATGCGGCGGCTCTTCTCGCAGCTCGAGCAGGTCGGCCCGACGGATGCCTCGGTGCTGCTGTACGGCCCGACGGGCGCCGGGAAAGAGGCCTGCGCACGAACCCTCCATGGGCTGTCGGCGAGAGCGGGCGCGGCCTTCGTCACCTTCGACTGCGGCTCGGCCTCGGGCGAGCTGGTGCAGGCGACGCTCTTCGGCCACGTCAAGGGAGCCTTCACCGGCGCAGTGAAGGACGCGGCGGGCGTCGTCGAAGCGGCGAACGGCGGCACGTTGATGCTCGACGAGGTGGCCGCGCTCCCGCTCGAGCTGCAGCCGCTGCTGCTGCGCGTGCTCGAGACGGGCACCTACCAGCGGGTGGGCGAGCCGAAGACCCGCGCCTCGGACTTCCGCCTGGTGGCGACGACGCAGCACGAGCTGCCCGCGCTGGTGAAGGCGGGCCGCTTCCGCGCCGACCTCTACTACCGGCTGTCGGCCATCGTGCTCGAGGTGCCGGCGCTGAAGGAGCGGCTCGACGACGTGGCGTTGCTCGCCCAGGCCTTCGCGCAGGCGGCCCGCCCGGGCGCGAAGCTGTCACCCAGCGCCCTGGCGGCGCTGTCGGCGTGGCAGTGGCCGGGCAACGTGCGCGAGCTGAAGAACGTCGTCGACCGCATTCTGGCGCTCGGTGAAGACGCGGTGTTGCCCAAGCCGCCACAGGCCGCCACGGGCGGAGACTTTCACGTCGCCCGGGAACGTGCCCTCGCCGCCTTCGAGAAGAGCTACCTCGAGGCGCTGCTCGCCCGGCACCACGGGTCGGCCGCCGCGGCCGCGCGCGAGGCGGGCATCGCCCGGAGCTACCTGTACAAGCTCCTCGAGCAGCACGGCGTCGACCCTTCGGCGTTCCGCGGGTGACGGCGCCGTCAGGCCGTGCCCTTAGGACCCGTCGACGAAGTGCTTGACGGAAATGGCGGTCGCAGGCAGAAGCGCGACCGCTTTTGCAGGTGGTTGGACAAGCCCAGGTAGCTCAGTTGGTAGAGCAGGGGACTGAAAATCCCCGTGTCGCTGGTTCGATTCCGGCCCTGGGCACTCGCTGTACGTTCCCCTCTGAAACGGCACAGGCGCTGCACAAGTGCCCGCGCCATGGGGCGAATCTCGGCGGTCCTCACGGCGATGCACGACGAACTCCGACGCGACCTCGACGCGTGTCTGCTCGCCGAGGGAGGCGTCGACGTCGAGCGTTTTGACACCTACCGGCACGCGCTCCTCCGGCACATCAGCCTCGAGGAGCAAGTGCTGATGCCGGCGCTCATCGCCGCCCGCGGCCGCCCACCCGACTTCCGCAACGGGCTCCGAAAGGACCATGCGGGAATCGCAGCCTTGTGCGTGCCGATGCCAGAGCGCGAGTGGCTCGAGAACCTCAAGGACCTGCTCGACGAGCACTACCGCATCGAAGAGGAGCCCGGCGGCTTCCTCGACCAGTGCGACGAAGCGCTGGCGGCGCGCGCCGAGACGGTGCTGGCGGCCATCGCGCGGCACCCGACGCCAGCCCTCGCTCCCTTCAAGCGTGGGCGGCCGGTGCGCGACCAACTCCGCTCGGTGATGCTGGCGACCGGCATCACGGGGAGCGAATAGCCCTCCACGTCCGCTCG
>JALOQF010000125.1 GCA_025459425.1 Myxococcaceae bacterium | reverse complement strand
GGGACCGCGCCGAGCTGCTGGAGTAGCTCGCAGCTGGCGGCAACATCCTCGTTATCCGGCACGAGCGGACCGAGGTCCCTTCACGCCATGATGACTATTCGCGGGCCCCGAACGACTGCACTGCCCAGAGAAACCTCTCGGTGGCGGGTGTCGCTGGCGCCTCGAAGGGTTTCTCCTCGAGGTTCGACCCAACGGTGCGCCCGGGTGGATCTCGTTCATCGGTGCGGTACCTGATTCGTTGCTCATCATCGGCTCGGTGGCGTATTCCCGGGAATGAGACAGTCGGCGTCGCTTCGACACGCCCGCACCGACGGTTCGCGTGGCGTGGCTCACCACGGCTGCTGACGGCCCCACGCGGTCATCACCTCGACGACGGCGCGCACCCGGGGGTCTCGCCGGGCCTCGGGGAGCCAGACCGCCCGCACCGGCACACGCCCGAAGCTCCAGGCGGGCACCAGGCGCCGAAGTGATGGCTCCGGGTCGCCCAGGAACGTCGGCAGCACCGCCGCGCCCAGCCCGGCGGCCGCCGCGTCTCGCAGAATCACCCGGTCGTCACAGACGAAGCGGAGCGACACCCGACCGCTCCACCGCTCGCCAGCGGGCCCGACGCCACGCACCACCGTGTCCGCCTCGTGGCCGACCCACGGCCCGGTGAGCAGGTCGGCCGGCGCCTTCACCTTCGTGAACAAGTTCCGGTGCGCATACACCCCGAGGTGCGCGGTGGCGATGGGCGCCGCGAGGAGCGAGGTGCTCGGCAGGGGGCCCACACGAAGGGCGACGTCGACGCGCTCGCGCACCAGGTCGACGCGGGCGTTCGACAGCGACAGCACGAGCTTGAGCTCGGGGAAGCGGCGCGCGAGCTCGGTGGCCAGCGCGCTGCCGACGGCGTGCCCCAGGAGGACCGGCGCCGAGACCCGCACCTCGCCGGCCGCGACGGTCTTCGCCTGCCGCGTGCCCTGCTCCAGCGCCTCGAGCTCGCCGAGCACCGCGCGCGCCGTCACCAGCAGCCGCTCCCCGTCACGCGTCGGGCGCAGCGAGCGCGTCGTGCGGTGGAGCAGCGACGTGCCCACGGCCGCTTCGAGCCGCTGCACCCGCCGCGAGGCCACCGCCTGGGTCAACCCCAGCCCCTTCGCGGCCCGCGACAGGCTGCCCTCGGCGACGCAGCGCACGAGGAGCCGCAGGTCTTCGGTCTGCACGTCGATTGTTGCGCTCATCGCATGAATGTCATGTGAATCATGTGCGTTCCGCAACAAGCCTGGCGCTCCTACCGTGCCCGCACACTCAAGGAGGCAGTCATGGAACGAGCACTGAAGGGCAAGCAGGCCATCGTGGTTGGCGGTTCACGCGGCATTGGTCGGGCGGTGGTCGACGCGCTCGCGACGGCGGGCGCAAAGGTCACCTTCTCGTGGGTCCGCGACGAGAAGGCGGCGCAGGGCGTGGTGAAGGCGCTCGAGGCGAAGGGAGCCTCGACCCTCGCGCACCGCGCCGACAGCACCGACCCCGCGCAGGTGAAGGCGCTGTTCGACGCCGTCGGCACGCCGGACATCGTGGTCAACGTCGCCGGGACCGCCCGCTTCGGGCCTCTCGCGGCCGCCACGGACGAGGACCTCGAGGCCCAGCTCGCGCTCAACACGCGCGGCGCGTTCTACGTGCTGCGCGAGGCGGCGCGGCGGGTGCGTGACGGCGGCCGCATCGTGCAGTTCTCGACGGGCGGCACCACGGCGCCGACGGCTGGCGCGGGCACCTACCTCGCCACCAAGGCCGCCTCGGAGCACCTCGCCTTCGCGCTCGCCCGAGAGGTGGGCGCACGCGGCGTCACCGTCAACGTCGTCTCGCCCGGGCTCACCGAGACCGACGGGCTCGTCATGCCCCGGCCGGCCATCGACTTCATGGTCGGCCAGACGCCGCTGGGTCGCCTCGGGCAGCCGCCCGACATCGCCGAGGCGGTGCTGTTCCTCGCCTCCGAGGCCGGCCGCTGGGTCACCGCACACAACCTGCGCGTGACCGGCGGGCTCTGACGGCATCGCTGGGGAGTTCCCCTCCCGATGGCTCGCGCGCGAGGTCGACAGGGCCCGCGCCCAGCCTGTCAGGCGCGCTGACGGTCACGGGCGCGTACACCAGCCCTGCGTGCCGAGGACCAGGCCGGGGCAGCAGTCACGGGTGGTGGCGCCCTCTTCTCCCAGCTGGGCACAGGTGGTGCGACAGACGGTTCCCCGAGGCCCGGCGCAGAACGCCGAGTTGCAGCACGGGCTGCTCGCCGAGCAGACCGAGCCGAGGGGCCGGCACATCGGCGGGGCGCCGCAGGTGCCCGAGTTGCACGTCAGGCCGCTGCAACACGTGCTCGACGCGGAGCAGCTCTGGCCGGTCTGCCGACACACCGGCGCCGTCCCACACACGCCGCCGAGACACGACAGGCCGGAGCAGCACGCGCTCGCGCTCGAACACGTCTGACCGTTGGCGCGGCACACCGGCGGCGCACCACAGACGCCTCCGTTGCACGTCAGGCCGTTGCAGCACGCGCTCGACGCGGAGCAGCTCTGCCCGGTCTGCCGACACACGGGCGCGGAGCCGCAGACGCCACCACTGCACGTCAGGCCGTTGCAGCACGGGCTCGCGCTGGAGCAGAGCTGGCCGCTCGAGCGACACACCGGCGCTGCGCCGCACACGCCACCCGAGCACGAGAGCCCGGCGCAGCAGCCTGCGGAGGCAGAACAGAGCTGGCCATTGGCGCGACAGGTGGCAGTCCCAACACATCGCCCGGTCGACGAGCTGCAGCTCAACCCACTGCAGCAGGGGCTCGCGAAGACGCCCGTGCAGAGCTCGCCGCTCGTGGAGCAGCTCCCACCCCCACCGCCAGTGCCCGCCACGCACTGCCCGCCGCTGCACGCGTTGCCGTTGCAGCAGTCAGACGACGAGCCGCACGACTCACCCGGCATCTGGCAGAGCTGCAGGCCCGACCAGCAGGTGCCGTGCTGGCAATACAGGCCGCTGCCGCAGTCGACGTTCGACGTGCACGAGAAGCCGACGCGCTGTGAGGGCGTGGTGAAGCAGGTCGTCGGGCCCGCGAGGTCGCTGCTGCGGCAGTACGGCGCCGACGCGCAGCAGGGAGCCGTCGCGCTGCACGAGCCGTTGCGCGCGACGCAGGCGCCTCCGCTGCTTCCGCCACCGGCCCCGCCACCACCGGAGGCGCAAATGCCGTTGTCACACCAGTTGGACGTGCACGCGAGGTCGTCCGCGCACGGCAGGCCCGGACCGACACGGCCCGAGACGCAGCGAATGGGCCCGGCCACCGTGGTGCTCGCGCAGTAATCGTTCGCGCCGCAGCAGTCGTAGCTGTCGCTGCAGGTGCCGCCGAGGCCGTTGCAGGTCGCGCCTCCACCAGCAGAGCCACCGGCAGCGTTACCACCGCCAGCGCTGCCACCGCCGGCGCTTCCAGCCTGGCACTGACCGGCCACGCAGCTCAGCCCGTTGCAGCAGTCGCGACTGTCGCCGCACCGCACGCCACTCACCCCACACGAAGCCCGGCAGAACAACGCACCACCCGATGGAGCGCTGCGGCAGTACGGATACGCCCCGCAGCACGCATCATGGCCCGCGCACGGAGAACCCGACATGCAGGCCGCCACACCGCCGCCGGCTCCCGAGGCTCCACCAGCCGTTCCGGACGCTCCGCCAGCCGTTCCGGACGCTCTACCAGCCGTTCCGGACGCTCCACCAGCCGCACCCGACGCTCCGCCAGCCGCACCAGACGCTCCACCAGCCGTTCCGGACGCTCCACCAGCCGCAGCCGACGCTCCGCCAGCCGCACCCGAAGCTCCACCAGCGGTTCCGGACGCTCCACCAGCCGCACCGGACGCTCCGCCAGCCGTTCCGGACTCTCCGCCAGCCGTTCCGGACGCTCCGCCAGCCGCACCGGACGCTCCGCCAGCCGCACCGGACGCTCCGCCAGCCGCACCGGACGCTCCGCCAGCCGCACCGGACGCTCCACCACCAGCCGCGCCCGCCCCGCCATCGGTCTCGACCTCGCCCCCATCAACGACGTCGACCGTGCAGGCGCCACGAACGCAGCGCTGCCCCACCGCGCATTCGCGACACGCGACGCCACCGCTGCCGCACATGTCATCGTCGATGCCCGGCAGACACTCGTCGCCCACGACACAGCCGGAGCACGTTCCCTTCGTCGGCACCCCGATGCTGATGCCCGTCCCGGGGCCTCCCGCCGGCGGCCGGGGCTCGAGTCGCGTCGTGGACCCGCACCCAGCGACCAACAGCAGCAACAACGCCCGAGGTGTGTTCATGCACGTGCTTGTCGCAAAGATGACCACCTGCGCACACTCGGCGCGCCGTCCGGAATAAATCGAGTTGATTCAACATTTTGCACGACACCAAGGCCTCGTCTGACCCAGCTTCGTCGGATTTCGCCGGACGCGGTTCAGCCCCCGCACGCCCCGCTCGAACCCTCAAAGGTCCCATCAGGCTCCGCCACGTCCTCTGCAACACTCGGCTTCGTGAAGCCGCGCTTCGACGACATCGCAGCCCTCGAGCTCGCCTACGACCTGTCGTTGACGCCAGCGCAGTGGCTCGACGGCGTGTTCGAGCGGTTCGCGCGGCGGCTCGACCAGGGCCTCGGCGTGAGCGTCGGCTCGTGGGTCGTCGGCGGAGCGTCGTTCGACCTCGTCGAGCAGAGCCCCTTGCACGGCAACGCAGACGCCCGCGCGTCGCAGACGATGTCGCTGCTCGCGAGCAGCCTGTCGGCGAACGAGCGGGTCTCGCTGTACGGCCCTCACGCCATCGACTTCATCGGCGCAGGACACGAGATGGGCATGGAGACGGCCATCTCGGCCATCAGCCGAGACGTGGGCCTGCCGGGCGTCGCCGACGCGGTGGGGATGCTCATCGTGAGCCAGCCGGCGCGCCGGGGGTTGATGATCAGCGCGCTCTCGAGACACACCATTCACCTGCTGCCCTCGGAGCGCCGCCGCCTGCGTCGCATCACCACGCACCTCAGCTCGGGTTTCCGCCTGCGGGAGTCGCTGCGAGAGCACCCGCACCCGCCGGCAGCGGTGTTGTCGCCGAGCGGCCGGGTGTTGCATGCCGAGGGCGCGGCGCAGCGGGAGTCGGCGAAGGAGGCGCTCGAGCGGGCCGTGAAGGCGGTCGACCGCAGCCGCGGGAGCCTGCGACGCACGAGCCCCGAAGAAGCCCTGCTCATGTGGAAGGGGCTGGTGGCCGGAGAGTGGACCATCGTCGACTGGGTCGACACCGATTCCCGCCGCTTCGTGGTGGCGCACCAGAACCGGTTCTCGAGCCGCTCGCTGCGCGCGCTCGCGCCCCGTGAGGTCGACATCGCCGAGTACCTGGTGCAGGGCCGGAGCACGAGCGAGATTGCGTACGCGCTCGGGCTGCAGGTGGGCACGGTGAGCCGGGCCACGCGCACGCTGCTGCGCCGCCTCGGGGTGAAGAGCCGGGCCGACCTCGCCGCCCTGTTCGGAGGCGTCGCTCCGATGAAGGCCCCGCTCGACGGCCAACACGAGGTCTTCGCGCTGACGGCGGGGCCGAACGTGCCGTTGTGGGCGCGGTTGTCGCCGTCGGAGAAGCGGGTGGTGGAGCTGACGCTCCGCGGGCGCCCCCTCGCGCAGGTGGCCGCCGCGCGGGGCGTGTCGACGAAGACGGTGAAGAACCAGCTCGGCTCGGTGTACGCGCGCTTCGGGGTGCGGGGCCGGGCGGAGCTCGCCACGCTGCTGGGCGGCGTCCCGAGCGAGGGCTGACCCAGGCGGCGGGAGGTTCGCGTGGCGCGCCGAGGGAGACTCAATCCGGGCCGCCACGCTGCTGCCTGTCGTTCCGAACGGTGACGCTGACGCGCGAGTGAGCGCTCCGTGCGGCGCGACACGCCGGGTGACGGGCGCTAAGCGGCGGCCCATGCGCATCGGCTTCGTCACTGCGGAGTCCTGGTCGAGCCTCGCCGTCGACGACCACCCAGCGGTGGCGGCCCTGCATGCACGGCGGGTCGAGGTCGAGCCCGTGGTGTGGAATCGTCCGTTCGACGCCAGCCGCTTCGACGCGCTCGTCATGCGCTCGCCGTGGGACTGGTACAAACACCGGCAGGCGTTCCGCAGGTTCATCACCTCGCTCGCCGACGTGCGTACGCCCGTCTTCAACCCGCCGGCGATGCTCGCCCGCTACCAGGACAAGACGTACTTCCGTGAGCTCGCCGCGCTGGGCCTCGACACGGTGCCGACCGCGTTCTTCGGGCCAGAGGAGCTCGAGCGGCTCCCGGACGAGCTGGCGCGCCGGGGCTGGCGCCGAGCGGTGCTCAAGCCCTCGTTCACGGCCAACGCCTGGGGTGCCCAGCGCTTCGAGGCTTCGCAGGTCGACGAGGTGGTCCGACTCGCGAAGGCACACCCCGTCGACTCGGAGTGGATGCTGCAGCCCTACGTCGAGGGCATCGAGGCGGGCGGTGAGTGGTCGCTCGTCTTCTTCGGAGGCCGATACAACCACGCGGTGCAGAAGCGCCCGAAGCCGGGCGACTATCGGGTGCAGCCGGACCACGGTGGGCACAGCGTGCTGGGCGAGCCACCGCCCGCGTTCATCCACGCCGCGGAGCGCATCATCTCGGTCGCCGTGCCCGACGCCCTGTACGCGCGGGTCGACGGCGTCGAACAGGCGGGCGGCTTCAGGCTCATGGAGCTCGAGGTGGTCGAGCCCGAGCTCTTCTTCCGCCTGCACCCCGACGCGCCGGGACGGTTCGCCGACGCGCTGCTCGCGCGCCTCGCGTCGCCCCTGCGTTGACGGTCACCTGGGCGGGCTGATCAGCGCCAGTCGTAGCCGAGCATGAGCATCGGCGTGACGGTCACCATGAGCTCGGTGGTGGACACATCGACCCGGCCACCATCCATGCCCGCCTGCGTGCGGACGACCGCGGTGTTGGGGTGGAAGAGCGTCATCGCGCTCAGGCCAAGGCTGAAGCCGCTCTTGCGGGTGCCCGCCCCGTCGGGCTGCCGACCGAGCTGGAGACCCAGCCTGACGTCAAGTCCGACGGAGGGCCCACCGTGCGCGAACACTGCGCCGCCGACACCGTCGGGGTTCGCCGAGGCGGTCACACCCGCAAAGCCGCCGTTTGCGAACACCGGGCCCGCGCCCACGAAGAAGAGGTCGGACACGAGGAGCTCTGCGATGGCCCCGATGTACCAGCGGGAGAACGCGGTGACGCTCGCCGTGGCGCCGGTGGCCGAGGCCGACCCGCCGAAGCCGAAGCCGAAGAGGCCTCCGAGCGTCGCATAGGCGCCGAACATGCTGTTGATCTGGTAGCCGATGCGACCCTCGGTCCCCAACGACAGGGCGGGCTGGGGAAAGTGCCAACCGCCGTTCCCAGAGAGCCCCCAGCGAATCCGACCCGTCGACGCCGTGACGGTCGACGGAGCCGCGGTCGGCGCCGGGGTCTCCTGCGCGGAAGCAATTGAAGAGACGAGGATGGTCAGGGCGAGGGCTGTTTTCATGGGCTGTCGGACGAAGCGGGAAGCAGGAGGACTCGAACCGGGCTGCAGGGCACGGGCCTTCGCGAAGCTGCGTTGGCTCCCTTGAGACAGGGCCAGCCGGAAAACGGCGCATCGGTCCTCCATTCTTCTTCCAGGGTCCCGCCTCGGCGGTGGGCGCCACCGTCAGTTCATGACGTTCCCGTCACGCGGGCCCGGCCAGGCTTCACGCCGAGTTTTCAAGGCCTTCATGGCGGCGCCTCGCGTGTCGAGGAGAAGCTGATCATGACCGCGTGGCGACGGCTGTTGGCGTGGGACGAGCGGGTGCTCCTGCGGGTGGTGCGGTGGCAGCGGCCGCTCTCCATCAGGCTTTTGCGCACCGTCACCCACCTCGGCGACGCGCAGGTGTGGGTCTTCGTGGGGCTGATTCTGGCGGCGGTGGGGAGCCCTGACACGAAGCTCCTCGCGCTGCGGCTGGGCGCGTCGGCGGGCGTGGCGGCCCTGGTGGCGCAGGTGGTGAAGCGGCTGTCGAAGCGGCGGCGCCCGAACGCAGGCATCGCGGGCTTCGAAGCGCTCGTGCAGAACCCCGACGCGTTCTCGTTCCCCTCGGGCCACACGGCGGCGGCGGTGGCGACGGCCATCGCGTGGCCAGCTTCGCGGGCCTGGTGGGCTTCTCGCGCGTCGCCCTGGGCGCGCACTACCCGCTCGACGTCATGGTGGGCGCGCTCATCGGCCTGTCGTGCGGTGCGTTCGCGCGGCTCGTCATCGGGGCGTGACGGGCGACCCGCCGCGCGTCGACACGTCGACCTGGGTCCAGCCTTCTTCGAAGCCCACCTCGAGGGTCAGCCCGCCGTCGTGAGGTGTGACCTTGAGCGCGGGCGTGTCGCGTGGTGCGGCGCCTGCGAGCCCTTCGTCGAGCGCGAGGAGCGCGTCGAGCTTCAGCGCGACAGCCGTGTACCTCCTGGCGAAGCGGGGCCAGGGAATCATGAACGGGTCGTTGGCGAGCGCTTCGAGGAAGCCGGGTTCGGACAGGAGCTGCTCGGCCTCTGGTGACGCCAACAGCGGATCACCCTCGGCGACGCGCTCGAGCGCGCGGAGTCGTTCCCAGACCGACGGCAACAACAGCCAGCGGGACTCGACGTCTTGACGACCGGCGCACCCACGGGCGCGGAGTGGCAGGCGCTCGAGGTCCACGCGACGGAGGGCTCCGCCGAAGGCGCTCACGCCCGTGATGCCGCGCTCGAGCCGCATCACCGAGGCGATGGGCAGGCTCGTGGCTCTCAGCCGCGCGAAGGTCTCGCTCGCGAGCCGTCTGTCACTGGCACTCGCCTGGGCAAGCGCGCGCGCGCAGGGCTCGAGGGTGGACCTCGCGCTCGCGGCAGCCTGCATGGCCCCCACCAGCCCGTGCAGCGCGGGGGCGTCTCGCTCCAGCGCGGTGACGTCGAGACACGCCGACAGCGGCGCTCCGCCGTCGAACGCACCGGACACCTCGCCGCGGAGCCACGTCAGCCCCACTTGAAGGAGGAGCCCGCGAGGAAGCGGCGCTCCCACGTCACAGTCGAAGTCGAACGGCCCCACCGCAGGCGCCCCCAGGCACGCCCGGAGCTGCTCGACGTTCTTCCGCTGGGCCTCGACCCACGTCGCGCTCCCGTCGGGCCAGGCACCACCGTCACCAAACGCGCCGGAAAGCCCCGCGGGCGGTCGGGCCAGGCTCGCCGCCGGGAGCGCCCGTTCGAGGCACTCCACCACGGAGCGGTCATCGGTCACCGGCGCTCGAACCGGTGGACGCTCGAAGACGAGGCGTGACGTCGCCACCAGCTCGTCGGCCACCTCGAGGCTCACCCGCCGCCGCGTGGCCCAGGGACCCGCGAGGAGGAGCCCGAGGCCCACCAGCGCGACGACCACGAACCCGCGCCTGAGCTTGAAGGGAGTCGCCATCAGCAGGTCGGTTGGGCGTTGGTGCGGCCTCGCCGGAGTGTGACACGGGCCCTCCCCCTCGTCATCGGGGCGCTTGCGCAGGTCGCTCGCCGACCCTCAGGCGACAAGGCGTGCAGGTGCGACGTGAGTTGGAGCCTGTCGCGCTCGAGTGCGTTTTCCCGCACGCCCGCCACTCTCTGGGCAAAGCTGTCGCCTCATGACGGTACCTGTTTCTCGAGTCACGACGGGCTCTGGGTCGACCTCGGCGACTGCGGCCGCGCGACGCTGGGCCGAGGCCCTCGACTTCTCGAACGCGACGACGCTCGACCGCCTCGAGGTGGGGCGCGCGCAGGCCCCGACGACCGGGCCGCAATCGCTCCAACGCGCGCATGCGATGTACCAGAGCTGGAGCGAGGCCCAGGGCGGCACCGTGCGCCTCCTGCAGACGCAAGCCCAGGGACACGCCCTCTTCGCGCTGCACACCACGACGAACGGCCCCGAGGGCTTCCTCGAGGTGTATTCCCAGCGCGGCACGCTCCTCGCCTCGGGAGTGACGGGCCTCGACGCGAACGGGCGCGCGACGGTCCAGTGGGACGCGACACCAGGTCGGGTTCGGGAGCGCGCTGCCCCGCCGGCCACGACGCCGAGCGTGGCCGCCTTCAACGCAGCCATCACGCAGGCGAGCGCAGCCAGCTCGGCCTCGGGCACGACGGTGTCGCGCCAGGAGATCGCCGACGCCGCGAAGCTCCTCGTGGGCGCCGAGCTGTCGACGTCGTCGGTCGACGCCTGGGAAAGAGCCAGCCTGCGGAAGGTGCTGGCCGAGGCGAAGCTGACGCCTGCAGCGCGCACCTATGCGGAGCAGCTCGCCAACGTCGCCACCCCCGCAGCAGACACCACCCTGTCGTCGCTCACCACGGGCTCTCTCGGGCAGGGCAGCGCCTTCTTGCGGTCGGTGCGAACGGCGTCGGCGTCGGTGGGCGCGCCACCTCGGCTCAACACGATGACCGAGCTCTCCCGCCTCGGGTTTGGGGGGGAGCTCCCCTCGCAGGTGGTGCCCGTCACGCCGACCGACGCCATGGCGCTGCTTCGCGCCGCTGGCGCCAACGCGACGGAAGCCCGGACCGCCATCGCGGCCCTCTCGGACGCGAAAGGCCAACTCTACCTGGGCCGGTCCTTCGAAGAGGGGCCTGGCGTGCTCCCGACGCCGAAGGGACACGTGCTGTTCGGCGTGCCTTCCTCGGGCCGCGAGCTGCGGGCGCTCAACGTGCCAGCGGCGTCGGCGCCCACTCCAGTCGTCAGCGGCCCCAACGAGCGGCGCGCCAGAATCGCCCTCGAGGCGCTCTCGCAGGTCGTCATCGCGTCGCAACACCCGTGGTCACCTGCGATGGTCGAGGCCCTCGTTCGTGGCATCGCCGAACCCCGGGGAGCCGACGTGGCCGCGTTCGAGGGCGTCCTGGGGGTGGAGCAGAGCCTCGCGGCCGCGAAGACCATGGTGGCCCTGCCGGCATCGCGGCGCGACGCGATCGTGGCCCTCACCCAGATGGCCGGCCCTGCGGCGCCCGAGCTCGAACGCGCGCTGCTCTACAAGGCAGTCGCCGCGCGCGCAGGCGAGCTCACCTCGACCGACGACACGGTGGCAGCCAGCGCCCTCGCCGTCCTCACCCGCTTCGCAGAGGCCATTCGCGGCCAGACGCGCGAAACCCTCATCGACCGGACCTCGGTCATCGACCTCGACGGGGACGACGTGGCCGAAGGGCTGATGCAGCGCTTCGCGATGTCCTGCGTGCCGACCTCGTTCCAAATCGTGCAGGCCGAGGCCGACCCGGTCGCGTCCTGGGCGATGCACGAGGAGCCCGTCGCGTCCTTCACCAACCCTACCGGCCCCATCGGGGAGGAGCAGCGGCGCTGGCTCGAGGCGGGGGGCGGCAGCGCCGTTGCGCGGCCCACGATGAGCGGCTGGGGCATGTGGCCTGAGCGGACGATTGACCAGGTGCTCGCCGGCACCACCGGGCACCGGTTCGTTCGAACGAACGTCTCCGACGCCCAGTCTCGAACCGCCGCCCTCGAGACGCTCGCCGGGCTCCTCGAGCGGGGTGACGACGTGCCCTTCGTCGCAGGGCCCAGCACCAACCACTGCATGGTGTTCACCGACGTTCGAGACGTCGGCGGCACCCGCCAATTCCTCATCCAGGAGCCCTGGGATGGCAAGAGCTTCTGGCTGTCGCAGGAGCAGTTGGTGAACGGCAACTTCAGCGTCGGCCCGCTGACAGCGTCATGGCTGTGGATTCTGTACCTCCCGGTCGATTGAGGCCTCGACGGTTCTTCTGGGCGTTTCACCAGTCTGTCTCAGGAGGAGCCCCATGACCGAGCTGCAGCGAGTTCTTCACCAGATTCGGCAAGCGCGCGACTGCAAGGTGGCGGCACCCCGTGGGCAGCCTGTTCTCCGGGAGGGCGATCGACTGCCCGATGACCTGGCTGAGTTCTACAGGCTTGCCGGGGGCGCGACTCTTTTCGAGCACAGCACCTATCCAATTCGAGTTGTCGGGCCTGAAGAGCTTGTCAGGGCGAACCCGGAGATCGTGGGAAGTGAATGCCCTGATGACATATCAGATACCTGGTACATCGTGGCGCGTGGAGGACGGGAAGAGGCGATTACGATTGACTGCCATGCTGACCGGACAGGTCGCTGCCATGACAGTTTCTGGGACCGCCATGGGGTTGCCGGCGACTGCCGCATCGTGGCGTTGTCGTTCACGGAGCTCCTGCAGAGATTGTTCGACGGCGGTGGTGGCTCCTGGTACTGGCTTGGCGGCGGCTCACCCAGTTACGGCGATGCCTCTGGTGGGTAGATCAGCGAGGCAACGACCCCTCCCGGCAGGCGCCCGAAGCCTCTGGCCCTCCTCCACGGTTTCTCGCTTTGCACACCTCCGTCTACGGTCCGACCGCAGGGCGATGACGTGATGATCGTAGGGCCGACCGTTGGGCCGTTGAGGCACCGATGACTCTTGCAGCAACTCGTTCGATTGCCGTCGCTGTCGGTGACGGGCTCGCAGTTCTCGCCGACTTCCCACTTTCCGACTATCCGACGCCTGCCGGTCTTTCGTTTGAGCAGAAAGCAGCCCAGGTTGCTGAACGACTGGCAGCTCTCGTTACGCGGACCCGCCAGGGCTGGAAGAAGGAGCTGCTTGAGTTGGTGCAGAAGGAAGTCGCAGGGGCGATTGAGAAGGCCCGAGCAGGCGACGAAGAGGGGAGTCACCGCCTGTTTGTCGACGCGGAGATGCACTTCCGGCAGTACGAGCGTGGCGATCCCCCGAAGGCGACATTTGTTGCCGGCCCCGACGGCCAACTCGTGAAAGCAGATTGAGGCTTTCGACGCGGCACGCGCCTGGCCGCCGCGGGCGGAAAGAAACGCGTCGATGGCGCGAGCGAGCGCGTCTGTCACGACGAGGGAGACGCATGGCGTCGCGGAGGCGGCGAGCGAGGCCGGAGTCGGCGGAGGAGCAGCGGCCTCTGGGCCTCCTCCACGGTTTCGCGCTTTGTTCACCTTGTCCGTCGCACCGCGGGGGCAAGACGGTGCGCGCGCACCACATGTCGCACCACTTCGCCGACGTCGACTCGAACTTCGGCATCGGCAACCGCCGGGTCGAGCGCCTGCTGGGCACGGTCAAGACGCCCAACACCGCCGAGCAGAAGCAGGACCACAACGGCAGCGACACGCCGGCCCCGAAGGCCTGAGCACGCGACAATTCGCCCGAGCCGAGTCAGGGAAGGCGTGCCCGCCTTCTCACTCGATCCGCCTTCCTCCCCCGACGGCGCGTGGCTCGCGCAAGTCGTCAAGATGTGGAACGAAGACGCCATCTTGCGCGCGGCGGCGCGTCGCGGGCTCATCAAGCCGGAAAAGCCCCAGCGCCCCAGCCACCAGGCGCTCGAGGCCCTGCTGCTGACGACGTTCGCGAAGGACCCGCGCACAAGCGGTCCGCTCGTTGAGCGGCTGCCGGGACTGCTGTGGCAGCGCCTCATGTACCAGGTGGAAGATGCCGAAGTGGCGACCCTGCTGCTCTGGCACGCGCCGGCCTCGCGCGAGGTCATCGAGTTCGTCCTCGAGGTCATCGCCGCAGGCCCCGCTCCCGAGGAACTGGTGCCTGCGCTCACCATGCTCGACCGCGTGGCGACGCCGCTGGGCGCCCGGCTCGCCGGCCAGCTGCGGCCACTCCTCCGCTCGAGGCTGAGCCCCACCGCGCAGGCGCTCGCGCAGCGCTGCTACGTGAAGCTCGATCCGCAGGCGCTGCCGCAGCTGCTCGCCAGCCCTCACGCGAACCGGCAGGCGGTGCTTCAGGGGGTCTCGGCCCACTGCAGCGCGGGCGCACTGCTGCCCGTGCTGGAGGACGGCGACGACGAAGAGCGCGACCTGGCCGTCTCTGCGCTCCAGCGCGTGCTGCTCAGCGACGACGACCTCGCGGCCTTGAGGACCCTCTTCCCTCGCGTGCCCGCGGCCAGGCGCGCCGACGTCGTGGCGCTGCTCGAGGGAGCCCTGACCGTGTCGAACGACGAGGAGCGCGGGGTGCTGATCAAGGCGATGTGCGAGTGGGCTCGAGGCTCGACTGACCTCGGCCGGTTCGCGCGCGCGTGGCTCGGAGGGACCGGGCGGTCCATTCCCATCACCCACTGGAACCTCGAGCTCCTCGAGGCGGCGCTGCGCGACGCAAAGCCGCGGTCGGCCCTGGCCAGCGTGCTGAAGGCGTTGCTGGCGCCGCTCCGCGTCGAGCGGCTCACGGCCATCGCCCGGGTGAACATCGAGCGGAGTCGGCGCCGGGACACGGGGACGACCTCCGAGGGGGCGGGCAGGGGCTGAGACGCGGTGCCCGACGTGGGCGTCAAGCCCGGCGCCACCAACTCGACGGAGGTCTCGCTGCAGATGCGGCAACAGCGACGTCACCCGAGGCGTGGTGGCGCGGTGAGACGACGAGGCTGTCCGTCAGGCCGCTCCGTTCCGTTCGC
This sequence comes from Myxococcaceae bacterium, assembly GCA_025459425.1. Lineage (GTDB taxonomy): Bacteria > Myxococcota > Myxococcia > Myxococcales > Myxococcaceae > Xiheimicrobium. Next base: position 11,291 of record JALOQF010000125.1, on the reverse strand, counting down.
GCTCGGTTCACCTTGTCCGTGGAGCGGTAAAGCGCCCACGAGCGCGACGACCACGATGCCGAGCTTGCCCTACCCCTCGTCATCGGGGCCCTTCCGCAGGCCCAGGCGCTTGCGCAGGTCTCTCGCGGCCTGCCGTGACACCTCGACGCTGCCGCCGTTCACCGTGCGCGCCAGGTACCCGCCCGTCTCGAGCGGCTCGAGCCGCGTCACCGCCTCGAGGTTCAACAGCGCCCGCCGGTGCACCCGCTCGAAGCTGCCGCCCGACAGGCGCTGCTCGAGGTCGTTGAGCGTGTAGTCGGTGAGGAACGACGCGTCCTTCGTGTGCACGGTGACGAGCTCACCCTCGAGCACTGCGTGCGTCACCACCCGGGGGTCGAGCAGCACGAGGCCCTGGCGCGTCTGCACCGGCAGCCGGGCAATCGCCTGGTGCTTCTTCACGGCGTCGCTGAAGCGCTCCTTCGTCTCGCGCTGGCGCGCCTTGTCGAGCGCCTTCTTCAGCCGGTCTGGCTCGACGGGCTTGAGCAGGTAGTCCACCGCCTCGACCTCGAAGGCCTTCACCGCGTGCTCCGCGTGCGCGGTGCAGAACACCACCCACGGGCCGTCGGCCGGCCACAGCGCCATCGCCTCGACGCCCGTCAACTTCGGCATCTGCACGTCGAGCAGCACCACGTCGATGCCGCCGTCGCGCACCCGCGCGAGCACCTCATCGCCGTCCTTCGCTTCTCCGACGATGGTGACGTGCTCCATCGCGGACAACAGCCGGGTGAGGCGCGCGCGAGCGAGCTGCTCGTCGTCGGCGATGAGGACACGCAGGGCCGTCATGTCAGGTCTCCAGGGAACGTGAGCGTGGCACGGGTGCGGCCGTCGGCGATGGGGCCAATGGTGAAGCGCGCCCGGCCGGCCGTCGCGAGCGCGAGCTGCTTCTCGAGCGTGGGCAAGCCGTCGCTCCCGTCACGAGGCCCATCGTACGGCCCCGGGTTCTCGAGGCGCACCACCACCTCGGCGCCGACGCGCTCGACCGACAGCCGCACCTGGCCCCGGTGCCCCTTCGCCGGCCCGTGCTTCACCGCGTTCTCGGCCAGCGTCAGCACCGACATCGGCGGCACCTTCAGCGCCGGCAGCGGCGTGGGCACCTGCACGTCGAGGGTGAAGAGCTCCTTGTCGCGCAAGAGGTGCAGGTCGAACAGCATGCGCGTCAGCTCCAGCTCGCGCTCGAGCGGCCACAGGGGCTCCTTCACGCCCGCCAGCACCGCGCGCAGCATCTGCGACAGCTTCAGCACCGCCGCCTCGGCCACCACGCCGTCGATGCGGCACCACTCGGCGATGGCGTTGAGCGTGTTGAAGAGGAAGTGCGGGTCGAGGTGCGCCCGCAACGCGAGCAGCTGCGCCCGCTCGGCCTCGGCCTGGAGCCGCTTCACCCGCTGCTCGAACCCGACGTCACGGCCGAGGCCCCAGCCGCCCACGAGGAACATGGCGATGATGACGGCGAGCGACGGCCGGTCGGTGAGGAACGTCGGCTTCATCTGCAGCAGCTTCGGCACGCCCACGCCCAGCGAGAGAACGACGCCCGCGCCCACCAGCGCGTACAGCACCAGCCGCACCGCGCCGTGCGAGAGGTCGAGCCCGTCGGGGAAGAGGACGCGGTAGCTCACCGGCGCCAGCGCGACGAAGGCGAGGCACATGGCGATGCCCAGCGGCGTCGCGAGCGGCTCACGCGAGAAGGCCGCCTGCGTGAAGACGAGCGGAATGCAGACGACGACGATGGGCACCAGCCGCTTCGGCGCCAGCAGCGCCAGCCACGTCGCCCGCACGAGGCTCGTCTCGGGCACGCTCATGAAGACTCCGTGCGGCTGACGGCCCGGGTGGAACGCGGTGGCGCCTGCGTCCGCCCGGCCGACGATGGAGGAGAACGGGGCACCACCGCGACAGCCTGACACAGCTCGTGCAGCCCCGTTGGTTTCACGAGCCCAGCTCGCCATGCGCGCGGCCGGAAGCGGCACCGTGCGCGGTGGATGGTCGAAGCACGTTCGCGAACGGTCGTTTCGGGACCGCCCAGGGCCATGTCGTCGTCGTGCGCCTCGGGAGCCCCTCAGCGAAACAGCTGGCGAAGGGGCCCGGGCGGGAGGTCGTCACGCTCCACGAAGGGCTCACACGCCTCGACCGTCTTTCCAGCCGGGGTGACTCGCGGCGCGGTCGAGGCGCTCACCACGTCGAACGCTGGGTCCACGTCGATGTTGCCGACGGCCACCATCACCCAGGTGCAGGCGGGGCAGGCGCCGTTCGCTCCCAGCTGCAGGCCGCCGAGCAGCGATGATGGCACGTCACGCTCGGACACGACCAGGTGTGGGTCGAAGCTGGGGTCAGCCTGCAGGCCGGTCGCATCGGGGTTGGGCGGTGCGGGGCGGCGGTCGTCCGTGCGCAGCTCGAGGGCCCCGCCGTGCGCGATGAAGTAGGCGTACCGGTTCCGGTGCTCCAACTCGATACCGAGGCCCCGCCACGTGGACGACGGGCGGCCTGCCGCGAGGAGCGTGCGCTGGGCATGACAGAGCTGACCGACGTTCCGGACCGCCTCCGCGCGCTTGGAGCGAGCACCGAACCAGACGAAGTCGTGCCAGGCCTCGACCCCAACCGCCACCAGGGCGGCGCACCCAAGCACGACAGCGAAGACTCTGAGCATTGGTTCGAGAGAGTACACGCCGGGCCGCCGCGCGAGTTTCCGCGTCCCACACGCCTTGAACGTGGGGAGGTGTATCTGGTGCAGCTTCCTCGAGGAGTGGTGCTCGGCCCCGGACACCTCGAGTGTCGGGCTCGTGCGCGGCCGTCCACATTCCCGTAACCTCGTGCGGGTGCGTGTCTCGAGCATCATGGCGGTGTGCCTGGTGGCCTCAGGCTGTGTGTGTGTCGACCCCTCGCAGGTCGCTCTCTTCGCGTGCGCCGATGGTGGGTGCCCCGATGCGCTCGTCTGTTGCGAAGGTGCGTGCCGTGAGCGGTGTGGAGCCGCCGGTGGACAGGCCGGAGCGAGCGCCGGAGGCGCAGCTGGTGGGAGCGCGGTCGGTGGTGGAACGGCTGGTGGAGCCGAGGCCGGTGGGGCGTCTGGCGGCGGAGAGGTCGGCGGTGGCACGGCCGGTGGGAGCAGCGGCGGTCAGGGCGGAGGAGACGCCGGCGGCTCGAGCGGCGGGAACGCGACGGGCGGCGGCTCCAGCGGTGGCACTGCGACGGGCGGCGGCTCCAGCGGTGGCACTGCGACGGGCGGCGGCTCCAGTGGTGGCACTGCGACGGGCGGTGGCTCCAGCGGTGGGAGCGCGACGGGTGGCGGCTCGGCGGGCAGTCCGCTCGGGCAACCCTGCAGCTCCGGCAGCACCTGCGCCTCGGGCGTATGCGCGCAGGGCCGGTGCTGTGACCGCTCCTGTTCGGGCGCGTGCGAGTCATGCGACCAGCCCGGCCGTCAGGGCCAATGCGCCGTGCTCCCAGAAGGCACGGCCTCGAGCTGCGCGCCCTTCGTCTGTGACGGGCAAGCCATCTGCCCCACCACGTGCAGCTCGGCGCGCCAGTGCGCCGCGGGCACCTTCTGCGACCAGGGCACCTGCCGCGTGACGCGGAGCAACGGGCAGGCCTGCACCCAGGGCTTCCAGTGCACCTCGGGCGTCTGTGCGAACGGCGTGTGCTGCGGGAGCGCGTGCTCGGGCTCCTGCGACCGCTGCGACCTGCCGGGCTTCATGGGCACCTGCCGGCCTTCTCCGATGGGCGACCCGGGCGAGCCGCCGTGCGGCGTCATGGTGAGCTGCAACGGCACCGCCGTCGACTGCCCGATTCCGTGCTCGGCCGGCTGCCCCAGCACCACGTGGTGCTCGGGCACGCTGTGCGCAGCGAAGAAGCCCAACGGCACCACCTGCGGCGCGGGCGTCGAGTGCGTCAGCGGCACCTGCGTCGACGGCGTGTGCTGCAACACGGCCTGCGGCAACGGCGCGATGGACTGCCAGGTGTGCAACCGCGCGGGCAGCGTCGGGACCTGCAGCATCTCGGGCAACACCGTCGAGTGCCGGCCGTCGACGGGCACCTGCGACGCACCCGAGCGCTGCGATGGCACCTCGCCCACCTGCCCGGCCGACGCGGTGACGGCCCGCAACGGCACCGACTGCGGCAGCACCACCACCTGGACCGGCACCTGCGGCCCGGGCGCCGGCGCCTGCCCCACCACGGGCAGCGAGAGCGGCACGCTGACGCCGCGCACCTGCTCGAACAACACCTGCGTGACGGGAGCCAGCCAGGCCACCACGCGGGGCTGCTCCTACGACCCGAGCGGGCGCGACTGTGGCACGAGCTCGTCGACGGGCGCCTGCACCCAGTCGGGCGGCGGCTGCGCGACGGCTGGCACGCAGGTCGTCACCACCACACCACGCACCTGCAACGCCGCTGGCCAGTGCGTCGTGGGCGCGGCGATGACGTCGAGCCAGGGCTGCACCTTCAACCCGTCGGGCACCGGGTGCGGCACCACCACGGTGTGGTCGAACATGTGCGTGCAGACGGGCGGCGGCTGCTCCACCACCGGCACCGAGGCGGGCACGATTCAGACGAGCACCTGCAACGCGAGCGGCCAGTGCGTCGTCACCAGCAGCACGGCCACCTCGCGCAGCTGCACCTTCAACCCGTCGGGCACGCCGTGCGGCTCGAGCACGATGTGGACGGGCGTCTGCTCGCAGGTGGGCGGCGGGTGTTCGACGACGGGCTCCGAGGCGGGCACCATCACCAACAACACCTGCAACGCGAGCGGCCAGTGCGTCGCCAGCGGGCCCCAGGCCACCTCGCGCTCGTGCACCTTCAACCCCAACGGCCAGGCCTGCGGCTCGAGCACGACGTGGAGCGGCGTCTGCGTGGCGCCGGTGAATCAGCCCTGTTCGCTCTCGGGCACCGAGGCGGGGACGGTCACCAACAGCACCTGCAACACCGCGGGCGCCTGCATCGCTGGAGCGCCGAGCGCCACCTCCCGGAGCTGCACCCGGAACCCCGCGGGCGTCGACTGCGGCACCGTGTGCGAGGGCTGCGGCGGCATGTTCCAGGCCTGCGGGAGCGAGGTGCAATACGTCTGCACCTCGTCAGGCAGCTGCATCTCGTCGGGCCTGTCGCAGGGGCCGTGTCAGTGCCCGAACGCCACGTCCATCTGCCCGCTCTGAATCAGCGCGCCGGCTTCTTCTTCGACCTGCGCACCTGCGACAGGAGCGCCTTCACGTCGGTCGCCTGCGCGGGGGCCAACGAGACGCTCGGTTTCTTCACGCCTTTGTACGCGTCGGCGTCGTCGGCGAAGGCGCCTTCTCCAGCGGGCACCTCGTCGTCGAAGTCGAGCAGCTCGTCGTCGTCGGCCGCCTCGTCGTCGGCCACCTCGGACACCACCTCTTCGAGCTCGTCATCGCCAGGGAGCATGGGCGTCGAACGCTACCGCAGACCGCGGGCGAAACTTCAGCCGCGCACGAAGTACGAGACGTTCTTGCTGCCGAAGCCCTGGCGCACGCTGCCCCACTCGAAGGTGTTGCGGCCCGCCTGTGCGATGCCGGGCACGCCGGGTGAGAACTCTCCGGTGACGACGGCGACGTGGCCCGGCGCGCGGCCATCGGGGCGACCCGCGCGCGGCGTGTTGTTGTACCAGCCCGCCACCACCAGCTTGCCCTGCTGCGCCATCCGAATGGCTTCCTGCGACGACACCTGCCGGAAGCCAGAGCCAGGCGACTGCATCTTCCGAATCATCTGGTTCGCCACCAGCCCGCCAAAGCCGCGGTAGCCGAGCTTCGAGGCAATCGCGTGCACGGCCTGGTTGCAGAACGTCGTGCGGCCCTGCGCGCGGAAGCGCTGAATGTTGATGGACTGCACGGTGCGGTGGAGCTGCGCGTTGCGCCGGCCCGTGACGGAGCGCGTGGCGGCTCCCGTCGCGCGGGCGGTGCGGGCCGTGGAGCGGGTCGAGGTGGCGCGGGAAACGGCCATGAGGTGAGTCTCCTTGCCGCGAGGTATCGAACCTTCGGAGCGTCAGGTTTTTGGGCGGTTCTGCCAAGTCACCTGACGTTGCCACACGTCGGCGCCCGAAGCGGCTGATGTTGCTGGCGCCAGGCGGGGCTCCTCATTACGCCAGCGGCCGGTACGCGAGGCTCACTCGTCACACGGGAGGAACACGGCATGGGCGTTTCAGTCGGGCAGGCAGCTCCAGCGTTTTCGGCGACGGACCAGAACGGCACCACGGTGTCGCTGTCGCAGTTCGCCGGGAAGTACGTGGTGCTCTACTTCTACCCGAAGGACGACACGCCGGGCTGCACCGTCGAGGCGTGCGCGTTTCGTGACGAGCACTCGACGCTCGAGGCCGAGGGCGCGGTGGTGCTGGGCGTGTCGCCGGACGACGCGAAGAGCCACACGAAGTTCATCTCGAAGTACCAGCTGCCCTTCTCGCTGCTGGCCGACACCGACAACGCGGTGGCGAACGCCTACGGCGCGTGGGGCGAGAAGAGCATGTACGGGCGTACGTACATGGGCATCATCCGCTCGACGTTCCTCATCGGGCCCGATGGGGTGGTGAAGCACGTGTGGCCGAAGGTGAAGCCCGATGGCCACTCGGACGAGGTGCTCGCGGCGCTGAAGGCCATCAAGGCCGGGCAGCCGGTGCCCACGACGGGTGAGGTGGCGGCGAAGCCGGCCCCCGCGGCGAAGCAGGAGACGAAGGCGCCTGCGAAGAAGGCCGCGCCCGTGAAGAAGAAGGCGGCTCCAGCCAAGAAGGCCGCACCGGCGAAGAAGAAGGCCGCTCCCTCGAAGAAGGCAGCGCCGAAGAAGAAGCCGGCCGCGAAGAAGAAGAAGCGCTGACCACGCTTCGAGGGAGAACGCCGCTCCGGCCCCGGGTGATGCCCGGCTGGAGCGGCCCGCTGCCCGAGCGTGAAGCCCGCCGACCGTGGCTGGAGTTCGGCGGTGTCACCACACGAACTTTGCGGGATGAGACCGCTGCGGCGTCGAGGTCGACCTCCGCCCAGACTCGTCGTCGCGCACCCAATCCCTGCTGGTGAGCTTCTCCATCGAGCCCCTCGAACAGGCCGTGTGCCTCATCATTCGGCCGTCACTCGCCCACCCGACGCGTGAAGGCCGTCTCATCGTGACGCCGGGCGTCTCGGGTCGTCCGCTCGCCGGTGCTCCGACGATGGCGGGACTTGCCTCGAGCGTTCGTCACCCAGAGTGCAGGCCCGTCGACGAGCCCACGCCAGCGCCAGCGGCACCATGACCAGCGCCACCAGGTCGCTCGGGTCGGCGATTACGTGCAGCCGCGCGCCCAGGCCGAGCGCATGCGCCAGGGGCGTCAGGGCGTCCATGAGCGCGTCGCTGGCGGCCTGGGAACTCTTGATGGCGCCGAAGAGGAGCACCGTCACCACCGCCCCAACGAGCGCCCGGCGCGCCGGGGCCAACCACCCGGCGAGCAGCGCGGCGATGAACAGCGGCAGCGCGAAGCACCCAGCGACGTCAGACAGCTTTCCGGTGAGGGCGTTGTGAAAACGGGCCTTGAGCACGTGGTCGTTCACCGCCAGCACGACCATCGACAGCAGAGGTAGCGGCGCGAAGAACTCCGGGGCGTTGGCGATTCGCTCCAGGCGGCTCACGGCAAGAACTCGACCCGCAGCTCGCAGCTGGCAACCCCGTCGTCGAAGCAGTTCAGCGTAAAGAGGCCCCCGTCAGGTGCGCCGCTGCAGTACCGAACCATCGACTCCGGGTTCGCACAGGAGGCACTCGGACCCCCGGCAACCGGGGGCCGTGCACCTCCATCGACCAGTGGGAGGCGACCTCCATCGAGCGCCAACAAGCAGCCAGTCATCTGCAGCGAGGTCTCCCCGGTGGTGAGTTCGCCCCTGGGCGGCAGGCCCTCCATGCCCCCAGCATCGAAGGCCACGATGCAGGTCGCGTCGGTCGGCGCACCGACGACGCCCGCGACCCCGCACGTGCCGCTGACGCGGGCCGTGCGGCCAGCGTTGGCGGTACAGGTCTCGACGCGCGAGGTGGCCACCAGCGTGAGCGCCGTCGCACCCAGCGCGCCCAACCCCAGGAACGTTCGCACCCACGACACAGCCCGCGGACCTCCGCGCTGTGGAGGTCGGGCTTCGTCAGGCAGGCGCTGGTGCTCGTCGAACATGGTGGGTCCCTCGAGGTGACGCTCTCGGCCGCGTCGCGCAGGCCTTGTGCAAGTGCAGCGCCAGCTGCAACGCAGCAAGCGCTGGTTCAGCCGCGTACGCTGGCCTTCGAACTCTGACGCTGGCGCCACGGCGGCCATGTCGCACGATGAGCGAGAGCCAGAGCTCCCCTGGGCGCTACACCAACCGCATCTGCGACGGGTGCCGGGGCCACGGAGAGACCGGCTCCACCACCACCTGCGGGCCCAGCGCGTTGAGCCGGCCTGCCGCCGCGAGCCCGCTCAGCCACGCCGATTCGATGGTGGCACCCAGGCACCAGTCTCCGCAGGCGACGAGCTTCCCCGACTCATGCAGCACACACGGCTCACCCAGGGGCTTCGTCACCAGCGCGTACCGCCAGCGGTGGGCCATCGCCACCGTCGTCGGAGCGCGCGTCGCACCGGTGGTGGCGAAGAACGCGTCGACGAGCTGCCGCAGCACCACCTCGGGAGCCTCGTCCACGTGCGCGAGGCTCCACGCGTCGCTCGCGTGCAGCACCCAGCGCTCGGCGTTCCCCCGGTCGGGCTTCGAGGCCTCGCGGCCCAGCCACCCGAGCGGCCCCACCCGCACCACCGCCTCGTCGAAGTCGAGCCCGAGCGAGCCCGCGAAGCCGAGCATCGCCGCCCAGCGCGGCGCCATCACCACCTCACGCAGCCGGGACGCGAACGAGAAGGACAGCGGGTCGACCAACGAGGCCGCCTGCGGCGCCGGCAACGCCACCACCACCGCGTCGAACTCACCCAGCGGCGCACCTCCTTCTCCGGTGAGGCCGAAGCGCTCGTCGCGTCTCGCCAGCCCGTCGACGCGCGTCCCGAAGCGCACGTCGAGCCCCTGCTGCATGCGCTCGAGCAGCGCGTTCATGCCGGGCGTCGCCACCAGCCGCACCGGTGGCTTCTCGGACCGCCGCTCGGTCTCGTCGGCGCCCTGCGACGCACGCTCGGACGCCCCGCTTTGGCCCACCGTCCCCGCCGACGGCTTCTCGGGGCCCGGGGTCCCGTTGGCACGTTGGGCCAACGGCTCCTCACCACGCCTCGCCCGCTCGAGTGGAACAGCTGACTGAATCGATTCAGCCTGCCGTTCCTCTCGCGAGCCCGCCTCCAGCGTCACCGTGCGCGGCTTCCACTCGGCCAGCACGCGCTCCTGCCACCACGCGCGCGCCCACCGCGCCAGGCGCTCGTCCGTCACCGTGAAGCTCGGCGCGCCGTGGTCGAACGTCAGCTCGCCCTCTTTGCGCGTCGACGCGCGGCCGCCCGGCCCTCGGCCCTTGTCGAACACCGTCACCGCGTGCCCCGCGTCGGCCAGGGAACGCGCCGCCGCCGTGCCCGCCACGCCCGCGCCCACCACCGCCACCACCAGCGGCTGCCCGCGCGAGGGCCGGTGCATGCGCCGCTCGTACTCGGCGACGTCGAAGCGCCTCGCCTGCTCGTCGGGCCAGCGCGGCCGCACGCTGCCGAAGAACTTCGTCTCGGGCGTGAAGGGCCGGTCGAGCGCGCCCAGGCACCACAGAATACCGCCGTACGAGCCCGGGTCCCGCCCGTCGAGCGCGTAGCGGTGGTTCAGGTCGAGCAGCCACGCGAGCGCTTCCTTCGCGTTGCGCGTCCACGGGATGAGCGCCTTGCCCCACGTCATGCGCACGTTGTTGTGCAGCTCTCCGTGCGTGAGGAGCGACCGCTGGCAGGCGTCCCACAGCGGGTGGCCCGTCTGCCCGCGCGCGAGCTGCTCGTACGAGGGGAGGAACTCACGCCCGTCACGCTCGTGCCGCGCCAGCGTCTCCCGCGCCCAGGGCGGCAGCACGTCGACGGAGTCATGCTCGGGGTGATGCCAGCAGAAGTGCCACGCGAGCTCGCGCCACACGAGCAGCTCGTCGAGGAACTTGTCGGCGCCCTCGGTGCGGTGCTGGGCGCAGTCGCGCGCCACGCGGAACGGCGAGAGGTGCCCGAAGTGCAGGTACGCCGAGATGCGGCTCGTGCCCTCGCGCACCGGGTCGTTGCGGTCCTTCGCGTAGCGCGACAGGCCCTGGTCGAAGAAGCGCGTCCACCGGGCGAGGCCAGCGTCGGAGCCACCGCGCGTGTGGAACACCGGCGCCACCGAGTGGTCGATGTCACAGCCCGCCACCAACGCAGGGAGGTCGGCGTTCGACAGGTCGAGCGAGTCGAACTCGGGAACGAAAGGAGGGCCATGCGGCTCGACGTCGACCCACGGCGCGGTGAGGCGGGTGTTCCACAGCGGCTGGGCGGCCTTGCGGAACTCGAAGGCGCGCTCCATCGGCCGGGGGAAGGCCCACAGCGGCGCCAGGCACGACGCGTCGACGCGCCACAGCGGCGCCACGGCCTCGACCGCCTCGTCCCACTTCAGCATCGGCTGCACCGGCATGAAGTCGGTCACCACCAGCGCGGCGTCCTTCGCCAGCTCGAGCAGGTGCGGCCGACGGTCGCCTTCGCGCTGCAGGTGGAAGACCGCGCCGATGCCGCGCGCAGCCAGGTCGCGCTGCAGGTCCTTCGCGCCCTCGAGGATGAAGGTGTGCAGCCGGTCGGACGCGTAGCGGTAGCGCTCGGAGAGTGCGTGGTACACGAAGCAGGGCAGCCCGAGGTGCTTCGCCAGGGTGAGCGCGACGTCGAGCGCCGGGTTCTCGGTGGCGCGCGCGGCGATGCGCGTCCAGTACACGACGAAGCGGCCTTCACGGGGCGGTGGCGCGCCGGGCTTCACCCGCTCGGCGAGGTGCGGCGGCAAGACGAACGACATGCGCGGGTGCGTAACGGCCGGCCTGCGAGAATGCGAGCGGCGGGGCCCTGAGGCCACGTCACGCAGCGCAAGCACGGAACGGCCGGCGCACGAGAGTTCGAGCGGCGGGGCCCGAGGCTGCGTCGTAAGCGCAAGTGCGGAACGGCTGGCGCACGAGAGTGCGAGCGGCGGGGCCCGAGGCCGCGTCGTCAGCGCAACTGCGGAACGGCCGGCCTACGAGAATGCGAGCGGCGGGGGCCCTGAGGCCACGTCGTGCAGCGCAAGTGCGGAACGGTCGGCGCACGAGAGTGCGAGCGGCGGGGCCCCAAGGCCGCGTCGTGCACCAGCGCGGACGAGAACACCAGGCGCTGGCTCCTCGAGCAGGTG
>JALOQF010000005.1 GCA_025459425.1 Myxococcaceae bacterium | reverse complement strand
AGGCGCAGCGGGCCGAGACGAGCGCGAAGAGCATCAGCACCAGGGTGAGGCCGCCCAGCAGCGCGAAGGCCTCGGCGGCGCCGAGCACGAAGCGCAAGGCTGGCTCGGGCTGCTGAGCCTTCGGCGTCCGCCGGCGCAACGCCCACGTCACCCCGCCGGCCGTGAGCACGAAGGCTCCGAAGCCCACCAGCCCGGCGCGCACCGCAGCGTCGACGGGCACGGCCGACAGCGTCGACAGCACGCCCGCGAGCTGCTCACCGAAGGCCGCGTCACCCGAGGCGAGCAGGAGCGTCACGACGCCGACGACGGGCAGGGCGAGCGCGCACACCTTCAGCGCAGGGAGCGCCAGCCCCGGCACGACGCGCGACAGGCTCGAGCCCCGGAGGACCTCGCTCACCACGGCCGCGCCGGTGGTGGCGCTCGCGCCGACCGTCTTGAAGGGGGCCGAGACGACCTGGCCGAGGCTCGCGTCGATGGTGGGGTCTTCCCCGTTCCACCCCCGCACGGCGAGGGCCAGCAGCCAGACCACCGCCAGGCCGTCGAGGGCCACCAGCAGCTCACTGTCGCGCACCACCACGAAGCCCGACAGCGTCACCGCCGCGCCCAGGAGCCAGGCGTTCGGCGAGCCGCGTTGCCAGCCCTCCCGCCCGCCACCCATCGTCAACGCCGCCGCCACCGCCACCGTGGTGAGGAAGAAGCCCAGGCCCAGCGGGCCGCCGTCGAAGCTCCAGGACGCCACCAGGGCTGCGAGGGCCGCGGCCGACACCACGGCCCGGCGGACGACGGGTGGTCGCCGCACGGCCTCGACGACGGCGGGGGTGGGCAGCGTGACGACGGACTCGGCGGTGGGCATCGGGGTCATGTCGTCATCGTCGTTCCGGCGATGGCGAATCCCGCGCGGACGGAGCGGCGAAGCCGAGGAACCTTCGTGCAGATTCGGTGCAGGCGCGGGTGGGCCTTCGGCGCACATCAAGAACGAGCCGCCGAATATCGGCGGCGTTGGCTAGTCTCTCGGCCTGCGTGCGGTTCGTTCCGGTGAGTGTGGTGGTCAGCCTGGTGCCGGTCGTCGTCCTCGCAGCCGATGCGCGCGTGAGCTTGTTGTCGAAGCAGCTCGCCGGCTCGAAGGATCCGCGCGTGCGCGCGCAAACGGTACTGCTCCTGGGCCAGACGGGCAGCGCCGAAGCGGTCGAGCCGCTGTGTGCTGCGTTGAAAGACGGAGAGTCGGTGGTGCGCGCGTCGGCCGCCAACGCCCTCGGCGAGTTGAAGCAGGAAGCGGGCATGGCCTGTCTCAAGGCCGCGCTCGGTGAGGCCGACCCGTCGGTGCGCGCGGCGATGGAGAAGGCGCTGAGCGGCTCGGCACCGCCTCCGGCGACTGGCAGCGCTCCGGCTGGCCACGGCGGGCTCTATCTGAACGTCGAGCCCATCGCCGACAAGGTGGGCGGCCTCGACGACGCGCTGCTGACGCTGACGGACACGCTCCTGCGCAAGAAGCTCACCGACCTCGGCGCCAGCTTCGCCCCGGCCGGAGAAGAGAAGAAGGCAGCGCAGGCGCTCATCAAGAAGCAGAACCTGCGTGGCTACCAGGTGCGCGTGCAGCTCGCGCCGGGCGCCTCGGAGAAACAGCTCAAGGTCGAGATGCTCATCATGACGTACCCGGAGCAGGCCCTGCAGGGCAGCTGGAACGTGAAGGCCTCGGGGGCCAAGCCCGAGACGCTGATCAAGGCCATGGTGCCCAAAGTCGTCGACGACGCGGCCGGCGATCTCAACTGGAAGTCGCCCTGACGCGCAGGAAGGGTAAAGGCGAAAGAACTCATGTCGACCCAGGCAGCCGCACCCGCGACCCCGCAGTACCAACGGAAGTTGAAGAACTTCCTGTTGGACGCGCGGTTTCAGCTCAAGTTCGCGGTCTACTTCATCGTCCCGACGCTCATCATCTCGGGCGTGCTGGGCGCCTTCATCGCGCACACCACCGGCAACCTCTTTCGCCGCATGAACGAAGCCGTCGAGGCGCGCAGCAAGTCTGCCGAGACGAGCAAGGAACTCGGCACCTGCACGCTGAACAACGACCTCGCCAAGGGCCTCGACGATCCCGCGTTGATGACGAAGCTCGAGGCGCGCTCGAAGGAGATCGACGCCGCGTACGAGGCCGAGAAGGCCGCGGTGGTGCAGGCCCAGAAGGAGCTCGTGGCCCAGCAGCAGACGACCATCACGGTACTGGTGGCGCTGCTGGTGCTCTTCGTCTTCCTCATCGGCGTGGTGGCCATCGTCATCACCCATCGCATCGTGGGTCCGCTCTTCCGCATCAAGCGCATGGGCCGCGAGGTGACGAACGGGGTGATTCGTCCGCCGGAGTACGGCCTGCGCCCCGGTGACGAGCTGAAGGACGTGTTCGACGTCTTCGCCACCATGGTGAAGTCCTTGCGCGACCGCGCCGAGGGCGACCTGAAGGCCGTCGACGCCGCGTTGGCGGGAGACCCCGAGGCGCTCAAGAAGCACCGGGACGAGCTGGCGGCCCGCCTCGAGCAGCGATGACGCCTCCGCCGCAGGCCTCTCTGCTCGCGCTGGTGAGCCTCTTCACGTCGGGCGCGTTGGTGGGCTGCTTTCCGTACCTGGCGGTGCAGGTGCTCCGCCACGAATGGCCGCCCCTCGAGGACAAGGACTGGGTGGCCGGTGGGCTCTTCGTGGGCCTGGCGCTGGTCGCGCTGGTCGTCACCGGTCGCGCGGTGTTCCGTCGGCAGCGCGGGGCGCTCCTCGACACGAGCCGCCTGAAGGGAACCGCCGAGGAGCACGGCGTCGCCCACCTGCGGGCATCGCAGCGCTGCTCGGGGTGGGCGCGGGTGCCTTTGCGGGCAGCGGCCTGCACCGAAGTCGGGTCGAGGGCCTGCTGGAAGAGGGGGCGTCGTGGTGCTCCTCGCCGACGGTGTTCGGTTTCTCGGACGAGGCTGCCTGCACCGAGGCCGCTCAGCGCTGCATCCGGGAAGGGTGGGCGTTGCCCGGGGCGCGCATCGCCCGCGCCGGGGCGCTCCGCACCGCGCTCGAGGCCCGGCTCACGAGGCTCCGCGCGAGTGGTGAGGACCAGGGCCTCGAGCTCGGCCGAATCGAGCGGCTCGCCCGTGAACTCCGGGACTCGGCCGAGAGCCCGAAGCGGGCGCAGGCAGTTCAGGCCGGTCTGGTCTGCGTGGCGGAGTCCGGCGGCGCGCCGTTCTGAAGGAGCCCGGCTCGCGGCGAGCAAGTGGCCTGGCTCCGGGGGCAGTGGGCAGGGAGTCGTCGGGCCGCTTGGGGCTGCCTGAGAATGCAGTTCGGGCGACCGCTGATCTCGATGACCGAGCTGGAGCTATCTCCGGCTTCCGGCGTCACGCCAGTGGGGGCTATTTCTCGTGAGAGAATCAGGCCTCAACTGGCTCAGGGTCCTGAGAACCAGCACATCGTGCGACTGGCCAAGGACCTTGTGTTCCCGGCGATGGCCCTCCAGTCGCGCACGCGCCGCTGCAGCGTGCGCAGCTGGCCCTCGTCGAACTGACTCGGTCGCTCGGTCTGCAGCCACTCGAAGAGCGTCTTCGCTTCAAGCTCTGGCGCGTCGACCAGCTTCGACTTGATGACCGGCCAGACCTCTTCGAACGGGTCCTCTCTCGTGCGCCAGTTCCGCGGCGCCTTCATCTCCGACGGCAGCTTGCCCGCGTCGCGGTACTTCGCCGCCGTCTTGCGGTCGAGTCCCGCGCGTGCGGCCGCGAGCCCCAGCTGCCCGTGCTTCTTCAACTCCTCCATGAGCTTCCTCACGTTGGCGTCCGTCGCGATCACCGACTCCTCCGTCGGTGCTGCGTCTCCGGCGCTCACTCAGGATGGGGAAGTGTAATTGTCGCAACCGGGGAGTTGTGATTGTCGCCGGGCATTCGAGCGACCGGAGACGCACTTCGAGCGACTGGAGACGCACTTCGAGCGACCGGAGACGTGATTCGAGCGACCGGAGATGCGATTCGGGCGACTGGAGACGCACTTCGAGCGACCGGAGCTGCACTTCGAGCGACCGGAGACGCGATTCGAGCGACCGGAGCTGCACTTCGAGCGACCGGAGCTGCACTTCGAGCGACCGGAGAGGCACTTCGAGCGACTGACGAAGCACTTCGGGTCTCCAGTAAGGGGCGCTGAGCCGGACCCACGACGCTTCAGTCGCCGCCCGGACCTCTTCGGCCGCGATCTGTGTTCCTTTTGCGCATCTTCTCTTCCCTTTGCATACCCACCTGCTTCCCGGGCCTGCTCAGCGAATTCGCGCGGGCGCCTCGACGGCTCGTGAAGCCAGGGCGTACGGCGACGACTCGAACCAGCTGACGCCGGCCAGCGGAGCGGCCCACGCCGCCGGGTCGAACGGCGTTCGCAAGAGCAGCGCCTCGACCGGGCGCCCGGCCGCGAGGAGTCGCCGAACCGCGAACCGGTCTCCGCCGCCGATCACCACCACCGGGCCGCGAGACGGCGGCACCGGCCCATGGCCCCACCACTCCTGAAGCACCACATCGCCCGGCCACGCGCCCGCCGCGTGGAGTCGGACCTGCCGTGACTGCCGCGCGGCCGACGCCACGAACGCCGCGACCAGCGGCTCGGTGAGGGGCTCGGCGGAGAGGACGGTGAGCGGTCCGTCGACGTGCAGCGCGGTCTCGGCGAGGCCCGCCTCGGACTCGAGCCGCGCGGCCACCAGGAGGGGCCGCGCGGCGCTCACGGCGCCGTGCTGGACGAGGGGCGGCGAGCCCAGTCGAGAAGGCCAGGCCTCTCCCCGGCGGACGTCGGACACGAAGAGGCAAGGCGCCTTCGCTGTGAGCGCGGCGATCGAGGCCTGCGCGGCTGCGACGTCGGGCCTGCGCCACACCGCCGAAGCCGACGCCCACACTTCATCTCTCACGGCCGGGTGCACCAGCTGCTGGAGCCGCTCCGCCAGCCGAGCGGCCTCGTCGATGACGCCGTCGAGGAGCGGACTCGGCGGTGCCCCACGGAGCTCGCTCAGCCACCACGCCAGGTCCTTTCCAACGGCCAGGAGCTCGTCGCGAAGGCCGAGCCAGGGCTCGGGGGTCGATCGATCGAGGCGCGTGGCTTCGGTGAACGGCGCCAGCCGCAGCGCCAGCGCTCTCGTGCGCGCGTGCACGGCCTTGAGCCCCGGCGTCATCGGCCGGCCAGGCGCGGCGAGCTCGAACAGCTCGGGGAGACGCAACAGTGACGAGACCTCGACGGTCACCGTCAGGCGGCGGCGCTCGAGCTCCGGCGCGGTGGGCGCGTCGAGCCAGACGAGGGCCTGGGGGGCGACGCCGGCCTCGAGCCACGAAGCGACGTCGGCAGGGGTCCCCACGTACAGCCCCGGTGGTGGCGGTGCGTCAGCCGGCGCGCGCAAGAGCGTACGCATGACGTCGAAGAGGGGCACCCGGTCTCGCCAGAAGCCGCTCAGCGTGCTCACGTCGACGCCCGCGCGTGCGCCCCAGCGCTCGAGGTAGGCCATCGAGGCCGCGAGCGTCGGGTCGAGCACGACGCGGCGGGACAGCAGCGCCTTCAGGCGAGCGCCCGTGGGCGCGCCATCACGGGGCGGGAGCCGTGGCACGGCCTCGAGCCGCCGAAGGTGCGCGTGTGGCGCGACGACCCAGGTCGAGCCGTTCACCTTTCGTGCGCACGCGACGGCGAGCGCTGCCGCGTCCGCGACCTCGAGCTCGATGGCGAGCGACTCAGGAGCGTGACTCCATCGCTCGAGCACCGCGGGCAGCTCGACGTCGGCCGCAGGCTTCTCGTGGGGCCGGGCAGCGCTCGCGCCGGTCGTACGCGCGAGGCCCAGGAGCAGCCGCTGCAAGGGGCCGGTGGGCAACCGGCCGGTCAACTGGGTGAGAGACCAACCGGGAGCCTCGGCGGCGGCCCGCTCGAGCAGGACCGAGACGACCCGAAAGGTGTCGTGCGCGTCTGCGAGCGCCCGGTGACGCGCGCCGTCTCCGAGGCCAGCCCATCGAACGAGGGCCTCGAGCGCATGGCTGCGAAGCTCCGGAAACAAGATGAGGGCCAGCTCGCACGAGTCGAGCACCGGCACCCCCGCGAGCAGCTCCTTCAGGAACGACTGCTCGAAGACCGCGTTGTGGGCGACCACGGTGTAGCCGTCGAAGGCGCCGACGAGCTCGTGCGACAGCTCCTCGAACGAGGGGGTGCCGGCGAGCGCGTCGGTCGACAGGCCAGTGAGCGCCGTGATGACGGCCGGCACGGGGCGGGTGGGCCGCACCAGCCACGAGGCCTCACGCTCGATGGAACCGTCACGAACGAAGACTGCTCCGAGCTCGATGACCTCGTCGGTGTTCGCGTCGAGGCCCGTCGTCTCGATGTCGACGAAGACATGGCGGTCGAGCAGGTGGGCGACGTCGAACACCCGGGCACCCTAGCCGACGGGGCTGACATCGCTGAAGCCATTGATCCGCTTCGATCGTCGAACGGGGCGCGCTCTGCGCGTCGTCCGGCTTCGCTGGAGGGCGAATGAGCTCGTCCACGCCGAGCACGAGCGCAGCCGGCGAGCGGAAGGGCTCAGCGACCTGGTTGCCTCACCCGGCCCTGCTGTCGAGCACGATGGTGACCGGCCCGTCGTTCACGAGCGCCACCTTCATGTCCGCGGCGAACACGCCCTCGGCGACGGTGAGTCCCGACGCCCGGCAGCGCTCGCAGAAGAGCGCGTAGAGCCGCTTGGCCTCGTCGGGCGGCATGGCGTCGACGAAGCTCGGGCGGCGCCCCTTGCGGGTGTCCGCGTAGAGCGTGAACTGGCTCACCGCGAGCAGGTGCTTCGAGCCATCGACGAGCGAGCGGTTCATCTTGCCGGCTTCGTCTTCGAAGATGCGCAAGCCGGGGACCTTGTCGACCATGAAGTCGACGTCGGCCTCGGTGTCGCCCTTGCCGACGCCCAGCAGCACGAGCAGCCCCGGCCCGATGGCTCCGACGACCTGCCCATCGACGGTGACCGACGCTTCTTTGACCCGCTGGAGGACGGCGCGCATCGGTTCAGGGCCCCGCGGGCGGCGTGGGCGCAATCCACGCGCAGGTCGAGGTGTGCTGGCAGCCGTCGAACGAGACCGACGTGCCCTGGCTGGCGAGGTACCGCGCGAGCATGTTCACCAGGTACGTGCCGTCGTCCCACTTCTTCTTCGGGTCCGGCAGGTCGAAGCCATGGCGGCCGGTGGGGCTCGGCATCGGGTACAGCACGCCCACGGTGCCGCCGACCACGTCGCTGGGGAACACGTGGCGCAGGGGCGGGTTCAGCCGGGGCACGTCGAAGCCGTCGTCGACGGGCACGGTGCTCGAGAGGTGCTCGATGTCCATCAGCACCGGCTGCCCGCGCGAGTTGCGGAAGGGGCTGGTGCGGTTGACGCCCTCGATGATCCACGAGTCCACCAGCACCTGGTTCACCGTCTTGTCGTACCGCGCGTCGCGCGAGGTGAGGTCGAGGTACCCCGCGGCGCGGGCCAGCGCGGTGCCGGCGGCGACGGGCACGACGGGGTCTCCGACGGTGTTCATGATGAGCGCGCGGGTGCGCACGCGCTCGCCGGTGCCGTACTCGAGGATGCGGCGCGGGTAGTTGGGCGCGAAGTGCACCGGGTCGGCGGCGTCGAGGAGCACCTGGGCGAACCCGATGAACCGGCGCATCTCGGGCGTGCCGCGGCGCAGGCCGAAGCCGTCACCGAGCGCGACGAGGGGCGAGTCCTTCGCCAGCGTGCGGCCCTGCCACGTGACGTCGGCGGCGAAGGTGGAGGTGCTCCAGCTGGGCACGGCGCCGTCGGGTACCACGCAGCCGTCGCCCTTCTTCGTCGGCAACACGCCCGGGTAGACGTCGAGGCGCAGCGTGTTGCCTTCGTCGCTCGACACCGCCACCCGCAGCCGGCCGTCCTTCTGCACGCGGGCGCAGCGGTGTTCCTTCGTGGTGAGGTTGGTGACGACGGCCGTGTCACCCTCGTTCAGCGTGGCCGTCACCGGGCCCACCGTCACCTGGCCGCGATCGTTTCCGTTCGGGGCGATCTGAACGAGGTCGAGGCCTCCGCTTCGATTGGGGAGCGTCACCAGCAGCGGGCCCATCGTGCGCAGCGACACCGCTTCCTTCACGCCGCCGGGCGCCGCGCGCTTGCCGACCTCTCCGAAGCCGGCGCCGGCCGAGATGGGCACCACCACGCCGACGCGGGGCTCGGTGCCGCCCACCAGGGCGCTCATGATGCCGCCGAGTGAGCCACCGCCCATCGTCATCACCGAGGCCTTGCCGATGTCGATGACACCGTCGCCATCGAAGTCACCGGCGAGGTCCTTCTCGCCGTCGCGGTCGACGTCCCAGTCCCACCGGTTCGTGCCGTCGAAGCTCTCGAGCACGTGGACGAGGCGCAGGTAGTCGACGGTCGACTGGCGCACCATGTCGCGCGTGTGCACGGCGTACGCAGTCCAGTAGTCGGCGCCCGAGTCGGCGACGCCATCGCCCGTTTGATCGAACGCGCGGTCGCGCTTGAGGCCCTGGAAGAGGCCGGCGAGGCCCTTCGACGCGAAGAGGCCCTTCGCGGCTTCCACCTCGAGGTCTCCGAAGCCGAGGCCATGGCTGGGGCAGTCGGTGGCGATGGCGGCGATGCCCTGGCGGGCGAAGAGGCCGGCGTAGAAGAGCCCCTCGAGCTTGTTCGAGCCGTAGCCATGGCCCGCGATGGCCACGGGCGCGGGGCCCTGGCGGCCCTTCGGCACGGCGAGCCAGAACGCCACCTTCTCGCGGCGCGGCTTGCCCTCGGGCATCGAGATGGCGCCGGTCGCTGGGTCGAGCTTCCACGTCTGCTGGTGGAGCGGCAGGGGTTTCCCCTCGGTGTCCTGCCGCGGGAAGAACTGCGGCGACTCGAACGCGCCGGTGACGAAGAAGTCGATGGCGCGGAAGCCGTCGATGAGGCTCTTCACCTGGGGCGAGTCGGCGTCGGCGCCGAGCAGCCCGGGCAGCAGCGACGAGAGCGCACCGACGAGCTGCTCGCCGGGGACGATGCGGACGTTCAGCATGCGGAGCGGATCGTCGCGCACGGCGTCGAGGTCGGTCAGCTTCGCGGGGTACTCGGTGGCGAGGCGCGAGAGCGGGCCGAGGCCGCGCAGGCCGTCACGAATGGCGACGAAGTACGACGAGATGCTCTGGGTGGTGAAGCTCCAGGTGAAGGCCACGTCGTCGAGGCCCAGGCCGTGCTTCGGCAGACACGACGGCAACGTCGAGAGCGCGCTCGTCTGCGCCGTGTGGTTCACGAAGCGAAAAGGGCTCTTCACCGGCTTGCCGTCTTCGTCGACGAGCCGGCGCGTCAGCACGACGGCGTAGGTGGTGCGCTCGCGCATGGGCATGAGCGGGCGGAAGATGAGCGTGTTCGTCTCGCGCTCGTAGTGGAGCATCACCGACTCGTCGCCGGGCACCAGCGTGTTGGGCCGGTCGAGCACGCCGTCCATGTCGGTGTCTTCGCCGTCGTCGAGCCGCCCGTTGCGGTTCGAGTCTTCGTTCACTTCTTCGAAGAGCAGCTGGCCGGTCGCGCCACGCGGATCGTTGGGGAAGAAGTCGCGATCTTCGATGTTCGCCGGGAAGTTGCCGTTGCCGACGTCGAGGGGCACCGCGTTGCAGAACTCCGGCGAGTCGGGCGTGACGTCGATGACGTACAGCGCGTCGTTCGATTGATCGTAGTCGTCACCGGTGTGCCGCCGCCGAAGCTCGAGCAGATCGAGGGGCTTCGTGAAGGCGACCGACATCGGCGCGTAGGTGCCCCAGCCGTCGAGCCTCGCGAGCTCGTCGCGGGTGGCGCGCTCCCAGGCGGTCGACGCCATGCGGCTGGCGTTGAGCCGCTTCTTCGTCGGGCTCGATGCGTCGAAGCGGGTCGCGAAGTCGTTGGGCAGCGGAATGTTGGGGAACGGCCGCTCCTCGATGTCGAAGACGATCTCGGCGCCAGACGTTTCCGGCGTCAGCGCGAGGCCCGAGCCTTCGGGCGAGGCGCAGGCGACGCCGAGGGGCAGCGCGAGCAGAGCGAGGCGAAGCGGAGAAGGCATGCAGGGCTCCGGGATGGAACGAGCCCAGCCTATCGCTCACGGCACGAGCGCAGGGAACCGGAAGCAATGGCTCCATGCGCCGTCGCTGGTTTCCTACCGGGCGTACGTCTTGAGGTACTGCTTCACCGAGATCTTCTTCGCGGTGTTGTCCGACGACATGTACCGCACCGAGCCGAAGATCGGCCGCTCCGGGCCCCAGGCGCGATCGTAGCGGCCGAGCACCCAGAGGTAGCCGGAGTACGAGCAGGGGTCTCTCCCGTCGAGGCTGTACTTGTTCATGAGGCGCTCCATGCGCGAGAGCGCTTCGTCGGCCGAGGGCGACCACTCGAGGATCTTCTTGCCCCACAGCATGCGCAGGTAGTTGTGGAACCAGCCGTCGCGCACCATCTGCCGCTGCACGGCGTTCCACAGCTCGTCGTGCGTCTCGGCGCGCTCGAGCTGCTCGAACGAGTACAGGTGGGGCCTGGGATCTTTCGCGTGTTTCGCGTGGGTGGCCTTCGCGAAGGCCGGCAGCGTGTCCATTGAGCCGTAGTCGTCAGGGCGCAGCGCGGCCATGTTGAAGGCGAGCTCGCGCCACGTCACCAGCTCGTCGAGGAACGCCTCGGCCGCGGGCGACATCTTCCACCAGCCTTCCTTCGAGCCGCCGATCGACTTGCCCAGCACGTCGGGCGTCCACTTCTCGCGGCGGGCGACCTCGGCGAAGACGTGGTGCACCGAGACGTGGCCGAAGTGCAGGTAGGGCGACAGCGCGCTGGTGCCGTCGACCTCGGGCTCGTTGCGCGCCTCGGGGTAGTCGCCGAGCTTCTTCGAGACGAAGAGCGCCAGGCGCGCCTCACCCACGTGCGAGCCACCACGAAACCGGCCCGGAGGCACCGAATGATCGATCGGCAGCGCCGCGAGCGCCTCGGGCCGGGCGTCGAGCAGGTCCTTCGGCGCGCGGCTCCACCGCGAGGTGATCGACGCCGGCAGCTTCACCGTCGGCAGGTCGAGGCCGTCGAGCGGGGCGTCGTTCGGCATCGCCGAGAGGTGGGGCGGCAGCGTCTTCTGCAGGTGCGCGCGGAAGGAGTGCGCGGTGGTGAAGACCCGGTCGGTCGCGTGCATCGGCCAGAGCCCATTCGAGTCGACCAGCTCGAAGGCGACGTCGAGCCGCTTCGCCGCCGCGGCCTGCATGCGCGGCACGAAGTAGCAGGGCCAGTCATCACCGACGACGACACAGGCCTCGGCCGCGAGCGCCTCGACCAACCCCGCACCATCGCCGGCCGTCTCTTCGACGTACGGCAGGTGCAGCACGGGCGAGCTGGCGAAGCGCCGCGCGTTCTCAGCCATGCCCTCGAGGAGGAAGGTGTGCAGCCGATCGTTCGCGTCGGGGTACCCCACCCGCAGCGCCTCGAGGACGACGAGGGGCTTGCCCAGCGTGCGGGCATGCTCGAGGGCGCGGTCGAGCGCGAAGTTGAACCGCGTGCGGCGGAACGACGTCATCCAGTACAGGACCCAGCGGCGCTCGGCGCGCACGGGCCCCGGCTTCAGCGAACGGACTCGAAGGTCGGGAACGGCCATCGCGGCTGGCTAATGCGGCGGCCTCGGGCGCGCACGACTCGCTGGAGCCTCGAGGCGGCTCATGCAAGGTGGCGCAGGCATGGCGAACTGGGTCCGGCCGGTGACGATGGCGTTGGGCATGTCGGCGGTCCTCGTCGGCATCACGCTGGTGGGCGTCTGGGCGGCGCAGGGCGACAGCTGGCAGGTGAGCCGCCGCCGGGCGATCGCCGCGGGCGGCCCCGCTCTTCATCGGCACCTCGATGACTTGAAGGCCTTCGACGCGTGGCAGACGCTCGAGCGCCGTGACGAGCCGCCCACCACGACGTTCTCGACCCCGAGCGGGGGCGTGGGCGCGTGGATGGAGCAGCGCACCGCGCGGGCCATGTCAAAGACGACCATCACCTCGTTGTCGGCGGACGTCGTGCGGTACGAGTTCGAGTCGACGGGCTTCCTCGGCACGGGGCAGTCTCGCCTCGACGTGGTGCTGCACCCGGCGGGCGATCGCACCGACGTCGAGGCCTCCTTCACCGGGCGCTTCACGTTCGTCACGCGGCTGATGTGGCCGCTGTTCCGCAAGGGGCTCACGTCGGCGGTGGGCGATCACCTCGACTCGTCGCTGGCGACGCTCGAGCAGCGGGTGATGAGCGAGGGTGGCGGCGGCACGCCGCTCCCTGATCGAGGTCCCTGAGGCCGACCTACGACCGCGCCCACTCTCTGGCGCGTCCACGTCTGCCCAGGACGCGCTCCGTCACGAGAGAGGGCACTGCGCGAGGCGGTCGCACGCTTCCGCGGTCGAGAAGACGCTCGGAGTCAGGCTGCGTCTCGGCCCGTTTCCGCGCGCGTCGTTGGGTCAAGGCTCGCTGGCACGCGTGGCTCCTCGGGCGACCGGTACCTCCGTGCTGCGGGGCTGTCTTCGACGGTGAGCCTCTGTTCGTGTTCGCACCTGCTCCGTGGAGAAGCCCTCAGCCCCGCGTCGTTGTGTCAGAGGCGTGCTTGCGCGGGAGAGCCTTGCACGGACGCCCGGTACAGGCCTCTGTTCGCGTTCGCCTCGGCGCAGGCCTGCTCGCTCAAGAACACCTCGGGAGGGCGCGTGCTGCAGGAACAGCCGCAGAACGGCGGGGCGTTCACCTGACACGCGAGGCCGTTGAAGACCCACCCACGGCTGCAGCACTCGCGCACCTCGCAGCGAGGGCTCCACGCGGCGTTCCTCTGCGAGGCGCAGCCAGTCCACGAACTCAGCGCCAGCTCAGCGACCAGGAGAGTCGAGCGGAGGTTCATGGCCGTTCGGACGACTCGCGCACGGGCCCCGGTTCCCGGTGCCACTCAGAATCGGCCAGAGACGCCGACCACGCCCCCGCGGCCGTTCGGAAGGATCGTCGCCGTCGGCGTCACCGTCGCGTCGTCCGCTGACGCCACCTCGGAGCCAATCACCGATCCAAGCAGCGGCAGCGCGAACGCCGCGGACAACGCCTCGGGGCCGCCGAATGCGATGGCGGCGGCGCCGATGGCCGCGCCGATGAGGTCGCCGACGATGGGCGCGTACCAGGGCGCGTTGCCGCGGAAGAGGGCGCCCGAGATGAGTACGCCGACGGGGGCTCCGATGGCGAAGCCGATGGCGCCGCCGGTCCAGATGTTGCCGATGGGCGTCAACCCCGGGCGCAGGTACTCGCCGCCGATGAAGCCGCCCGCGATGGCGGTGACGGTGCCCACGCCGGCGCCGAGCAACAACGACATGCCGATGCGCATGAGGCGCGGGTTGCTGGTGGGCGGTGCCTGCGTCTGCACGGTGCCGGGGGCCTGCTGCGTCGGCTGGGCGTTCTGCGGCACTTCCCACTGTGGTGTGGGCGCCTGCTGCGGCGGCTGCGGCGTGAGCGTTCCGGGCACCTGGTTGGGCAGCGGCTGTTGCCGGGGCGGTTGGGCGTTCGGGTCGAGCGGCTGGTTGGCGATGGCCGGCGGCTGGAGCACCTGCTGCGGCTCGTTCGGGTCTGGCTCGGCCTGCACGAGTGGTGGGGGCGAAAAGGCCTGCGCGAGGGCGAGCTGGGCGACGAAGAGGCTCGAGAAGGCGGCGCGCATCACAAGCACCTGAAAGGACGAAGGTCTGCCGTGATGGCAGGAGAACACGCACATCGACGAAGGCGCTTCACGTTTCTTCACCGGGGGCACCCCTGACGCTTCACAGAGGGTTCCTACTGTCCTCTCACGCGACGGGCCACTTCCGGCACGGGCGACGCACAAGGGACGGAACATGTTCGGATTCATCGTTGGCACGTTGAGCCTCATCGGCCTCATCAAGGTGGCGCGTTGGGGCCGGCACGGGCGGTACGGGCGGCACGGCGGTTGGGGCCGGTGGATGATGCGCCGGCTGTTCGAGCGGCTCGACACCACGCCGGGGCAGGAGAAGGTGGTGCTCGAGGCGGCAGACGAAGCGCAGCGCGTGATGTGGCAGGCCCGCGAAGAGCTGTTCCGGGCGCGCAGTGAGTACGCGAAGGCGATGCGCTCGGAGCACTTCGACGGCGAGGCGGTGAACGCCGCGTTCGAGAAGCAGCAGGCCGCCGTCGACGAAGTGAAGAAGACGCTGAAGGCGAAGATGCAGGCCATTCACGAGGCGCTCTCGCCGTCGCAGCGGGCGGTGCTGGCCGACCTCATCGAGTTCGGGCCCCGGCGTTTCGCACACGGCGGGTACGGCCGAGGGTGGCGCGGTGGCTACGGCGGGCCGTCGACGGTGAGCGTCTGAAGTCCAACCAGGAACACACGAGGAGAACGACATGCGTTACGCACTGATGGCAGTCCTGGCGATGGGGGTGGTGGGTGGGTACGGCTCGGCGTTCGCGCGAATGGCGCACCACGCGCGAGGTGGGTGTCACGGCGGCGCCAGCTGGAATGGCGGAGGGTGGCACGACGCGCGCTGGCGTGAGGCCGGGCGCTTCGAGGAGCCGGTGGTGAAGGCGGCTCCGGCGCCCGCGCCGGTGGTGGTGCAGGCGCCCGCAGCGCCAGCCCCGCAGATCGTCGTCATCATGCCGGGCGCGACGCCGGCGGCGGCTCCGCAAACGGTGGTGGTGCCCGCGGTGGCGCCGGCGCCGAGCGCGGCTCCGTAATCACCTGAAAAGCAGCATGGGCTCCCGGAATCGCCGAGACTCGGGAGCCCTGCTGTTCCAAGTCACCCAGGCCACCCATGTCCTCCCGAGTCCTCCTCATCGACGACGATGCCCGCCTTCCGGAGCTGCTCTCGAGCTACCTGGGCCAGAACGGCGTCACCCTGGCGCACGCGCCCGACGGGCCGAAGGGCCTCGCCATGCTGGAGCAGGGCGCGTGGGACGCGGTGCTGCTCGACGTGATGATGCCGGGCATGGACGGCCTCGAGGTCTGCAAGCGCATTCGGGCGAAGTCGAACGTGCCGGTCATCATGCTGACGGCGCGGGGCGACGAGACCGATCGGGTGGTGGGCCTCGAGCTCGGCGCCGACGACTACGTGGGCAAGCCGTTCTCTCCGCGCGAGCTGTTGGCGCGGCTGCGGGCGGTCTTGCGGCGGTCCCGCCCCGACGTGGTGAACGAGCAGCTGTCGGTGGGGGCGATCCAGGTCGACGTCCCGGCCCGCACGGTGACGTCGGCCGGGGCGATGGTCGATCTCACCGGCATCGAGTTCGACATCCTGGTGGCGCTGATTCGCCGGGCCGGGCGTGTGGTGCCGCGCGACGCGCTGTTGTCCGAAGCGGGCCGCAGCGACGTGGTGGTGGGTGAGCGCACCGTCGACGTGCACATCAGCCACCTGCGCCAGAAGCTCGGCGACGACCCGCCGAAGTTGATCAAGACGGTGCGTGGCGTGGGCTACGTGCTCACGAAGGACTGACGATGACGCCGTTCGAGCGCCACCACCGCCGGCATCGCAAGATGGGCCCCATCGGCCGCTTCGTGCGCGCGCGGCTGCGGCGGCGCATCTTTGCCTGGTTCGCTGGCGGCATCGTGGTGACGGCGCTGTTGACGTCGTTCGTCTTCATGGTGCTCGGCAAGGTGCAGGAACCGGTGTGGCAGCGCTCGATGGACCGCGGCACCGCGTGGATCGGCGCTCAGTTCGCCCGCGACTGGAAGGACCCCGCGGCGCGGGAGGCCTTCGCGCGCCGCACCGCGGAGCAGATGGAGCTGAACCTCGAGCTCCGCGACGCGAGCGGCAACGGCATGCTCTCGGTCGGAGACGACTGCGGCCGGCGGGCCTTCGAGGTGCCCGTGACCGAGGCGGGCCAGCTGCTGGGCACGGTGCGCGGCTGCTTCCAGCACGCGCCGACCTTCGCGTGGCGGTGGGCGGTGGGCCTCTTCTTCGCCATCGGTATGTTGTGGCTCGCGTCGGGCAAGGTGGCGCGGCGGCTCGCGCGCCCGCTCGACGAGCTGACGACGGTGGTGAAGCGCATCGGCGGCGGCGACTTGAAGGCCCGGGCCGAGCTGTCATGTCGCGAGCCCGACGAGCTCGGGGTGGTGGCCGACGCCATCAACGACATGGCGGCGCGCATCGAGAAGCAGCTGGCCGATCAGCGCGAGCTGCTCGCGGCGGTGTCGCATGAGCTGCGCACGCCGCTGGCCCGCGTGCGCATCATCTCGGAGATCGCCCGCGACACCGGCGCCACGCCGCGCACCTATGACGATCTCGATCGCGAGGTCGAAGAGATGGACGCGCTGGTCGGCCAGCTCCTCGCGAGCTCGCGCCTCGACTTCGGCGTCATCACCGCCCGCGAGCTGTCGGTGCGCGACGTGGTGAACCGGGCCGTCGAGCGGGCAGGGCTGCCGGTGAGGGCGCTCGAGGTCGAAGGGGAAGGCGACCGGTTGACCGGCGACGCCACGCTGCTCCAGCGCGCCCTGGCGAACCTGCTCGACAACGCGAAGAAGCACGCGGGCGGCGTGGAGCAGCTGCGCGTCGTGCTGCGTGGCGATCGGGTTTCGTTCGAGGTTCTCGATCGCGGGCCGGGGCTGCCCGAGGGCGGCGAAGCGGCGTTGTTCGAGAAGTTCCAACGTCAGACGGACGACCAGGGCACCTCCGAGGGCCTGGGGCTGGGGCTGTCACTCGTGCGGCGCATCGCGAAGGCGCACGGCGGCACGGTGTGGGCGCGCACGCGGGACGGCGGCGGTGCGGTGTTCGGCTTCGACGTCGCGGTCGCTCCGGCAGCGGCGAGCCCGGTGGCTGCGTCCGTTCCGGCGTGAGCTCAGTCTGACGTGCCGCGCGACCAGCGAACTGCGCCCGTCGTCGCGTCGATCGCGAGCAGGCGGACACCGGCGATGAGCACGACGTTCGAGCCAATCAGCGCAGCGTCTTCGATGTCCGAACGGCGCCTCACCAGTTCGGTGGACCACGCCTCGCGGCGTGCGCCGACGTCGAGGCGGACGAGCTGGGTCGTGCCGGCCTCCCCCAGCTCGCTGGTGCGCTTCACCAACACGTCGCCGCCGAGTGCCCCGGCGGGAAGCTGCAGGAAGGCCAGCTCGAGGCCGCTCACGCCGAGCGCTTCCCTGGCCTGGTTCACGACCTGCTGTCGCTGACTCTGGGGCAGTCGCTCGAAGACGAGCGGGCCCGCTGGCGTCTCGGCCCTGACGTCGGTCGCGTTCCGGGCCATGCACCCGACGGAGTCGACGGGCACCAGCTGCCCCGAGTCGAACGAAATGCCGACGAACCGCCCATCTGGAGCGGGGAAGCGGAAGGTCTTCGTCGGCACGTCGACGCACCCTCGAGGCCGGGTGCCGGTCGTCTCTGCGACCGGATCGGTCTTGAACACGCCGAGTTCAGGAATGCGGGAGCGCAGGGCCGCCTCGTCTTCGACGACCTCGAGCGTCGTTGGCGAGCGGGTGACGAGGCCTGACTCGGACCGAAGCCAGAGCGTGCCGTTGCCCAGGCCGATGAGCGCTTCACCGTTGAAGGCGAGCGACTTCGACGCCACCTCGGCGCCGTTCGTGGCAGCCAGGCGAACGAGCCGCGAATGGTCCTCGCCGTCGAAAGACGTCGCCTCGAAGACCACCAGATGGTCGCCGTCTGCCACGAAGGCGCGCACCATCGGTGAACACGAGCAGCCCTGTGTCGTCAGCAGGCTCACCGCCAGGAGCCTCCATGCGACCACCGACCCCCTCATGTCGTCACCCCCTCGATTCGAATCGGCTCGACTGTACCCGACCGGTGACTGGTGGAACCAGCCGGGCCGCGGTGCGTCAGTCCGTTCCATTGCGCAGCAGGCCGGGTCCGGGTGTGATGCCTGTCGTGACGCGGTTCGTCGTGGTCCTCGCCGTGTGTCTTTCGAGTCAGGCGTTTGCCGGCAAGGTGACGGTGCCGGCCGACGTCGGCGTGGGGCCCGAGGCCTTCTGGTTCTACGGGCCGTTGCTCGAGAACCGCGGGGCCGTGCCGCACTTTGCGCTGGCGTTCAACCTGCACGCCATCATCGACCGCGACTGGATCAACGACAACCGCGACCGCATTCCGGCGCAGTACCGGGGCCAGGCCGACCGCATCACCGAGCTGAAAGTGGGGCCGAGCATCTTCATTCCTTCGACGGTGTACGTCTCGCCGGCCATCGATGCCCTCAACGGCGTGGGCATCTTCGGGCTGACCTGGAAGCCGCTCGGCCTGACGCTCGTATCGACGGGCCAGAAGTCGGAGCGGGCCTGGAACCAGAGCCGCGGTCGCTTCCTCGTCGAAGGCAACCTGCTGCTGACGGGCCTGTACATCTATTCGAACCTGCGGGGCGTCGAGCTCGCGGGCGTTCCGTCGACGTTCTTCCTGCGGCCCGGCGTCGAGCTGCAGACGACGTTGCTGCTCAACGTGTCGCGCACGGTGCTGGTGAGCGTCGGCGGCGGCGCGCAGGCGTACGTGCCGCAGCGGCTGGGCGCGTTCTTCGACGTGCTGCCCATCGAGCGCACCGTGTGGCTTTCGTTCTTTGCGTTCTTGAAGTTCCACGTGCGTTTCCCCTACGAGGCCTCGTTCTGACCTCGTTCCTTCCCTCAGGAGTCACCCGTGCCCGGTCCCGTCCGTAACAACCCGAACGCCCCCTCCATCACCGGCCCGGCCTCCACGCGCCCTGCGACGACGACGCCCAGCACCACGCCGGCCGAGTCCTCCACGCCGGCGCGCCCCCAGGGGTGGACGCCGGGGGCTTCCACGCCAGGCCGGCGCCCGCAGGTGCCGCCTGCGCTCACCAACGTCGTGACGAACCGGGTGACCGACGCGCTGCGCACCGCGGGCCCCTCGAGCTACGAGCTGCTTCCCAACCGGTACCCCGGCACGGTCGGTCTGCCGCAGGTGCTGCAGGGCCTGGCGAACTCGCCACAGGGCGGGGCGGCGGCGACGAAGCTGCTCGAGAAGCTCCAGCAGCAGACGGGCGTCATGGTGCCGCCCGAGGTGCTCGCGCAGGTGAAGCAGAACCCGGCCGCGCTCACCAGGGCGCTCGAGGTGACGCCCGGCCAGATGTCGGGCGGCATCGCCGCGCTCAACGCCGCCTACAAGGCCGGCAAGGTGAAGAACCCGGCGCCGCGCGAGAACGTGCTGCCGCAGAAGTTCGATCTGGCGAAGCTGGGCGAGCTCGACCTGCCACGCCCGAAGTCCGAGCTGAAGGAGATCGCTCCGGGCCTCTTCACCGGTGACGTGGCCAGCACCGCGTCGGACGCCGAGGTGAAGCAGAATCGCGTCATGTCCGAGGTGTTCCAGCGGCTGTCCCGCAACGCCACCGCCGCGCCGGGCGAGCAGTTCGAGGTGACGCTCAACGGCAAGGCCCACACCTCGATGGACAGCTTCCTCCAGGGCCTGAAGGACGCGGGCTACGACGTCTCGGTGCGCTTCGACTCGCGCGTCGCCAACTTCGCCGCGCTCAAGGCCGCCGTGCCCGGCACGCAGCCGCCGCAGCTCGTCGACGTGCCGGCTCCGCTGATGATCAAGACGGGCATCACCGACGCGCTGGGGAAGGAGGCGGTGGTGCCGGCCGCGCACTCGGAGATGATGGTGTTCATCAAGTCCGGGCCGAACACCCAGGGCCCCGCGCTCGACGCCACCACCCGGTACTACCAGGGCACCGGCGGCACCGGCTTCTTCCCCGCCAACGTGCACGCCGAGCCCGAGTGGCTGGGCCGCGCGTCGAGCCCGGTGCTGAAGGGCGCCGACGCGATGAAGGCCGTTCGCCTCGCGGGCGCCTTCACCGACGTGGTGGAAGACGCGGCGAAGCGGCTCGACCTCTATGCCGACGGCTACGGCATCACCGGCGTGTGCAACGACTCGGTCGCGGTGGTGCAGCAGGCGGTGACGGGCAACGCGACGCAGTACCCGCTCCTGATGAACGACAGCGTGCTGCTGGGCGAGCTGCAGCGGCGCCTGTCGGACGGCGATCGCACGGGTGACGCGGGGTACCGGGCGCTCAAGAAGGCCATCGGCGAGCTGCCCTCTGACGCGCGGCCCAACCCGTCGGCGGCCCGGCGTGCGCTCGAGTCGTTGCCGTGGGAGAGCGGCAAGGAGCCCTTCCAGTCCACCGTCGACGCGCGGCGCATTCTCGGGGGCTGACCTGGCCCATCGGGAGCGGGTTCGACTGCCACGCGGCGCGGCTTTTGGGTACCTTGCCACCCCGTGCAACTCGTCCTCCCCAGGCCCAACCGCACGTTGGGCACCATCGACGCCCTGGGCATCATCGGGCTGGTGGGGTTGCTCATCGGCCGCTACGTGCCGGTGGCGCTCATCATTCCCTTCTGGGGCTGCACCTTCCGCGAGACGACGGGCATTCCGTGCCCTGGCTGCGGGCTGACGCGGGTGGCTGACCGGGTGGCGCACTTCAACGTGACGGGCGCCTTCATGGCGAACCCGCTGGGCACGGTGGTGGCGCTGCTCTTCGCGGTCGCGGTGGTGCTGATGGTGGTGCACCTCGTCTTTGGCGTGCCGATTCCCGAGCTGCAGCTGTCGGACGCGGAGTGGCGGGTGGTGCGCTGGGTGGCGGTGGGCCTGTTCTTCGCGAACTACGGCTTCGTGGTGTTCGCGTACCGGGTGCTCCACTGGCGCTGACGGCCTGGAGCCTCGTGGGGCTGGGGTACCTGTCGGGCTCGGTGCCCTTCGGCGTGCTGGTGACGCGCCTCTTCACCACGAAGGACGTCAGGGCCCACGGCAGCGGCAACATCGGCGCCACCAACGTCGCGCGGGTGGCCGGCAAGAAGGTGGGCGCGCTGGTGCTGCTCCTCGACGCGCTCAAGGGCACGGGGCCGGTGCTGCTGGCGCTGAGGCTGGCTCCCGAGGTGTCGCAGCTCCACGTGGCGGTGGCCTACGCCGCTTTCCTCGGCCACGTGTTTCCCGTCTGGCTGAAGGGCCGGGGTGGGAAAGGCGTGGCGACGGCGCTGGGCGTGTTGTTGGTGCTGCTCCCGCAGGCGGCGCTCGTGGGGGCGGTGGTGTGGGGCGTCATCGTGCTCACCACGAAGGTGTCGAGCATCGGCAGCCTCGCCGGCGGGCTCTGCGCCATCGTCACGTCGTTCTTCCTCGGCGCGCCCATCGAGTACCCGGTGCTGGCGGTGGTGCTGCTGGCCTCGATGGTGTGGACGCACCGGGGCAACCTGTCGCGCATGGCGAAGGGGACGGAGAATCGGGTGTAGGAGGAGGGCTTTCGCGACCTGGAGCCGTCGGCGTTCGATGGCTGCTCGGCGTGCTCGCCACTGACGAAGACGGCGTGCGCCGAGCTCTTCCTGTACCTGAAGGCGGTCGCGGCTCGCGTGTACCCGGAGGTGCGGTCGTGAGGCCACCGGCTGCGTCCACGCGGGGCTCTTCGCCCAGGGGTCGTACGCGCTCGGCAGGGAGCGCGGCCTCTCAGGTGGCCGGCGATCTGCTCGACGCGTGCGGCTCAGCGCGCTTCCGGCTCGACGAAGGTGCGCGGCCAGCCGGGAGTGCGGCGCATGTCGGGCGGGTGGAGCTTCCACAACAGCAGGGTAGCAGCGGCCGCGCGTACGGAAGCGTCGGGCGACTGCTGGACCAGCCGGAGCAGCGGCTGGTTTTCGACGTCGCAGCCCAGCCTGAACTCGACCCAGGGCCGCGTGAGCTCGAGCAGGGCGCGGCGTACGACGGTGCCATCGGCACCCGACAGCGACGCGACGAGGGCGCGGCACCGGTTGGGCGCGGGGCGGACGGGCGGCTCGGGGGGCGCCACCTCGACGGGCTTGAGGCCGCCACAGGCACGCGGGGGGTCGACGCCGAGCTCGGCGAGGGTGGTGCAAAGCAGGGCCTTCTCGTCGGCCGAACGGGCCGGCGAGGCAGTCAGGCTCTTCTCGAGGGCGCCGGCGGCGATGATGAGGCGCAGGGCCTTCACCGCGGCGACAGCGGCGAGGCGAACGCCGGCGTCTGCATCGAGCACGAGGTCGGCGACGGCCGAGGTGCCGGGCTCCCAGCGCGCGGTCGCGGCGAAGCGGGCGAGGTGAAACCGGGTGGCAGCGTCGGCGGCGCGGCTCTCGGTGCCCCACGACAGCGCGTCGGTGCGGGCGAGGGCGACGAGGCGAACCTGCGCGACGGGCACCGGGCATTCGGGGGCGTTCGCGACGATGGCATCGAGCGTCTCAGCGGCCTTGCGCGTATCGGCGACGGCCGAGAACCACGCGGCCTGGCAGGAATCGTCAGGCAGGGGGCCGCGGGCGGCGACCTGCTGGAGCTCGGCGATCGTCTGGCCCGTCACCACCACCGGCGCGACGCGCTTCGGAGTGCACGCCAGCGTGGCGGCCAGCACCACCCAGCCGCACCGCTTCACTTCGGCCTCTTCAAGTCGTTCGCCGGCGGCGGCGAGTGCGG
Source organism: Myxococcaceae bacterium (assembly GCA_025459425.1). Lineage (GTDB taxonomy): Bacteria > Myxococcota > Myxococcia > Myxococcales > Myxococcaceae > Xiheimicrobium. The sequence goes on along the minus strand of JALOQF010000005.1, from coordinate 33,121 downwards.
GGCGAGCGGATCGTCCTCGTCGTCGAGCCGGGAGGCGGGCTTCGGCGCGGCCTTCTTCACCGGTGGAGCCTTCGGCTTCGGCGCGGGCTTCACCTCGGGCAGCGCGGGAGGCTTCGGGTCCTTCGTCGATTTCGGGGTCGGTCCGTCGAAGGCCTCGTCGATGGCGTTGGCGGGCGGCTTCGGAGGCGGCGGCGTGCGCTCGGTCGCCTTGTCGACGGGCTTCACGTCCTTCGGGGGCTCGGGCGGCTTCTCGTCGGGCACCTGCTGGAGCTTTTGCACCAGCTCGATGCGCGGCCCAGAGCCCGCGGCGGTGACGGTCATCGGCAGGTAGCCGTCCTTCTGGAGCGTGACGTCCGCCTTCGCACGGCCATCGACGGCGGGCAGCTCGAGGTCGAGCGGCGTGGTGCCCTTGATGACGCGGCCGATGATGACTTGCGCGCCAGCCGGGTCGGTCTCGATGTGGAACATCACGCGCGGCTGCTCGGTCTTGCCGCGCTTCAAGACGAAAGCCGTGCCACCGACACCGACGAGGAGCGCCACCACGAAGCCGGCCACGAGGAGCGGGGTGTTCGACCGCAGCGAGGCCGGTGGAGGCACCGCCGGCGCCGGCGTGTCGCTCGGCGGGGTGGCCACCGGCACGGCCAGCTCGCTCATCGCCTGGAGTACCTCGTCCATCGACTGGAAGCGGTCCATCGGCGACTTCTGGAGACACTTCACCACGATGGCGCTCATCGCCTCGGGAATGGGCTCGAACTTCGGCGGCGTGACGATGGCCGGAATCGGCTCGTTCACGTGCTTCAAGATGATCTCGAGCGGCGAGCCGCCGGAATAGGGCGGCTTGCCGGTGAGCAGCTCGAAGAGGATGCAGCCCAGCGAGTAGATGTCGCTGCGGGGATCGGCGCGGTTCTTGTCGCCCTGCTCCGGCGCCATGTACGGCGGGCTGCCCATGAGCATGCCCTGCTGGGTGATGGCGCGGCCCTCGAGCTCTTGTCCGTCGATGAAGGACTTCACCAGCCCGAAGTCGAGCACCTTGATGTGATCGGCGTCGTCGTCGGCCGAGAGCACCATGATGTTGGCGGGCTTCAAGTCCCGGTGAACGACCCCGAGCTCGTGCGCCTCGCGGAGCGCGCGCGCCACCTGCTGGCCCATCGACAGCACCCGGCGCCAGCCCAGGGGGCCCTTCGCGAGCGCGCGATCGAGCGGCTCACCCTCGAGGAACTCCATCGCGAGGTAGAAGATGCCGTCGGCCGAGCAGCCGTAGTCGAAGATGCGAACCGTGTTGGGGTGGCCCAGCTTGGCGGTGAGGGCGGCCTCGACGAGGAAGCGCTGGCGGAACGACTCGTCGCGCCCCGCGCCGTAGTTCGAGTCGAGCACCTTGAGGGCGACGGCGCGGTTGAGGCCCACCTGCACGGCCCGGTACACCTTGCCCATCGCGCCTTTGCCGAGGCCGCCGACGATGCGGTAGCGCCCATCGAGGGTGACGCCGATGAGCGGATCGAGCCCTTCGGCGGCGATCTCGGCGGTGACGTCCTCCTGGGCCTCGGACACGGACACGGTCGCCTTCGGGCTATAGCGCCGAGAGGCCATGGCGGTCACGCGGCGTGCGGCCACCTGTCATGTGCGCGTCATGGGGGCGCGGCCCGGCGTTCGCGGGGCCACCTGGAGCCACTCGCAGGCGATGGGCCCGTTCCACACCTTGAGGCGGGCCGACGGCCGCATGCCCAGCGCGCTCTCGAAGGCCTCGTTGCCGGCGAGGAAGGCGAACCTCCAGCCGTTCCACGTCTTCAGGTTGGTGCCGAGCTTGTGGAAGAACGACTTCATGCCCTTCTGGCCGCCAGAGCCCAGTCGCTCGCCGTAGGGCGGGTTGGTGGCGACGAGGCCAGGCGGGCCATCGGGCGGGGGCGCGGTGGTGGCGTCGAGCAGATCGACCCGCACGCTCGTCGACAAGCCGGACGTCACGACGTTGCGGCGCACGGCGGCGATGACTTCGTCGTCGTAGTCGCGCGCGTACAGCGGAGCCGGCGCGGGCCGGACCTGGGCGAAGGCCTCGGTGCGCACGGCCTCGAGCAGGGGCTTCAGCTTCGGCGCGAAGTGGGGCCAGCGCTCGCAAGCGAAGTCGCGCTTGAGGCCGGGGGCGCGGCGCGTGGCGATGAAGCCCGCCTCGATGGCGAGGGTGCCGGAGCCGCACATCGGGTCGACGAAGGGCTCGCTCCCGTCGTACTTCGCGGCGAGGAGGAGCGCGGCGGCGAGGGTCTCTTTCAGCGGCGCGGCCGTCGTCTTGACGCGGTAGCCGCGCTTGAAGAGGGGCTCTCCGGACAGGTCGAGCGACAGCGACAGCTGCGTCTTCGCGAGGTGGGCCACGACGTGGAAGGTGGGGTTGCGCGTGTCGACGTCGGGGCGCTGGCCCCACTTCTCGCGCAGGCGGTCGACGAGGCCGTCCTTCAGCTTCAGGGCGACGAAGCCCGAGTGGGTGTGCTCCGAGTCCTTCAGCGTGGCCTCGATGGAGAACGTCGACCCGCGGCCCAGCCACTCTTCCCACGGCACGGCGCGCGCGGCCTCGTACAGCCCGTCGGCGCCCTCGGCCTCGAACTGCCGCAGGGGGTACAGCACGCGCATGGCGACGCGCGAGTGCACCAGCACCCGGGCGAGCTCGTCGAGGGCCGCGAAGAAGCGCACGCCGCCGCGGTCCTGCCGAATGCGCTTGCAGCCCAGGCCCTCGAGCTCGTCGGCGAGGAAGGGCTCGGTGCCTCGGGTGGCGGTGGCGAAGAGGGGCAGCCGTTCCATGGGGGCGCGCCGTACCACGGCGTGGGGAGGGTGGGTGGCTTGGGGACTTGGGGCAGGTGCATTGGTAGGGTGAGGTGGGTTTGCCGGTGGGAGGCTCCATGCGTGTGCTCGTGGCCGTCGTTGCCGTCGCTGTCGCAGGGTGCCAGTGCGGCGGCTCGGTGCTCGTGAAGTCGGGGCCCGATGAGCGGCCCGACGTGAGGCCCGATGCGGGCATGGCTGGTGGCTCCGCTGGGGGTGGCAGTGCGGCTGGTGGCGCTGCCGGCGGCGTCGGTGGTGGAGACGTCGGCGGTGGCGCGGGCGGAAACGGCCCCGACTTCTGCGCGTCGGACTGCGACTGCCCCCAGACCGAGCGCTGCGTCGCGACCGGAGACGAGCTGGTCTTCAACCGCTGCCTGCCCGGCGCGCCCAACGTGTGCACCACGCGGTGCCCGGTGACGTGCCCGTCGGGCCAGCAGTGCGTCAACGGCGCGTGCGTGGCGACGCCGTGCGTGGGCCAGAGCTGCACCACCACCTTCGCCACCAACATCAACGGGCGGTACCAGACGTACTACGAGCTCGACATCTCGGAGTTCGCGCAGCGGGCGAGCTCCATCGCGCGGCTGCTCGACGTGCTGTCGGCCATCGCTTCGGGCCAGCAGACGAACTGCAACCAGTTCGGCCGCATCGAGCAGCAGCTCATCTGTTACGTCGGCAACCTCGTCGCGCAGAACACGCGGGCGCCGCCGTGGGTCTCGCAGCTGTTCAACGTGTTGTCCGACATGTTCCGCTTCGGCAGCCGGCCGCTCAAGGCGCGTGGCGTGACGGACCTCGCCGAGGGGCAGATGGCGCGGCTCTCGGCGTCGGAGCGCTGGAGCGAGCTGTGGCTCGACTACAACGGCCAGGTCATCGACGTGATGAACAACCCGACGCTCGGGGCGAACGGGCGCATCACGGTGACGGTGCTCGCGTTCGGCGGCTCGCGCACGGCGATGGAGGTGATCCTCGGCCCGCGCAGCGTCGAGTTCGACGTCAACAAGCTGCTCGTGAACCTCATCAACGTGGCCATCTCGGCGGGGTCGAACAACCAGGCGCGCGACGTGGGGCAGCTGCTCAACCTGGTGCTGTGCGATCAGATCACCTCGGTGCAGACGCGGCTGGCGTGCGCGGCGCTGGCGTCGCAGCTGGCGCAGCAGTTCGAGCTCGAGTCGGGGCTCGGCGGCGTGCGCATCGACGAGCAGCGGGCGACGATTCACGATCTCGACGGCAACGGGTTCGCTGACGCGCTGGGGCTGCCGAGCGCGCGCGGTCGGGTGACGGGCCGCATGACCAACGGCATCGTCTCGGGCGCGCTGGGGCCGTTTCCGCGCTCGAGCTGGTACGGAACGAAGTAGCGGTCTTCAGCGGAAGAGCGAGTCGACCGCGACCGTGACCTTCGGAGCCACGGTGCTGGTGACGGACTTGCCGCGGCCGAAGCGGCTCACGCGGGTGTACTTGCCGCGCTTCGGCGAGAGGTGGACGACCAGCTTCTGGTGGACGAGATCGATGACCCAGTACTCGGGAATCTTCGCCGCGGCGTAGAGGTCAGCCTTGAGGCCAAGGTCGAAGGCGAGGCTGGTCTCGGAGACTTCAATCACGAGCGAAGCAGTCGTTGGATGGTCAGAATCATCGGGCAGGTCTTTCAGCGCGATGACGGCGAAGTCGGGTTCGGGCTCTGAGTAGTCAGACAAGTGGAGCGGGAGGCCCGGGCGAAGCGCGCCCTGGCCCTGCACCTGGGCGGCGAGCGCGAGGTTCAAGTGCATGACGGTCGAGGCGTGGGGCCCACGCATGGAGTTCATGGTGATGACGACTCCGTCGATGAGTTCTACGCGGCGACCGTCGAAAGCACCCTCGTCCGCGAGCTGGTAGTACCGGTCTCGCGGCAGACGAAAGACCTCGTACGGCGCATCTCGAAGCATCAGCAGCATGCGTGAAGTGTGACTCGTCTGCTGTCGAGCCGCAACGCCACTACTGGGCGGGGCTGACCTGGAACCGGGCGGCCATGATGCGGTTGTTCCCGTCGTTGGGCACGGCGTCCTTGTTGACGAGCGGGAGGCGGGCGTCGGTCTTCGGGTCCCAGAAGCCCATGAGCACGTTGAGGCCGCGCACGGGCATCTGGGGCGGAATGGGAATCTCGAACTCGTCGCGCAGCACTTCGCCGGGCTGCCACTTCGAGGTGGGCTTCTGGCCGCGCATGGGGTTGTGGTCGACGTTGAGGCGGTCGACACGGCCGTCGATGTCTTCGACGTGGACGAAGATCATGTAGTCGGCGTCCATCGCCTGGAGGACCTTGAAGTTGAAGCCGACACGCACGGTGTCGCCGACGAACGCGGCGCCCGGCGCGAGGATGGTGGAGACGAGCTCGACCTTCTCGCCGAAGTTGGCGCCCGACTTGAACTCCTGCGCGGGCGCCGCGGGCGGCTTGGGTTTGGCGACCTGGGTGCCCTCGGCGGTGGGGGCGGGGACGATGCAGGCAGACGCGAGCACGAAGCAGGCGGCGAGGACGAGGCGCATGGCGGGGCGGTGCCTACACCAAGGGCTCCACGTGCCCAAGGGCCAAGCCCCCCAAGTCTCCCAAGCCCCCCAAGCCCCCCGTCTGCTAGAGCCGCGCGCGTCATGATCCTCGCAGATGTCGTCATTGCCCCAGAGCAAATGCCCCCAGCGCCGGGTTCCAGCCCCGTGGGGACCATCATCGCGGTGGTGCTGGGCGTGGGCCTGGTGGTGCTGCTGCTGCTCGTCGCGCGGAAGATGCTGTCGAAGCCGGGGGCCGCGGTGCCTCCGCCGGCGCTGCCCAAGCAGACGGTGGTCGAGCCGGTGCTCGAGACGAAGCCGCCGCCGAAGGTCGAGCTGCCGCCGAGCGAGGCCGAGGCGAAGGCGAAGGCCGAGGCGGAAGCGCGACGGGCCGAGGCGGAGCGGCTCAAGGCCGAGCGGGCGGCGCTGGAGAAGGACTCGGCCGAGGCGCAGGCGCTGAAAGAGAAGGAAGAGGCGCTCAAGAAGGACGCGTACCGGGCGCAGAAGCAGGCCGAGGCCGAAGAGAAGGAGCGCAAGAAGCGCGAGCGCGAAGAGGCCGAGCGGCTGGCGCTGGAGGAGAAGAAGCGCGCCGAGGAAGCGGCGCTCGAGGCGAAGCGGCAGGCCGAGGCGGCGGAGCGCGCGAAGGTCGAGGCGCAGGCCGGCGCGACGCTGGCGGCGGGGCTGGCGAAGACGAAGAGCGAAGGCTTCATGGCGAAGCTGAACGGGCTCTTCGGCGGCGGCCCGAAGGTCATCGACGAGAAGGTGCTCGGTGAGCTCGAAGAGGTGCTCTTCACGGCCGACATCGGCGTGCGCACGGCGTCGCGGCTGGTGGAGCTGGCGCGCGAGAAGGCGAAGTCGAAGGAGCTCGACAGCGCCGAGAAGCTCAAGGGCGTGATCCGCCGCGAGGTGGAGCAGATCGTCTCGCTCAAGGCGAACACGGCGCTCGGCGGTGGTGGGCCGCCGCACGTCATCATGGTGGTGGGCGTGAACGGGGCGGGGAAGACGACGACGATCGGCAAGCTGGCGTCGAAGGCGAAGGCCGAGGGGAAGAAGGTGGTGGTGGGGGCGGGCGACACGTTCCGCGCGGCGGCGGCGGAGCAGCTCGACGTGTGGGCCGAGCGCTCCGGGGCCGAGCTGGTGAAGGGCAAGGACGAGGCGGACCCGGCGAGCGTGGTGTTCGACGCCATCAAGCGCGGCATCGAGGTGGGGGCCGACCTGGTGCTGGCCGACACGGCCGGGCGGCTCCACACGAAGGCGAACCTGATGGAGGAGCTCAAGAAGGTGAAGCGGGTGGCCGAGAAGGCGCTCCCCGGGGCGCCGCACGAGGTGCTGCTCGTGCTGGACTCGACGATGGGTCAGAACGCCATCGCGCAGGCGAAGGAGTTCCGCGACGCGGTGGGCGTGACGTCGATCGCCCTGACGAAGCTCGACGGCACGGCGAAGGGCGGCGTCATCATCGGCATCTGTGACGAGCTGAAGGTGCCGGTCGCGTGGGCGGGCGTGGGCGAGAAGGTGGCCGACCTGCGCAAGTTCGACGCGAAAGAGTTCGTCGAAGCGTTGTTCGAGTGAGGTTCGGCGTTCAGAGGCAATCGACGGAGGCGTCTTCGCGGCGCCACGCACAACCCTCTGAGTTGCCAGGTGATGCTGCCCACAGCGTCTTCAGCTCCCGAGCCACGTGCTGATTCGCGATGCGCTCGAGGAACTCACGAACGAGCGATTCGACCGTGGTGCCCTGCGCCTCGGCTGCCTCACGGGCGCGCTGCAGGGTGTCCGCATCGAGATCGAGTACGAGTTGCATCGCGTCGATGATTCGAGGGCTCGGGCTTCGCGTCAAGCCGACCTTCTGCTCGACGCGGCGGTCCGGAGCAGGTCGATGAGCGTGGGGGCCCAGTGCTGCACCGAGTAGTGGGCGACGACCCGTTCCCGGCCCGCGGCTCCGAGCCGGTCGCGGAGTGACGCGTCTTCGACGAGCTCCGACAGGCGGCCGATCCATTCGTCTTCGGTCGACGCGTGCAGGCCATCGATGCCGTGCCGGACGATGGAGGTGTTGACGCCGACGGGTGACATGACGGTGGCGGCGCCGCTGGCCATCGAGGTGAGCCCCTTGAGGCCGCACTTGCCGCGGGTCCACTCGTCGTCGGGGAGCGGCATGAGGCCGACGTGCATCTGCTGCAGGAAGGGCGGCTCGGCGGCTTCGCTCCAGGCTTCACCGACCAGGCCCAGCGCGTCGTCGCGGAACGAGGGCGCGCCCATGAGTCGGAAGCGCACGCGCTCGCCGTAGCGGGCCTTCACCCGGCGCAGCGCGGGGAGGATCGTCTTGTAGTGCTCGAGGGTGGTGGGGCTGCCGCTCCAGCCGATGACGACGGGGCCATCGGCGCGACGCGGGGCCGGGTGGAAGACGGTGCTGTCGACGCAGGTGGGCACGACGTGCACGTTGCGAGAGTGCGCGCGGGCCCAGTCGGCGAGGTAGTCGTTCCCGGCGATGACGGTGTGGGCGAGACCGACGATGCGGGCGATCTTGTCGACGTTCTTGAGGAAGGCGAAGCGCCGGTTGGCCTCGGAGACGGCGTGGATCCAGATGGCGTCGTCGAAGTCGTACACGATGGGGGCCTGGAGCGAGGCCAGCCACTCGCTCCACGCGCCCAGCAGGAAGAAGGCCTCGCGCTGCACGAAGACGACGTCGGGCCGTGAGCGCACACGGGGCCGAACGCTCGCGGCGCGGCGGAGCAGGGCCTTCACGGCGATGCGCGCCTTCGCCGGGGGCGGGGAGCGCCCATAGAAGACGCGCAGGTCGTCGGCGGTGAGCACCGGCCGCTCGATGAGTTCGATGCCAGCCGCGCGAAGGGCGGGCTCGAAGGCCTCGACGCGGTAGCGCTGGCTGGGGGAGCGGCCGTGGGCCTGCAGCGACAGGAACAGAACGCGCACGCGCGTCACCGCGAACGGAGCGAGAGCACGAGGCTGGCGACGCGCTCGAGCTCGGCCGTGGTGAGGCTCGACCCCGACGGCAGACACAGCCCGTCTTCGAAGATGGCCGCCGACACCGCCCCGCCCCGCATCGGGCACTGGGCGAAGACCGGCTGCAGGTGCATGGGCTTCCACACGGGCCGCGACTCGATGTTCTGCTGCTCGAGCGCGATTCGAATCTGCTCCCGCGTGGCTCCGAACGCCTTCGAATCGACGACGATCACCGTCAGCCACCCGTTCCAGGTGCCCTCGGCCGCGACGGGCATGAAGCGAATGCCGGGCACGTTCGCGAACGCCTGCTCGTAGAAGGCCCGGTTGCGGCGGCGCGCGGCGATGCGCTCATCGAGCACCCTCAGCTGCCCGCGCCCGACCGCCGCGAGCAGGTTGCTCAGGCGGTAATTGTAGCCAACGTGGCTGTGTTGGTAGTGCGGCGCCGGGTCGCGCGCCTGCGTCGCGAGGAAGCGCGCCTTGTCGATGAGCCCCTTGTCGGGGCCGACCAGCATGCCGCCGCCCGACGTGGTGATGATCTTGTTCCCGTTGAACGAGAAGACGCCGAAGGCGCCGAAGCCGCCGGCGGGCTTGCCGTTCCACGTCGCGCCGAGCGCTTCGGCCGCGTCTTCGATGAGCGGCACGCCGTACTTCGCGCAGAGCGGCTCGAGGCGCGTGTAGTTCGCGCACTGGCCGTAGAGGTCCACCACGACGACCGCCTTCGGCATCGGGCGGCCCTCACGGCGGCGCGCTTCGAGCTCTTCCTCGAGCAGGTCGGGGTCGAGGTTCCACGTCTTCGTCTCCGAGTCGATGAAGACCGGGCGCGCGCCGAGGTACGTCACCGGGTTGGCCGAGGCGGCGAAGGTGAGGCTCGAGACGACGACGTCGTCACCGCGGCCGACGCCGACGAGCTGCAGGGCGAGGTGGAGCGCAGCAGTGCCGCTCGACAGCGCTGCCGCGTGGGGGACTGCCACGCGCGCGGCCAGCTCCTTCTCGAAGGCCTCGACGTGGGGCCCCAGCGGGGCGATCCAGTTCGAGTCGAACGCGTCGAGCAACAGCGAGCGCTCGTCGGGGCCCATGTGGGGTGGAGAGAGGTAGATGCGATCCGGCATGGGGCGGCCCTATCACGACCTGCGGGCGAGCGGCCGCGCGGGGACACCGACGACCGTGAGGTTGGAGTCGACGGGCCGCACGACGCAGGCGCCGGCGCCCACGGTGACGTCGTCACCGACCGTTCCGAGGTGAATCACCGAGGCGTTCAGCCCCACGTGCGTGCGCTTGCCGATGCGGGCCTGGCCGCCGAGGGTGGCGCCCGGTGACAGGTGCGCGAAGTCGTCCACGACGCATTCGTGCTCGGTGACGCTGCGCGTGTTCAAGATGACACCCCGGCCGACGCGGGCTTCGGCGTTGACGACCGCGAGCGCCATCACCACCGTGCCCTCACCGACCGTCGCGGAAGGCGAAATGACGGCCGAGGGGTGAACGACGGTGGCCAGCCTGAAGCCGGCGTCGACGAGGCGCTGGGCGATGCGCTCCCGAACGCGATTGGCGCCGATGCCGAGCGCCACCCAGCTCCCTCGCGGGAGCCGCGCGAGCGCGTCGAACCCACCGAGCACGACGCTCGAGAGCACCGGTGTTCCCGCTGGGACCCCATCGTCCAGAAAGCCGCCGACCTCGTCACCGCACTCCAGCACCATCTCGGCGATGACCTTGCCGTGCCCCTTCGCGCCATAGATGGAGACCGTTCGTCGGGAAGCCACCTTCGCAGTATAGGTGCGGTGTGACGCTGGACCAGCAACGCAAGGTGAAGCGGGCCATCGACGTGGTCGCCTCGGCCGCGGGGCTCCTGGTGACGGGCCCGGCGATTCTCGGCGCCGCGGCGCTCGTGCGCGCCACCCTCGGCGCTCCCGTCTTCTTCCGCCAGCAGCGCCCCGGGCTGCACGGCAAGCCCTTTCACATCTGGAAGTTCCGCACGATGACGGACGAGAAGGGCCCTGACGGGAAGCTCTTGCCCGACGACGAGCGCCTCACCCGGGTGGGCCGCTTCCTCCGCTCTTCGAGCCTCGACGAGCTTCCGCAGCTCCTCAACGTGCTGAAGGGCGAGATGAGCCTCGTGGGCCCCAGGCCGCTCTTGACGCGGTACCTCGAGCGCTACACCCCGCGGCAGGCGCGCCGGCACGAGGTGCCCCCCGGCATCACGGGGCTCACGCAGGTGCGGGGCCGAAACGCGCTGTCGTGGGACGAGAAGTTCGAGCTCGACGTGCAGTACGTCGAGAACTGGTCGCTCTGGCTCGACCTGCAGATCCTCGGTGAGACGGCCCTTCGGGTCGTCGACCGCCGCGGCATCTCGAACGTGGGGCACGCGACCATGCCGGAGTTCATGGGCCCGGGAGCTTCCTGACGTGTTTCGCGGCCGTTCGCTCGTGCACGTCTTCTCGGTGGCCGACTCGCTCATCTTCGTGTCCGACCAGGTGCGCCGGCTGCGCGAGCTCGGCATGGACGTGACGCTCGTGACGTCTCCCGACGAGCGGCTCGTTCGGGCGGGGTTGAACCTCGGCGTGCGCACCGTCGGGGTGCCCATGGCGAGGCGGGTGAGCCCGCTGGAAGACTGGGCCTCGCTCAACCGGCTCCGCGACCTGTTCACCTCGCTGCGCCCCGACATCGTGCACGCGCACACCCCGAAAGGCGGGCTGCTGGGCATGCTGGCGGCGTCGGCCGCACACGTGCCCGTTCGGCTCTACCAGATGCGTGGGCTGGCCTACGTCACGCAGCGCGGGCCGATGCGCGCGCTGCTCTCGACGACCGAACGCGTGAGCTGCCAGTCGGCGACGAAGGTCGTCTGCCAGAGCAAGTCGTTGCTCGAGACGGCGCTCGAAGACCGGCTGGTGCGCGCTGACCGCGCCGAGGTGCTCCTCGAGGGCAGCAACGGCGTCGACACGCGGCGCTTCAACCGGGAGCGCTGGCGCCGCGACGGTGAGGCGCTGCGACGGGCATGGGGCGCGGCACCAGACGACGTCGTGTTCGTCTTCGTCGGCCGGCTCGTGCGCGACAAAGGCGTGCCCGAGCTGCTCGAGGCCTTCGGCGCCGTTCGTCGCGAGGTGCCGTCGGCCCAGCTCGTGCTCGTCGGTCCGCTCGAGGAGCGCGATGCCCTCTCGCCAGACACCGTCGCCAGGCTGAACGGGAGCGGGGTGCGGTCGCTCGGCTTCCAGGCCGACCCGGCGCCGTACCTGGCGGCGGCCGACGTGCTGGTGCTGCCGAGCCATCGTGAAGGGTTTCCCAACGTGCCGCTCGAGGCCGCGGCCATGGGGCTCCCCGTGGTGTCGACGACCGTTCCCGGCTGTCGTGACGCCGTCGACCGCGACGTGACGGGCCGCCTCGTTCCGCCTGCTGATGCCCGAGCGCTCGCGCAGGCCATGCTCGACTACGCGAAGTCCGCTGAACTCCGTCGAAAGCACGGCGCAGCCGGCCTCGCGCGCGTCGAAGCGAAGTTTCGTCGCGAGGTCGTCACCGAGGCCGTCATGGGACTGTATGTGCGCGAAATGGCGCGCGTCGGGTTGACGGGGTAGGCGGGGTGTAGTGGACGGGTGGTGAATGGCTGGGGGTTCCGTGGACACCAACGCCGACATGCGGGAACCGAGTCAGTGGCTGCTGCGCTACCGCCGCGCCGTCTCGGTGGGCGTTCACCTCGCGCTCTTCGTCGTCGCGCAGGTGGGCTCGTTCCTGTTGCGGTTCGAGTTCGACGTTCCCGACAGCTACCTCGCGCCCGCGATGCTCTGGGTCGCGGTGAGCCTCGTCATCCGGCTCGTCGTCTTCGCGTGGTTCGGCATGTTCGCGGGCATGTGGCGCTACACCGGCGCGAAGGACCTCGCGGCCCTGGCGAAGTCGGCGACGCTGTCGACGCTCGTCTTCGCGGTCTTCCTCGTGCTGGGCGGGTACCACAGCTACCCGCGGTCGATTCTCGTCATCGACTTCATGCTGACGATGCTGCTCGTCGGCGGCCTGCGCTTCGGGGTGCGTTCGCTGTGGCAGCTCGCGGCGACCGTCTCGCAGAAGAAAGAGGGCGCCATTCGCCGGGTGCTCATCGTCGGGGCCGGCAACGCGGGCGAGGCGCTCGTGCGCGAGATGCAGAAGGCGCACGGCGGCCGCTACGAGGTGGTGGGCTTCGCCGACGACGACTCGACGAAGAAGGGCGCGCGCATTCACGGGGTGCCCGTGCTCGGCCCCATCGACGAAGTGCCGGCCTTCATCGAGCGCCACAAGCCCGACGAGGTGGTGATCGCCATTCCGTCGGCCAGCGGGCGCGCGATGCGCCGCATCGTCGAGCTCGTGAAGAGCGAGACCATCACCATTCGCACGATGCCGGGCATCGACCAGCTCATCGACGGGCGCGTCACCATCAACCAGCTCCGCAGCGTCAACATCGAAGACCTGCTGGGCCGGGAGCCGGTGCGGCTCGACATGCAGTCGATCGCCTCGCTCATCGAGGGCCGCGTGGTGCTGGTGACGGGCGCGGGCGGGAGCATCGGCTCGGAGCTCTGCCGGCAGGTGGTGCGCTTCAACCCCTCGAAGCTGGTGCTCGTCGAGCGGGCCGAGAACGCGCTGTTTGAGATCCACCGCGAGCTCGTTCACAAGGCTCAAACGCCGGGGGTCGTGCCGTGCATGGCCGACATCACCGACGAGGCGCGCATGCGCCGGGTGTTCGCGGACCACCAGCCGCAGGTGGTGCTCCACGCGGCGGCGCACAAGCACGTGCCGATGATGGAGGAGAACCCGGGCGAGGCGCTCAAGAACAACGTGGGCGGCACCCGCATGGTGGCCAACCTCGCCGACGAGTTCCGCGTCGACCGCTTCGTGATGATCAGCACCGACAAGGCGGTGAACCCGACGTCGGTGATGGGCGCCACCAAGCGGGTCGCCGAGCTCTACATTCAGGGGCTGTCGCAGCGCAGCCGTACGCGCTTCGTGGCCGTGCGGTTCGGCAACGTCCTCGGGTCGGCTGGCTCGGTGATTCCCATCTTCAAGGAGCAGATCGCCGCGGGCGGGCCCGTCACCGTCACCCACCCCGAGATGAAGCGGTACTTCATGACCATTCCCGAGGCGAGCCAGCTCGTGCTGCAGGCCGCCACGATGGGAAACGGTGGAGAGATCTTCGTGCTCGACATGGGCGAGCCGGTGAAGATCGTCGACCTGGCGCGCGACCTCATCCGGTTGAGCGGCCTGGTCCCCGAGAAGGACATCGAGATCAAGTTCTCGGGGCTGCGCCCGGGCGAGAAGCTCTTCGAAGAGCTCTCGACGGCCGAAGAGATGGCCGAGAAGACCCGGCACCCGAAGGTCTTCATCGGCCGGCTGCCGATGCGGCCCTTCGAGCAGGTCTCGGACGAGGTGCGCGGCATGCTGGAGCGGGCGAACAGCGCCACCCTGGGTGATTGCGTGGAACGTCTCAGGGCTCTCGTTCCTGAGCTTCAGCGAGCCCCGGAAGGGGCCGCGGTCATTCCGCTGCGGCGCGCATGACGGGCAGGCGTTCGGTCGCCCGTGACGGACCCGCCGACGCAGCCCGCACCATCGGCTGCCGCAGCACCATCAACAGCGCGAAGAAGAACGGCATCATCGGGGCGCGGTAGCGCGACAGCGTGCCCAGGTTCGACGTCGCGAGCCCCGTGCCCACGGCGAGCACCAGGGCGAACGCGGCGCAGAAGGCCAGCACCGGAGACTGGCGAATCTCCGCGAGCACCACGCTCCACCGGCGCCGGCGAACCAGTTGAATGGAGACGACGAGGAGCGCCGTCGCCTCGAGCGCGTTCACCAGCTGCACCGCGTTTCGGGCTTCGAAGAGGAACGGCCGGTAGAAGGCGGTGACGAGCGCGACGGGGGCGAGGGCGAGCTCCTGCGCCAACGAGCGGTTGGCCACGTCTTCATCGCCCGCCGGCTTGTCGAGGTAGTAGTTCGAGCCGCCCTCGATGTCGTACCCGACGCGGCGTTGCGCCGCGAGCGCGGCGGCCGTGCTCTCGCTTTCGGCCTTGGCGAAGAAGCGCGAGGCGAGGGTGATGCCTCCGATGCTCAGCCCGACGGCGGTGAAGATGGCGAAGGGTCGCAAGGCCACCGCGCGGCTCTGGAAGCGCATCGAGAGGTAGTACACGGCCGCGGCGACCGAGAGCGCGATGAGCACGTAGGGCTTGATGACGGCGATGGTGACCGCGGCTGGAGCGCCCAGGAAGACGGCCGCGACCCGCCGAACGCCCGAGGCGAGCCACTGGAGCGCGAGGATGAGCGGGCCCAGCGCACAGAAGACGAGGGGCTCTTTGAGCAGCGCGCTCGACCAGAAGACGGCGCTGGGCAGGAGCAGAAGCCCCACGAGGAGCGGCTGCGTCTGCTCTGCCTTCACGCCCACGCGGAGGGCGCGGAACAGCATCACCTGGGAGCCATAGGCGCCGAGCGCGACCAGCTGCACCGCGGCGTAGAGCGAGTCACCGGTGAGGAAAAGAATGAAGGCCGACGCGGCGGTCATCGAGCCAGTCGACGCGCCACCGAAGATCTCGAAGGGGAGCTGAACGTCTTGCTGCAGGAACGCGAGCCCCAGCAGCGGCGCGAACTCGAAGAAGTCGGCTCTCAGCAACGACGCGAAGGCCGCGCCCTCGCGGAAATAGCTCAGCATGTCGCCGCCGCCGGGGAAGTAGTACAGCACCAGCAGCACCTGGGCGAAGCCGCTGGCCACGTGCAACGCGAACGAGAACGTCAGCAGGCGCCCTTCGGCCGGGGAATGAAACCGCAGCACCACGGCGTGAATCGCGAGCCCCACCGCGAGCACGATCGGCGTAAAGATGAAGTCTTCCATGGCGCTGGGCGCTGAGTACCCCAACCGGGGCTCCCTGTTCGAGGTCCTCGCCCGGATTCCGCACCGGACGGCCGAGCTGCGTGACCTGCTGCCCACGCTCGACGGCCCGGCCCTCGTCGACGCCGCGTCCCGGCACGGTGTCAGCGCGTGGGTCGCCGATGCCCTGGGAGATCTGTCATTCCCCGAGCAGCCGCGCCTGCTCTCGGACGCGCGGGCCACCGTGGTCAGCGCCCACAAGCTGAAGCGCCTGACCCTCTCGGTGTTCGACGCGCTCCACGGCGCAGGCATCGTGCCGCTGGCGCTGAAGGGCACGGTGCTCGCCCACCGCCTCTACCCCTCGAACCCGCGCTGCCGCCCCTCGTCCGACGTCGACGTGCTGGTGCTGCCCGAGGAACTCGACCGGGTCGCCACGGCGCTGGCGCCGCTGCAGCTGAACCGGTGGGTCGACCCCTCGCTCGGAGACGTCTTCGCGGACCACCACCACCTCTCGTTCTCGGGCCCGCCGGGGCTCGTCGAGGTGCACTTTCGCCTCATCTCGACCTTCGGCCGGGGCCTCTTCGACGACGCCGCCATTCGTGCGCGCGCCCGCGACGCGACCTTCGAGAAGCGCCCCATTCGGCTGCTTTCGCCGGAAGACGAGTTCCTCTACCTGGCCACGCACGCGGCCAACCACGTCTTCCTCCGGCTCGCGTGGCTCGTCGATCTCCAGCAGTTTCTCCGGCTGCACCCGACCCTCGACTGGCCGGCGATGGCGGCGCGCGCGCACGACGCCGGCTTCACCCAGGCGCTTACGGTGACGCTGCACCTGCTCGAGCGGCTCCTCGACGTGCCGGTGCCCGAGGCGGCGTGGCAGGCGTTCCCCGGCCGACGGCTCCGGGGCCACCTCGACGCGCGCCTCTTCACGGCGGGCCTGCTCGAGGGTGCGTCGTTGTCGACCCACCGCCTGGGTAACTTCGCGGCGCGGCTGTGGCTGGTGGACACTCCGCGTCATGGTGTTCGGCACGTCATCGATGGTGTGAAACGCTACGCTCGCCGCGCCCTCGCTCGCCCCTGATGCCTTCGCAGGATTCCACGCGGTGGTGGTACGCAGCCGAGGCCGCGGTCGGCGGAGCCATCGTGTCGTTGCCGCTCTCGATCGGCGGCTCGCCGCCGTGGACCCTGGTGCTCCTGTGGGTGCTTTCTTCGGTCGCGCTCGTCACCTGGCTCATCGGCGCGTGGAGGCACCGGCGTCGCGCGGGCGTGCACCTCTCGCTCGCGCTCCCGGTGGGGCTCGTGGTGATGGCGGTCCTCTCGCTCGTCCCGCTCCCGGCGGGGTTGTTGGCGCTCGTGTCTCCGGTGAACGCCGAGCTGCGCGACTTCGCGCTGGTGCCGCTCGGCCTCGACGCCGCGCGCCCGCTGACGATGGACGCGCCGTCGACGTGGCGGGCGCTCGCGCGGCTCCTCTCGCTCGGGGCGCTGGGCTTCGTGGCGCTGCAGTTGGGGCGGCTCCAGGGTGCGCGACTGCGGCTACTCCTCACGGTGGCCATCACCGGGGCCTTCGTCGCCGTGGTGGGCTTTGGACACCTCATCGCCGGAGCCGACGCCCTGTTCGGCATGCTGCGGTACTACGGCAACGTTCCGTTCGTGTCCTTCTTCGGGAACGTGAACCACCTGGCCGGCTTCCTCGCCTTCTGCGGCACGGTGGCGCTGGGGCTCGCGCTCGACACGCGCAACAAGGAAGCGGCGGTCGGTCTCTACGCGCTGGCCCTGCTCTGCGGCACGGGCGTGTTCCTCTCGTTCTCACGCGGAGGCATCGCCACCTTCGTCGTCACCTGGGCGCTGGTGGGCGCGCTCCAGCTCGCGCGGCGGCAGGGCGGGGTGCGCGCGGCGCTCCCGTGGCTCGTCATCGGCGGCACGGTGCTCTTCGCGCTCTCGCTGGCCTCGGAGCAGATCCTCGACCGCCTCGCCACCGTCTCGTCGGTCGACAAGCTGGCGAAGACGAAGATCGAGCTGTGGCCGATGTTGTGGGACGGCGCGCTCGCGTTCTGGCGCGGTGGCATGGGGCTGGGGGCGTTCGAGCTGGGCTTCACGCGCTTCCAGACGACGCAGCTCGACGTAACCTTCACGCACCCGGAGAACCTGGTGCTGCAGTGGCTCGCGGAGCTGGGAGTTCCCCTGACGCTCGTGTTGTTCGGGGCCTCGGCGGTCGTCGCGGTGCAGTTGGTGCACCAGGCGAGGGGGCGGGTGCTCGAGCCGGTGCTGTTGCTCGGGGTGCTCGGCGTTGGGTTCCACGATGTCTTCGACTTCGCGCTCGAGCTGAACGCGCTGCCGGTGGCGGTAGTGGTGGTGCTGGGCCTCGTCGCCTCGACCGGTGACGCCGAGGGCCTTCCGAAACGCTCGGTGCATCGCGGCTGGTTGGTGGCGGGGAGCGCGGTCGTGCTGCTCGCGCTGGTCGGCCTGGTGAAGGGCCTGCCCACGCACGCGGACGCGGAAGCGAAGGTCGTGCAGTTGGTGAAGGCCGGCGCGCCGTCAGCCGAGGTGCGGCAGGCGGCGCTCACGGCCATCGACCGGCACCCGTCGGACTGGGTTCTCTACTCCGCGGTGGCGAACCAGCTCAGCGTCGAGGGGGCGGCGCGGGAGTCGCTCGCCTGGGTGAACCGGCTCCTCTTCTTGCGGCCCGACGATCCCCGAGCGCACGTGGCGGCGGGGCGTGCCCTGTTGCGGCTCGGCCAACCGACCCAGGCGTTGCTCGAGTTCAAGGTGGCGTGGCGGCTCGGAGACTCGACGAGCCTCGACGAGGGGCTGCTGCTGGCGGCGAGGCTGGGCCAGTACGACCGGCTGCTCGTCGAAGAAGCGGGGCTGCTCCAGCGGCTGTGGGAGCGCTACCAGGCGCTCGGCAAGCGGGCCGAAGCGAAGGCGCTGCTCGAGGCGGTGTTGGTGTTGCCTCCGTCTGAGGCCGTGCGGGTCGAGGCGCTCACCCTCGCGGTGCAGCAGGCCGAGGTGGAGCAGCAACCGAACGTCGCGCTCGAGCGCCTCGAGGCGTTGCCAGCCGACTCACGAAGCACCACGCCGATGGTGTTGCTCAAGGCGCGGGTGCTGGGCCAGGTGGGGCGGCTCGACGAGGCCTCGTCCCTGCTCGATGGGCTCTCTCGCAAATCGCCCCAGGACGTCGGCGTGGCGATGGCGTTGGCCGCCGTGTTGTCGCAGCAGCAGCGAACGACCGAGGCGCGCGCCGTGCTGGAGCGGACGCGGCCGTTCGTTTCGGGCCCGCAGGGAAGGTCTCAGCTCTTTCAGCGCGAAGCCGAGCTGTGGGCGCAGGATGAGCGGTGGCCACGGGCGCTGGAGGCGCTGCAAACGGCCTCGCGCATCGAACCGACGCGGGCGGACCTCAAGTACCGCCTGGCGCAGGTCTACGAGCGCATGGGGAGCCTCCACTCAGCGCTCGACGAGGTGCGGCGCGGGCGGCTGCTGGATACGCCAGAGGGTGCAAAGGCCCAGGATTCCTGGGTTGCGCGGCTGGAAGCGGCGCTCGCTTCGCGCATCGAATAGTGGGCCGTTCATTTGAACCACCCCCTGCCCCGGTGGTACTGACGGCGTCGTGTCCGCCCAGGCTCCCAGCGAGGTCATCGGTACCGGCTCCATCGACCTCCGGTACTACCTGCGGGTCCTGCTCAAGCGGAAGTGGTTGATCCTCCTGGTGTTCGCGGTGGTGGTGGGCGCCACCACCCTCTGGGCGCGCAGCCAGCCGAAGGTGTACGCCGCGCAGATCTCGCTCATCATCGACTCGAAGGAACCGCGCTTCCTCGACAACCAGATTCAAGACGTCAACAACGACTCGACGTCGGCCTACTGGGCGAACAAGGAGTACATCGAGACCCAGTCGAAGATCATCACGAGCCGCGCCGTCGCGCAGCGGGTGGTCGAGAAGCTGGGCCTCAACACCGACGCCGAGTTCCTGGGCCTCACGAAGCTCCCGGCCGAGCAGCAGGCCGAGGTGATGAAGAACGTCGACGCCGTCGCCCGCGTGCAGGGCAAGGTGAAGGTCGAGTCGCTGAAAGACTCGCGCGTCACGTTCATCAAGATCGAAGACAGCGACCCCACGCGCGCCGCGTTGCTCGCCAACGAGGTGGCCCAGGCATACATCGACGAGTCGTTGTCCCAGAAGCTCAAGGTGACCGAGAACGCGTCGAAGTGGCTCGACGAGCGGCGTGACTCGTTGTCCGAGTCGGCGCGCGCGAGCGAGCTGGCGCTGTACACGTTCCGCAAGCAGTCCGACATGCTGAGCACGTCGATCGACGACCGGGCGAACATGGTGTCGGCGCGGCTGACGGCGACGAGCCAGGCGCTGACCGACGTGCAGCTGAAGATCGCCGGCTACAAGGCGCGCGTCGCCGCGATTCGCAACGTGCAACAGCAGAAGGGAAGCGACGACTCGATGTGGGCCGAGGCGCTGCCGGCGGCGCGCGAGAACCAGACGCTGCAGAAGCTCAAGGATCGCATGCTGACGCTCCGCACCGAGTGCACCGAGCTGCAGTCGCGCTACCTCGAGCAGCACCCCAAGCTGATGGAGTGCCGCGACAAGCTCGCGCTCGTCGAGAAGGACTTCCAGCGCGAGCTGTCGAACCTCGTGGTGGGCACCGAGGCCGAGCTGCGCGAGGCCATCGAGAAGGAGCGCAACCTGCTCGTGCTCTTCAACGAGGCGAAGACCGAGGCCTTCGAGGTCGAGAAGAAGAAGCTCGAGCTCGATCGGCTGAAGCAGGAGTCGGACAGCGCCAAGCGGCAGTACGACTCGGTGTTCAAGCGGCTGAAGGACATCGAGCTGTCGGGCCTGTTGCGGACCTCGAACGTGCGCGTGCTGGACGCGGCGCGGCCGCAGCTGGCGCCGGTTCGGCCGAACGTGCCGCAGTCGATTCTCCTCGGCGTGGTGGCGGGGCTCATCGCTGGCCTGGGCCTGGCGCTGTTGCTCGAGTTCCTCGACTCGTCGGTGACGTCGCAGCAGGAGATCGAAGAGCGGCTGGGGCTGACGTTCCTGGGCTTCGTGCCGACGATCCCGACCGGCGCGGCCGAGGGGCAGACGAAGGACCTGCACATTCACCGCGAGCCCAAGTCGCACATCGCCGAGTGCACGCGGGCGGTGCGCACGAACCTGTTGTTCATGTCTCCCGACAAGCCGCTCAGGCGCATGCTGGTGACGTCGAGCGGCCCGCAAGAAGGCAAGTCGACGACGGCCATCAACCTGGCCATCGCGATGGCGCAGAGTGGGCAGAAGGTGCTCATCATCGACACCGACATGCGGCGGCCTCGGCTCCACAAGGCGTTCGGGGTACCGAACGACGTGGGCGTGTCGTCGCTGGTGGTGGGCGAGGGCAAGCTCGAGGACGCCATCAAGACGACCGAAGTGCCGGGCGTCTACCTGCTGCCGTGTGGGCCAGTGCCTCCGAACCCGGCGGAGCTGCTCCACACGAAGGCTTTTGCCGAGCTGCTCGAGACGCTCGATGGCAAGTTCGACCGGGTCATTCTCGACAGCCCGCCGGTCGGTGCGGTGTCCGACGCGGTGGTGCTCGCGACGCAGGTCGCAGGCGTGGTGATGGTGCTGAAAGCCGGCGTCACGCACCGAGACGTGGCGAAGCGCACGGTTCGGGCGCTCAACGACGTGAAGGCGCCGATTCTGGGCGCGGTGCTCAACGACGTGAACCTCGAGCGCTCGCGCTACGGCGACTACTACTACGGCTACGCGTACCGCTATTACGGCTACGGAGAGAAGAACGGGTAGTCGGGCGTGTTCTTCGTCTTGTCGAAGACGCTCGATGTCCTGCTCGACCCGTGGTGGTGGGTCGGGCTCCCCAGTGTGCTCGGGGTGCTGTCGTTTCTTCGTGGATGGAAGCGCCGCGGCGCGCTTCTCGCTGCGACAGGCCTCGTGCTCTTCCTGGCCCTGAGCCTGCCGGCCGTTTCGAACCGCCTGTGGCACTCAATGGAAGCCGACGCCGTCTCCACCATGCGCCCCGACGTCACCTACGACGTCGTCGTCCTCCTCGGGGGCACCGTCGCGGCCTTCGGCGCCACGCCCGACACGGTGTCCTGGGGCGACAACGTCGAGCGCCTCACCGTCACTTTCGACCTCTTGCGCTCCGGCAAGGCCCGGCACGTCATCGTCTCGGGCGGCCACTTGCGCGAGGGCCTGCCCACCGAGGCCGACTACCTCGCCCGTCAGCTCGAGGCCTGGGGCATCGAGCAGGAGCGCATTCTCATCGAGCCCGAGGCCCGCAACACCGTCGAGAACGCCGAGAAGTCCAAAGCCCTCATCACCGCGCGCGGCTTCTCGTCGGTGCTCATGCTGACGAGCGCGTTCCACATGCCTCGCGCACAGGGCTGCTTCCGCGCCGTGGGCCTCGAGCCCGACGTGCTGCCCGTGGACTTCCGCATGCGCGCGCCCGAGGCCGATGGGCACTGGCTCCCGAGGGCCGGCTACTTCGGAGACTCCGCGGCAGCCCTGCGCGAGCTCTTCGGCCGCCTGACCTACCGCCTTACCGGCAAGGCCCGATGACCGCGCCGGGGTGATGGCGTTGCGCGCAATTGCGCGCAATTGCGCGCAATCGAAGGTCGCTCTAGAACCAGGCCATGGCGACTGAAGACGTTCAGGGGCTCCTCGCGGGTGGGGAGGGCGAGGCCCTGGAGTTCAAGGCGACGCTCTCGGACTCGCGAAGGATCATCGAGACCATCGCAGCCATGGCGACGCGTGGCGGCGGGACGGTGCTGATCGGGGTTCGCGATGATGGCTCGGTGGTCGGCGCGAACCTGGCCCCGGGCGAGCAGGAGCGAGTGGTGCAACAGGTGCTCGCCAACACCGACCCCCGCGTCTACGTCTCGCTCGACACGCCAGTCGTCGACGGGAAGTCGCTGCTGCGCATCACGGTTCCACCTGGGGACGGTCCGCACCTGGCGTTCGGTCGGGCCTTTCACCGTCTGGGGAAGGCGACGGTGGCGATGTCGCGGGACGAGTACGAACGGCGCCTGCTCGATCGCCTGCGGGAGTCGGGGGGCTTCGAACGACGCCTGGCCGAAGGGGTCGACGCCACCGGCCTCGACGAGGAGGCTGCGCGTCAGTGGTTCGCGCGGGCGCGCGGCCGGCTGGAGCCGGGGATGAAGGGCGAGGGCGCTCTCGAGCTCGTCGAACGACTGCATCTCGCCCGGGAGGGACGGCTGACGGTCGGTGGGGTGCTCTTGTTCGGGCGATGGCCCCAGGGGCCCTTTCCGCAGGCGGTGATTCGAGCCCGGGTCGAGCGTGGGGCCCTGGTCGACTCGGCCTCGCTGGAGGGGCCGCTGTGGCGGCAGATCGACGAGGCCGTGGCCTTCGTCGCGCGGAACCTGAAGGTGAAGACCGAGGTGGGGGCGGCAGGTCGGCTGGAACACCCGGAGCTGCCGCTCGTCGCCGTTCGCGAGGCCGTCGCCAACGCCGTCGCGCATCGGGACTACCGCAGCACCGCGCCCATCCAGCTCGTCCTGACGGAGCAGACGCTGATCGTCTGGAACCCGGGGCACTTCCCTCCGCCCATCACGGCCGCGCTGCTGCGGGAACGGCACCCGTCCGTGCCGACGAACCCGCTCATCGCGCGGGCGCTCTATCTGGCGGGCTTCATCGAGGAGTGGGGGACGGGCAGTCTGCGGATCATCGAGGCGATGGTCGCCAATGGGAACCCGGCGCCGACCTTCGAGGGCGGAGGCGATGAGGGGGTGCGGGTGACGCTTCCGCTGGTAGCGCCGGTCGACCCGAAGTCCGAGCGCGCGCGGGCGGCGCTGAAACGCTTCAAGGGCGGCAAGACGTTCAGCAGTCGGGACTACGCGAAGGCGGCCCGCGTGTCGGTGCGCACCGCGGGCCTCGACCTCAAGGCGCTCGAAAGCCAGGGGCTGGTGAAGCGAGTTGGTGTCGGCCGTGCGACCCGGTGGGTGATGACGTGAAACTCACCCGCCGCGTCAGCCGGCCTTCGTGCGCAGCCGCGCCTGCGCGCCCACCACCCGCTCGAAGATGGACACGTAGCGGTCGACCACCGAGGCCACGCTGAAGTGCGCCTCGACGTGTGCTCGCCCCGCCGCGCCCAGCGCCCTCCGCTCGTCGGCCGACTTGTGCGCCAGCTCGAGCACCGCCGCCGTCCAGTCGCCACCCGCCGGCACCAGCACGCCCGCCTCGGAGCCCGCGAAGAGCCCCGGGTTCGCCCCCACCGCCGACGCCACCACCGGCACGCCGCACGCCATGTACTGGAGCATCTTGAAGCCGCACTTGCCCCGCGTCTGCGCCGTGTCGGGCAGCGGCATGAGGCCGACGTCGAAGCTCTGCAGGGCCATCCGCTCCTTGTCGTCGCTCCACCGCCACTGCTCGACGAGCGGGTGCCCGGCGTACTCGGGCAACAGGCCGTTCGAGACGATGCGCAGCCGCGCGCGAGGCACCTGCTCGAGCGCCCGGAGCACCGCCGGCATCACCTCGCGCAGGTACGGAAAGTTCGAGGCCGTGCCCATCCACCCCACGACCAGGTCGTGCTCGTCGGTGCGCCTCGGGCCCGGCACGTACCTCGAGGTGTCCACGACGGTGGGAATGACGGTCGTCTTCCACGGCGCGCGGGCCTGGGCAGCGAGGTGCTCGTTGCCGGCGATGACGTGGTGCGCGGTGTCGACGGCCTGGCGGAAGGTGCGCTCCCGGGCCGCCGAGGGCTCGCCGGTGGCGCCGAGGTAGATGGCGTCGTCGAAGTCGAAGACGGTGGGCGTCGAACGGAAGCCGCGCAGGAACTCGGGCAGCCCGCTCACCGCCATCGTCGTCTTGTGGAGCACCAGCAGGTCGTGCCCGCGCTCGAGCACCAGCTTGCCCGCGCGCACGAGCCGGCCGCCGGCCTTGTAGAGGGGCGCCCACGGCTTGTCGTGCACGTCGTTGTACCGCTGGTCGTACGCGAACTGGACCTCACACGAGATGCCGCGCTGCTCGAGCCAGGGAAAGAACTGGAGGCACCGGAAGCGGCTGCCCGGGCTCAACGGCCCGTCGGTGAAGAAGAGAACGCGCACTGCCCCGAAGCCCCCTGACCTGGCCCTTGGATATACAACCAATGTAGCGGGTCACCCCGCGGCGCGCCACGCTTGCAGCATGAGCACGTCCCACAGATGGTGCTCCCAGGGGCGCTGGCCTTTCAAATGCTCGCTCCAGCGCGCGTCGATGACCGATGGGTCGAGACCGACCTCGGCGAGTGATGCCGGGCGAAGCAGTGATTCCGCCCAGTCACGAAGGGGGCCGCGGAGCCAGTCTCCGAGGGGAATGCCGAAGCCCATCTTGGGGCCCGAGATGACGTCGCGGGGCACGTAGCGGGCGAGCACCTCGCGGAGAATCCACTTGCCGGTGGTGCCGCGCACGCGCAGCGACAGGGGCAGCGTCCACGCGAACTCGACGAGGCGGTGGTCGAGCAGCGGCTCGCGGGCCTCGAGGCTGACGGCCATCGAGGCGCGGTCGACCTTGGTGAGAACGTCGTCGGGCAGGTAGCCGGTGAGGTCGCGCAGCATCATCTCGTGCGCGAGGTCGTCGGTGGAGTCGCCGGTGAAGGTGCGGGGCGGCGGCTCGGGCCAGGCGGCGTCGTCGCCGGGGAGCACGCGGTCGGCCTTCGTCCAGTGCGAGGCCAGCACCTCGTAGATGGCGTCGGGGCGCTCGGCGTCGAGGGCCGCGGCGAGCTTGTGCATGCGGATGCCGGCGATGCGCATCGGCGGGAGGAGCGGCTTGCCGTACTGGAAGAACGTGTCCCACGCGTCGGGCGAGAGGCTGGTGATGGCGGCCGCGAGGCGGTGGCGCAGCGGCGCGGGCAGGTAGCGCGAGGCGGCGCCGAGGCGCGGGGCGTAGAGGTGGCGGGTGTAGCCGCCGAAGAGCTCGTCTCCGCCGTCGCCAGAGAGCGCCACGGTGACGTCGCGGCGGGCGAGCTTCGAGACGAGGTAGGTGGGGATCTGCGACGAGTCCGAGAAGGGCTCGTCGAACATGCCCGGCAGCGAGGGGATGACGTCGAGCGCGTCTCTGGCGGTGACGGTGAACGGGGTGTGGTGGGTGTTGAGGTGCCGGGCGACGGCGCGGGCGGCGGTGCCCTCGTCGTAGGCAGCGACCTCGTTCTCGATGGAGAACGTGTGCACGGGCCGCGAGCTCTGGGCCTGCATGAGCGCGACGACGGTGGACGAGTCGACGCCGCCCGAGAGGAAGGCGCCCAGCGGCACGTCGGCCACCATGCGGAGCTTCACCGCGTCGCGTAGGAGCGCGTCGAGGGCCTCGACGGCCTGGTCGTCGGAGCCGGCGAAGCGCGTCTCTTGCCCGCGCCGGGCGACGGTCGCTGGATCCCAATAGCGGGTGAGGCGGGGCTCGGCGCTCCAGTCCGAGAAGGTGAGCACCGTGCCCGGCGGCACCTTGTGCGTGCCACGGTAGATGGAGCGGGTGCCGGGCACGCAGTTGGCGGCGAGGAAGCCGGCGAGGGCGGTGCGGTCGAGGGTGGTGTCGAAGTCGGGCAGCACGCGCAGGGCCTTCAGCTCGGAGGCGAAGGCCAGCGCGGTGGGCGTGCGGGTCCAGTAGAGGGGTTTGACGCCGAGGCGGTCGCGGACGAGGTGGAGCTGGCGCTCCGAGGCGTCCCAGAGGGCGAAGGCGAACATGCCGATGAAACGGGAGAGGGCCAGGTCGAGGCCCCAGGCTTCGATGGCCGCGAGCATGACCTCGGTGTCGGAGCCGCCACGCCAGGCCGGGGCTTTGCCCTCGCGTTGAAGCTGGTCACGCAGGGCGGCGAAGTTGTAGACCTCGCCGTTGAAGACGATGGTGAAGCGGCCCGAGGCAGAGCCCATCGGTTGGGCCCCGGCGGGAGAGAGGTCGATGATGGAGAGGCGCCGGTGGCCGAAGGTGAGGGTGGGCGTGGGCGAGAGGTGGCCCGAGGCGTCGGGGCCGCGATGGGCGAGCGAGGTGGTGAGCCGCTCGGCGAGGTCGGGTGAATGCCGGCGATGGGGTGGGGACCAGAGGCCGGTGATGCCGCACATGAAGAGACTCCTATCTCAAGCCGACAGTCGGTGAATCCTTCGTGCAGCGCGAGCTAAGTGGGTCAGCAGACTTACAGAAGGTGCGCGAGAAGCTTCGGCGATTCACGTGGCCGCCAACTGCTCCGGAGCCCAGCGTCGTCATCCTCGCCTCGGAGGCTACGGCGCTTCCTTCGCTTCGTGAAACCCTTGCCTCTGCAGCAGCGGGCGGCCCCGTACGCCTCATTGCTCAGGGCGCGACCCTGTGGCTTCGCGCGAACCCGATTCCTGGTGTCTCGGCGACTGAAGTTGGCGCGCTCCAGTTTCGTGCACTCGGAGAAGAAACTGCAGCACTGCGCAAGGGGCTCCGGGTCTTCATCGGAGGCTTATTCGACGAGGACCCCGATGCCCCGTTCTCCCGCGCCTTCTACGCAGCGCTGTGTCAGCGGTTCGCCCAGCGCTTTCTTTACTCGACGCCTGTACGACAGCGGGCTCGAGCCTTGTTCGGCCACGCTCGCGTCGACGAGGTGGGTTTTCCCGTGTCACCTCGCCCATCGTCGCTTGCGTACCTCGCATCCGCTGAAGCGTTTGCCATCGGTGAACTCGCACGCTTCACGCGCGACACTTCGAAGCGGCGACCCACTCTCGATGCGATCTCTGCACGTCGATCGGTGCCGCCGCCACCCGTCTGGTTCGCGTTGATCCCAGATTGGGCACGAATCAACCAGCATGTCCTCGACCTGTACGGTTCAGGCGGCCTGACCAGCTCTGGTCTTGGAGTTCTTCTCGTGGGTTCGCTCAGCTCTGGCGTTCGTTCCGAGCAAGACATGCAGAGTCGTGGTCGTGAACCACTGAGTGGGCTTCGAGGGCTCGACTCACAGCCAGGGGTCAACGCGATTCGACAGGCGGTTGTTCCCTCCGATCCGCGTCGGTTTGCGCGAGCGGTTGCTGGTGCATTCAGTCGCGGGGCGCGTGCGGCTCGTCGTCTTGGCCAACAAAGCCGTGATCTGATGCGGCTGACCGAAGCGCTGCCCACGCCCGGTGAAGCCGGGCGCCTGTTCGGAGTCGACCTGCTTCGATTCGAACTCGCTCAGGCGGCCACACGAGAGTTGGTTGAAACGACTGACGTGTCGAACTCGAAGTTCGTGTTCGCCGCGAGCAGTTCGCCGGCCCTGGCGGCAGTCGACATCGAACTCCAACGCCACGGTGCTCGTACCATTCACCTCTTTCACGGCGGGCTGGGCGATGACTGGGTGGGCGCCGCTGAGCACTGCTCGGCGCTTCACGGGGCGTGGACTGAGAATGACAGACGATGTCTTGCCTCGCTTCGCCAGAATGTCCTGGTTGGTGGAATGCCCGTTCGGTTGAGCGAGAGAACGCGAAGCGCGCAGCCCAAGTGCGTTCTGGTGATGTCATCGTATCTGCACCGAGACTACGTAGGGGTTCGTGACCTCGACTTGTTCGAGCGGGAACTCGTCGACTTCATGGCCCATTTGCGGTCGAGCCCTTCCACGTCACACCTTCAG
Source organism: Myxococcaceae bacterium (assembly GCA_025459425.1). Taxonomy (GTDB): domain Bacteria; phylum Myxococcota; class Myxococcia; order Myxococcales; family Myxococcaceae; genus Xiheimicrobium. The sequence continues at coordinate 5,515 of JALOQF010000005.1, read as the reverse complement.
GTGCGATGGCGACCGCACCCCGGTTCGCTCGATTCGAAGCTTCGTCCCCATGCCGAGCGGTTATCGGCCCTCGGCGTTCAGGTCTCGCGTGGTCGAACGCTCGAGCAGGATGTGTCAGAGGCCGACCTGGTCGTCTCAAACATGTCGACTGTGGTCGCTGAGTCCGTGCTGACTGGCTTGCCCGTGTTTGTGCATGTGATGCCCCTGCACTGGGACGCGCCCGCGTCGGACTTCGTCCACGAGTCACGCCGCTTCTTTCTGGCGTCTGACGGTCATCGGCTCGTTGAAAACTACCTGGTCAAGTGCCGCTCCGAAGGGCCGGAGACAAGTCCTGAGGCGTACATGTTGGAGCAGCTTTTCGGTTCTCGTCTGAGGCCCTTGCCACTCGACCTCACGGCACTGCCGTGACTCTCATTGCTGCTCTCGCGAAGGACAGCGCGAGTGCGGTGCGGAGGGTCATCGCAATGACGCGGGCGACGAGCGCGCCCCATGCGCCGTACTTGGGAATCAGGAGAACGTTCAGCACAAGCGAAGCGAGCCCAGAGAGCCCCGTGAGTACGGGAATTCTCGTCGTAGCGTTCGCGAAGAAGAGAACGTTGGTCGCGGGGTAGTAGAGGGTTTCGATCAGGATGCTGAGAAGCAGCAGTGGCAGAAAGCCCACTGCGCTCTCGAATCGACTGGAGAAGACCCAGGGAACGAGTGGGCTGGCGACGAGGACCACGCCGCACAGCGGCACGGCGAGCATCAGGTAGCCGCGGGCAAGCGATGGAAAACCCAGTCTGAGCTGATCCGACCCGCCAGTACGAACCGCTTCGCCGAGGCGCGCGCTCGCCGTGTCGTTGTGGGCCCCGATGACCAGGCCTATGGGGGCTGCGAGTTGCGACGCGAGGGCGTATGGCCCGAGCTGACTCTCGAGACCGTTCGCCTTCAAGAACCAGCGGTCGCCCAGCGTGAGCAGTTGGTTCGCAATGAAGTGTGGGACGAAGGGAGCTGAAAACCGAAGACCACGAGCCAACATCGCTCGGTTCAGCTGTCCAGGCAGGGACACCACGTACGCGCCTGCCGCAACACCCGACAGAACACCTGACAGGGCGAGCGCCTCAAGCGCGCCATCGAGGCCTCGCTCCGCAACCCCGACCAATCCGACAGTCGAAAGCAGAAGCCCCCCGAACTCAATTGATGCGAACGCCGCGACCTGAAACGGCCGCTGGCGAGCCCGAGTGAGTCCGACAGGAATCGATACGAGCGCCAACCCAACTCCAGAGACCAGCGTCGCGAGGGCGTGATGCCGCGTGTCAGAGGAAAGATGTGTGAGTGAAATGAGCGCGGCACAGAGGAGGGCGCCCCCGAGCACCGTTGCGAGCATGCCCCGAGCGACCGAGCCTGACGCGCGCAGGGCTTCTTCTCGGTTGTCTCCCTCGAAGTAGAACCGCGAGACGGCAGCCGTGAGACCCGCGGAGAGGACCATGCTGAGGACCGCGGCGGTCGACTGGTAGAACGCCAGGTCACCGTACTCGGCCGGCGTCAGACGCCGAGTGAGGAAGGGGCCCATGAGAATCGAAGAGGCCCGAGACAGCCCGGCGAGCACGGTGTACACGAGCGTCGGCGAGCGCAAGAGCCTCGCAACAAGACTCGGGCTCGTTGGCTGCGACGTCACGCGAGGCCTCGGCAGATGCAGGATGAACTCCCGCCCCAACAGCGGGCACAGAGGTTCGAATGGACGGCATGTCCTACATCGACAATCGAGTGGTGCTCGTCACCGGCGCTGCCGGCACCATCGGCAGTGCGCTCTGCGAGCGGCTTGCGCCCCGAGTTCGCTCGCTTCGGTGTCTCGACCACTCCGAAAACGACTTGTTCTTCCTGCATCAACGGCTCTCGAGAGTCGGTCCGCAGGTTTCGCCGTTCATCGGTGACGTTCGAGACCTCGATCGACTCCGGTTCGCGATGAGCGGTGTCGACGTCGTCTTCCACACTGCCGCCCTCAAGCACGTTGGACTCGGCGAATACAACCCCTTTGAGGTCGTGCAGACGAACCTGCAGGGCGTGAACAACGTCATCCGCGCTGCGCTCGACGCCAACGTCGAGCGGGTGGTGTTCACCTCTTCCGACAAGGCCGTCAACCCCACGAACGTCATGGGCGCCTCGAAGATGATGGGCGAGCGTCTGGTTGCTGCGGCCAACGAGATTCGGGGCACCCATCGCACCCGCTTCGGCGCTGTTCGCTTCGGCAACGTCATTGGCTCCCGGGGCTCGGTGGTTCCCATCTTCGCGGGTCAGATGCTCCGCGGGGAGCCCGTGACCCTGACGGATGCCGGCATGACCCGCTACATCATGACCGTCCCGGAGGCGGCCTCGCTCGTCGTCGAGGCGGGCTCGCAGCTCAAGGGCGGCGAGGTCTTCGTCACGAAGATGCGTGCCCTCAAGGTTCTCGACCTGGCGCACGCCATGTGGGCGATTCTGAAGGGCAAGGGCGAGCCACGCCTCGACTTCATCGGCGCGAGGCCCGGCGAGAAGCTCTTCGAGGAACTCATCTCGACCGACGAGATGTCACGCACGCTCGAGCTGGAGCGGCTCCTCGTCGTGCTCTCTCCGAACGCGGGGGCCTATGGTGGCGCCACGGCCGAGAGCCTCGGAGGGGCGCGCCCGGTCACACGCGAGTGGCACTCGGGCAAAGACCACTTGATGTCGCGTGACGAGATCGTCGAGTACCTGCGTTCGCATGGCGTGCTGGATCCTTTTCTGCAGAACGGAGGGCTGTTGCCGTGAGGTGTCTCGTGACTGGAGGGGCCGGCTTCATCGGCCGGTGGGTCGTCGCTCGGTTGCTGGCCGATGGTCACGAAGTCACCGCCCTCGATGACCTGTCCAACGGCCGCCGCCAGAACCTCTCCGAGCTCGAGGGCAAGGCAGGTTTCAAGGGGCTGGTCGAAGGTGATCTGACCCGCGCCGACGTGCTCGACCCTCTCTTCGCGCGTCCGTGGGATCTCGTGCTCCACCTGGGCGCCTCGATTCACGTTCAGAAGTCGATCGACGACCCGGAGCCCACGTTCCGGAACGACGCCATCGGTACCTTCCGGGTCCTCGAGGCCTGCCGACGACAGTACTTCGCGCAGAACGGGTTGTCGGTCGACAGCAGGCACTTCGACTTCGACCGTGAAGTTCCGAAGCTCAAGCTGCGGGGCCCGCGTGTCGCGGTCATGTCCACGTGCATGGTCTACGACCTGGCCGGCGGGCAGGCGATTCGTGAGACTCACCCGTACAGGCCGGCCTCGCCCTACGCGGCCGCGAAGATCGGCGCCGACATGCTGGCGCTGTCGTACTTCCACGCGTACCGCATGCCCGTGACGGTCGTTCGCCCCTTCAACACGTACGGGCCCTTCCAGAAGAGCAACGGTGAGGGTGGGGTGGTGTCGATTTTCCTCAAGCGTGATCTCGGCAACGAGCCCCTGCTCGTGAAGGGCTCGGGCGAGCAGACCCGCGACCTGCTGTACGTCGAGGACTGCGCGGACTTCGTGGTTCGGGCGGCTCAGTCCGACAAGAGCGAGGGCCGGGTCGTCAATGCCGGCACGGGCCGAGACGTCTCCGTGAACCAACTCGCTGCGCTGTGCTGTTCCCCGCAGAATCGTGTCGAGCGCGTGGCGCATGACCACCCGCAGGCGGAGATCATGAAGCTCTGCTGCGATGCTTCGCTCGCAAGGGAGCTGCTCGGCTGGGCCGCGAAGACCCCCCTCGAAGAGGGGATCTCGAAGACCCGCACCTGGCTGGCCAACAATCGTTGGGCGTGGTGAGACGACCACATGCTTCCCTACGGACGACAGCTCATCGAGGACGACGACATCGACGCCGTCGTGAAGCAGCTCCGCTCTGATTGGCTCACGCAGGGCCCTGCGGTCGCGAAGTTCGAGGAAGCGCTCTGCGAGCTCACCGGCGCGCGGTACGCGGTCGCCGTCTCGTCGGGCACTGCGGCGCTCCATCTCGCCGCGCTCGCTGCCGGCGTTCGGGCTGGCGATTCTGGCCTGACCTCCGATGTCACCTTCGTGGCGTCAGCGAACTGCATTCGGTACGCGGGCGGCGTGCCGACCCTCGTCGATGTGGACCCAACGACGGGCCACGTGTCGCTGCCGGCCCTGCGGGCTGCGGTCGACCGGCTCCGGGAGAAGGGCATTCGACCCCGCGTGATCGTTCCCGTGGACTTCTCGGGTTCAGTCGCCGATCTCGAGGGCGTTCGAGCCATCGCGAGCGAGGTCGGCGCGAAGGTCATCGAAGACGCAGCGCACTCGCTGGGCGCGACCTACGTCGACCAACGCGGCGCGACGGTGAAGGCCGGCAGCTGCACGCACACCGACTTTGCGATCCTCTCGTTCCACCCGGTGAAGCACATCACGACGGGAGAAGGCGGGGCGATCACCACCAACGACGAGGGCGCGTACAAGCTGCTGCTCGAGCTGCGGACCCACGGAATCACGAAGGACCCTGCGAAGCTCAAGCAGGTCGACGGACCCTGGTACTACGAGCAGCAATCACTCGGGTACCACTACAGGCTGACCGATGTGCAGTGCGCGTTGGGCCTTTCGCAGGCTCGCAAGCTCGAGCGCTTCGTCGAACGCCGGAGGGCTCTGGCCGCGCGTTACGACGCAGCCTTCTCGGGGCAGTCGTTTGCTCGAAAGCTGCAGTCGCTGAGCGTGCCCGCGCGGAACCCCTCCGCGTACCACCTCAAAGTGATTCGACATGTTCCAGGGACCGGGGAGTCGGTGGAGTCGGTCGCGCGACGGCGCCGAGCGCTCTACGACGGGCTGCGAGAGAAGGGCATCGCCCCACAGGTTCACTACATCCCGGTTCACCGACAGCCTGACTTCGTCGAGTCCGGCTTGTCGAGTGGTTCGTTCCCTGGTGCCGACGCCTACTACGCGGGTTGCCTGAGTTTGCCGATGTTCCCCGGTATGGCGGACTCCGACGTCGATCGCGTCGTCGACGTCGTCGGGGGTCTCCTCGCGTCGTGAGCGCGAAGGAACTCCTGATTCGTGCCGATGCCGGGCCCCTCATTGGAACCGGTCATGTCATGCGCATGCTCGCACTCGCCGAGGCCTGGGTCTTGCGCGGTGGTCGGTTCGTGATGACGGGCGAACTCCCGCCGACGCTCGTCGAGCGCGTCGAGCGAACGGGTGGCCAGTGGATTCCCAGGCCGAAGGACGTCGACGACGGTGCCTGGACCAGGGAGCTCACGGTCACAAGATCGTCGGCCGCAGTGGTTGCGGACGGCTATGCGTTTGTGTCGTCGACGAGCCATTGGTAGTCATCTTCGGAAAGCGTACCTTCTGGTATCCAGTCGATGCCTCGCGCCATGCCTAACCTTGCGCGTATGCTCCCCCGTCAAGCGCGCATCCGCAAATCAGAATCGGGAATGCCGGGATTCGTCTCTTCATCTGCCCCTCACCGCAAGCGCTCCAAACGCTTGAGGAGCAGTCGCGCGCCGGGTCAGTACGTAGGTACCGCGAGTGTTATCCGGATAGTTGAGAAC
>JALOQF010000124.1 GCA_025459425.1 Myxococcaceae bacterium | reverse complement strand
CGGGCTCGCGGCCGCTCGAGGCTGGCGACGTGCTCGAGCCGCACGCGCCCTTCTCGTTGCATGGGCGGTGTTGGCGAATCGCCGCGCGTGATGGCGCGGTACTGGCGTCGATGCCCACGGCTGATGCGCCGGCCGAGGTGTGGCGGGTGTTCGAAGACGCGCTGCTCGAGCATGGGTACGAGCCGCCCTCCCGCGCGCGGGGCGCGGCGAGGCTGCGGTGGCTGGGCGTCGGTGCGCCGCTCGTCGCCAGCGGGGCGGTGCGGGTCAGCTTCGACGAGAACGGCTTCGTGGCGACGCTCGCGCTCGACCATGCAGACTGGGCGCTCGTCCTGGGCCTGCTCCGCCTCGAGCCGCTCTTCTCGCGGGTGCGCGCGGCGGAGTTGGTGGGCGAGCCTCCACCCGACGACGGAGAAGAGGCCGGGCTGCGCGCCCAGGTGGCGCTCGTGCGCGAAGCGGGCGCGTTTCCGGGGCTCACCCGGGTGTTTTCGGGGAGGCACCTCGTCGAGCTCGAAGGCCCGGCCGTGCACGTCGCGCGGCGGCAGGTGCCAGCGGTGGCCTGGGCCGAGCCCGCGGTGCTCGACGTCACCCATCACGGCCACACGCAGCGGCACTGGCTGGGCACCGTCGACACCGTCTGGCGCGACGTCGATCGCGGCGTCACGCTGTTCCCGCCCGGCGTGCCCGAGGCGATGCCGCTGATGGCGCGGCACCGCGGCCGGTGGGTGGTGCTCCCGGGCCGCGAGCCCTTCCTCACCGAGAACGTCAGCGAGGCCTTGCGACACGGTGACGCGTGGACGCTCGCCGACGGCACGGCGCTGCGGTTCCTCCAGTTTCCCGAGTGAGCGGCGCGCCGTCGGTTCCCCAGGGCCACCATCGCGGTGCCGTCGAGTCCGCGTGCTTCGACGCCGAAGCTTCGGAGTCAGAGGCGAATCGACGGCTGACCCTGCGCGCCATCGACGACGACGTCGGCGCCATTCACCCACGAGGCGCGCGGCGAGCAGAGGAAGGTGATGACGTTCGCCACCTCGTCGAGCGTGCCCATGCGCCCCCAGGGAAACTCGCGCTCGACGAAGCGCGCGATGACGTCGGGCATCGTGGTGGCGCGTCGGTGCCACGAGCCCCCTTCCCAGAGGATGCTGCCCGGGCTGACGGTGTTGACGCGAATGCGCTGGGGCGCGAGCTCGCGGGAGAGCGACGCGGCGAGCTGAATCTCGGCCGCCTTGGCGACGCCGTACTGGGCGCGCGGGCCAGGTCTCGAGCCCGAGATGCTGGCCACGATGACGACGCTGGCCGAGTCACTCCTGGCGAGGTGGGGCGCGGCTGCCTGAATGACCCGCACCGCGTGCACCAGGTTCACCTCGAAGGTCTTCACCCAGTCTTCGGGCCTGGTGTCGAGGAAGTTGCCTCCGAAGGTGCCACCGACGTTGGCCACCACCACGTCGAGGCGCCCGAGCGCCGCCGCCGCCTCGCTCACGAAGCGCTCGACGCCCCCGGTCTCGAGCAGGTCGACCTGCGTACCGTGCACCCGTCGCCCCGTCGTCGAGAGCGCCGTCACCGCGTCGTCGAGCGTCTCGCGGGTCCGCCCGCACACGGCCACGTCACAGCCCTCACGCGCGAGCGTGAGCGCCGTGTGGCGGCCGATGCCCCGTGTGCTCCCAGTCACCAGCGCGGCCCGCCCCGTCAGTCCGAGTTCCATGGGCGGGCGATAGCGCGCCGCGCTCGTTCCCTGAACCGGTTTCGAAGTCGAGGAGCGCCGGCTCGGCGGCCGACTGGCCCCCGGTCTTGAAGCGCTGCGCCAGGGCGGTGAGGTTCGTCGCCGAGCTCGACAGGCGGGCGGCGGCGTCGGTGAGCTTCGAAGCCTGCCCCGCCGTCGTCTGGGCGATGGCGTCGCGCTGAATCGAGGCGCGGTTGATCTCTTCGACGCCGGCCGATTGCTCCTTCGCCGCGGTCGCCAGGCGCGCCATGAGGCTCGAGACCTCGCCGACCGCCTCGCCCGCGGTGGCCAGCGAGCTCGAGCACGCATTGACGAGCTCGGCGCTCGAGGCGACCTGCTCGGCCGAGCCCTGAATGAGGGACCGAATCTGCTTCGCAGCGGCCGCCGAGCGCTGAGCCAGCTCCCGCACCTCGTGTGCGACGACCGCGAACCCACGCCCCGCTTCTCCGGCGCGGGCGGCCTCGACGGCGGCGTTGAGGGCGAGCAGGTTCGTCTGGAAGGCCATCTCGTCGACCGTGCCGACGATGTCTCGGACCCGGGTCGACGACGCGGCGAGCTCGGTCATCGCGCGCTGCGCCGACTGCATCACCTCGTTCGTCGAGTCGACGGCGCCCCGCGACTTCTCCGAGAGCGCGTTCGCGCGCTGCGCGATGTCGGCCGTCTGCTGCGCGTTCGCGGTGAGCTCTTCGAGCGACGCCGACGTCTGCGCCGACGACGCGGCCTGGGTCGAGACGCCTTCCTTCAGCGAGCCGCTGGTGGTGGCGAGCGCCGTCGACTCGGCCTCGACCTGTCGTGAGACCCGCTGCACGCTCTCGATGGCGCTCGCCATGCCAGACAGCGTGGCGCGCAGGGCGTCGTGCACCCGCGTCACCTCGTCCCGAGCGCGGTCGGCGGGGCGGGGGCTGAGGTCTCCATTCGCGGCCGCCTCGAGCGACGAGACGAGGCCCTCGAGCCGCCGGGTGAGGTGGCCCGCGATGCGCCAGCCGAGGGCGAGCGCGACGAGCAGGCCGATCACCCCGGCAGCGAGCAGCGTCCACTTGAGCTGGCGCACCTCGGCGGCCGCGGCCGAGCGCTGGGCCGCTTCGACCTCTGCCGCCAGCCGGACGGCGCGGTCGATGGCGTGTTGATGGGCCTTGAAGTGCTGGGCGAGCTGGCCGTGCAGCAGGGCCTCGGCCTCGGTGCGTTGGCCCTTCTTGACCAGCGGGAAGAGCTGGCTGCGCCCGGTCGCGAAGAGCTGTTTCGCCGGTGGCAGGCTGTCGTCTTCGAGCGTCGAGCGCAGCGCGCCCTCGGGCAGGTGCTCCGTCCAGTGGCGTTCCCGTTCGTCGAAGGCCGTCTCGAGCTCGCCCCAGCGGCGCTCGAGGGCGGGCAGCACCGAGGGGTCGTCTGCCAGCACGGCCTGGTGCGCGACGAGCCACGCCTCGACCGCGTACAGCGGCGGCGGCATCACGTCGGCCACCACGTCCTTCGTCTGGAGAACGCGCGTGTACACCGAGTCTTCGACCCGCTCCGCCGTGCTGCGCCAGACGAGGGCGATGAAGCCGGCGAAGAGCGCTCCGAACAGCAGGAGCAGCGACGAGACCTGCGCACGCAAGGACACGTTGAACATCGAAGGGCCTCCCGAGCAATGAACGGGCCCGGAGTCTGCAAACGCCGGGCGGGCCGCAGGTGCGCGCAACCCGGTGCGGCGGGGTGGGTCACGGCCGTGGGGTGGGGCGGTCCGACCCCGCTGGTTCTCTGACGAGCCACGCCGCCAGAGGGGCGTCGCGCGGTGCGCTACGGTGGCTCCGTGCGAGCGGCGCTCACGGTGGTGGTGGTGCTGGTGGCGTGTGCGCGCCAGCCCGTGCCCGTTCGCTCGGCCCCGACGATGCCGCTGTCTCGGCCTGCGCCGTTCCTTCCCGAGCGGCCCGTGGAGCGGCCCGCGTGGGACGGCGTGGTGCCGCAGCCTGACACCCTGGGCGGCCTGACCCGAGGTGTGCTGCGCGACGCGGGAGTGCCCGAGGCCGACCGCCAGTCGTTCGTCGAGCCCTACTCGACGGTCGACGGGGTCTTCACCTTCCGGGGCGGGCCGACGCGGGCTGGAGGCGCCTTCGGACGTGTTCCGCGAGACCCGGTCGCGCTCGAGCTCGTATGGACGCACGTGACGAGCCGGAGTCGGGCTCCGTGGTTCGGCGGCGCGGGGTGGACGGGCCAGCCTGCCCTGGTGCGCTGGCCGGCGGTGGTGCGCAACTCGATGCCGAAGCTGAAGGCCGAGGCGCGCCGTGACGGCTTCGTCGAGGTGATTCAGGGCAGCCTCGACGGCCGCGTTCATTTCCTCGACCTCGCCACCGGGAGGCCCAGCCGGCCGCCGCTCGTCACCGGCAACCCCATCAAGGGGAGCGTCTCGCTCGACCCGCGCGGCTACCCGCTGCTCTTCGTCGGGCAGGGCATTCCCGAGAACGTGCCCATCGGCCTGCGGGTGTACGAGCTCATCGGCCACCGCGAGGTGTTCTTCCTGCCCGGGGCCGACCGTGACGCGCCCCGGCGCGAGTGGGGGGCCTTCGACTCGTCGGGGCTGCTCAACCGCGCCACCGACACCTACGTCGTCGGGGGCGAGAACGGGCTCATCTACCTGCTCAAGCTGCACACCGACTTCGACCCCATCGCGCTCACGCTGCAGGTCGCCCCCGAGGTGGTGCGCTACCGCTACAAGGAGCAGTCGTCGGCGCACTTCGGCGTCGAGAACTCGATGTCGGCCCTGGGGCCGCTCGCCTTCTTCGCCGACAACGGCGGCACACTGCAGGCCATCGACCTGCGCTCGTTCACGCCGCTGTGGGCGTTCTCGGCCGGCGACGACACCGACGCGAGCCTGGCCCTCGACGTCTCGCTCGAGCGCCCGGCGCTCTTTACCGGCTGCGAGGTGGACAAGACGGGGCCGAGGGGCTTCTCGCACCTGCGCCGCCTCGACGCGCTGACGGGCGCCGTCGTGTGGACCAACTCGTTCGAGTGCCGGGGCGCGCTCAGCCCGAAGAAGATCGACGCCGGCCTCTTCGCGACGCCGGCCATCGGCACCGGCGACGTCTCGTCGCTGGTGTTCTTCACGCTGGCGCGGTGCCCCGGCCCCGACGACGGCGTGCTGCTCGCCCTCGACAAGGCGACGGGGGCCGAGGTGTGGCGGCTGGCGCTGCCTCAGTACGCGTGGTCGACGCCCACGCTGGTGAAGGACGAAGGTGGCACGAGCTACCTGCTCCAGGGCGGTATCGGCGGGCTCCTGCGCCTGGTGCACGCTGCCAGCGGGCGCGAGGTCGCGAGCCTCAAGCTGTCGGGCGACATCGAGGCGTCACCGGCGGTGTTCGACGACGTGGTGGTGCTCGGCACGCGGAGCGACCGCATTCATGGCGTGCGCATCGTGGGCGCGCCGCGCTGAAGGCCTGCGCTCACGAGAACCAGGTGAAGCCCAGGCCCCGCGCCATCGCCGACGCGAGGAAGGGGATGAGCACCATCAGCGCCACCTCGACCGCGTTCACCTGCGCGAGACGCGCCGCCACCGACGTGTCGATGGCGCGGCCGCGGGCCTGGGCGATGCGCCACCGAATGAGCGTCACCATCGGCCACACCTCGAGCAGCACCACCGCGCCCACCAGCGCCAGCTTGAGCAGGAACGAATGACTGTTCAGGTAGAAGCCAGGGCCCTTCTCGAAGGGGCCGAAGGCCCGCGCCAGCCCGGTGCCGATGGACAGAATGGCGCTCACGCCCCACCAGTTGTCGGCGAAGAAGACCGGCGCGAGGCGGCCCGGGTCCCCCGCCAGCGCACGCAAGGCCCGGCCGCGCGCGTAGACCGACGAGACGCCGATGGTCAGGCCCAGCAGGTGAAGCGTCGACAGCAGCGCGGCTGACACCATGACGACCTCGGGATGACGGCGTCGACTTGACGCTGTCAGGGCGCAGTGTGCCGGCTGCGCCTGACAGTGTCAAGCCGAGTGTCCGAGCTGCGTCCTGCTCACTGGCCGGGTGGGCGGTTGAGCGACGCGGTGATGGCGCGAACCACGCTGCGCGGAGACAGCCGCAGCGACTGCATGGCGAGCAGATTCATCCACCCGTGCACGGCGAGCACCTCGCCCTGCATCATCGCCTCGTACGCGTCGTGCACCACGTCGTCGGCCTTCGCGACGCCGGGCCGCTGAAAGAGGCGGGTGCCGTCGTTGCCGGCGACCTTCGCGAACCCGGTGGCGGTCGCACCGGGGCAGCTCGCCGTCACCGTGACGCCGGAGCCAGCCAGCTCGTGCGCGAGCGCCTCGCTGAAGCTCACCACGAAGGCCTTGGTCGCGTAGTACGTGGCCATGAAGGGGCCTGGCTGAAAGCCCGCGGTCGAGGCGACGTTCAGCACCCGCCCGTGCCCGCGCGCGCGCATGGGCGCCACGAAGCGGTGACACAGCTCGAGGAGCGCCGCGCAGTTGACCTGCACCATCTCGAGCTCACGGCCGACCTCGAGGTCGAGGAAGGCCCCCGTCGAGCCGAAGCCAGCGTTGTTGACGAGGTACTCGACCTCGAGGCCCTTCGCCTGCACCGCCTCGAAGAGGGCCTTCGGCGTCTTCGGGTCGGCGAGGTCGAACGGCATGACGAAGGTGCGCACCTTGTGGAGCCGCAGGCGCTCGGCGAGCGCGTTCATGCGCGCCTCGTTCCGCGCGACGAGGACGACGTCGTGCCCGTCGCGGGCGAAGCGGTGGGCGAACTGCTCTCCGAGTCCGGCGCTGGCGCCGGTGATGAGCGCGACGTGAGCCATGGAAGGTCCTCGTGGGGGCGATGGAGGCGACGCCCTTAGCAGAGGCCGCGCTACCTGACGCTCCCGCAGTCGAGGCCGCCGCCCATCACCCGCACCTTCACGTCGAGCGAGGCGCCCTCGCGCAGGCCGCGCCACCGCCCCTCGTCGAAGTCGCACGACCACGCCTCGCCCTTCGGGCCGGTGAAGGCGACGGTGTACGTCTCGCGGCGGCTGCCCTCGCGCTCGCTCCCCACGCCGGTGCCGCCCTTGAGGCCCGACACCGATGGCCACGAGGGGGCCTGCCCGAGTGAGCCTTTGGCCTCGACCTCGCGGGCCTTCTTCCAGCGGTCGACCGTGTACCGGCAGTGCTCGTCGTAGACCGGCTCGTCGCGGAACTTCGGCGTGCACTCCTGCTTGCGCTCGAAGGTGCCGTCGCCCCGGTCGACGTTGCGGGTCTTGCACGTCTCACCGTCGGGCACCTTGTTGCTCGACCGCTGCTTCTTGCTGCGTGAGACGTCGTAGGCGCCCGAGGGCAACGAGTCGCACCAGTCGGAGCCGCTCTCGGGGCCGAACCGCTCGACGTCGATGACGCGGCGCCACGTGTGGCCGGCGACGGTGGCCTTCGAGGGCTTCGTCCACAGGGCGCCGACGCTGCAGAGGCCGCACAGCATCAGGGCCGCGGCGCCGAGCACCCAGGGCCAGCGCGCCTTCTTCGCTGGCGTCACGGGCGCAGGCCTGGCGACCGCAGCCTCGGCGCGGCCATTCACCTGGTCGGCCAGCCGCGCCACCTTCGCCGAGCCGTCCATCGGCGAGCCGCAATGCCGGCAGTGCTTCGCCTTCGCGCCGTTGGCGGTGGAGCACGCGGGGCAGACGGCGTCGACGCCGTCGAACTCGGTGTTCGCGGCGACCTCTTCGCCCGGCTCGGGGAAACGGCGGCGCTTCGGGTCTTGCGGCGCGCCGCAGCTGGGGCAGTACCGGTTCGTCTTGCCGAGCAGGTTCCTGGTGTCGCAGTGCTCGCAGTCCCACAGCATCTCGAAGACGCCCTGCTTCGGCATGGCCGGCGCGTCGCCGACCTTTCCACCGGTGAGGCGCCAGAGCTCTCCGGGGTCGAACGAGGTGGTGCCGCAGCCGTCGCAGAGGTCGAGCTCGATGCCCTTGAGCCGGAACGCGGTGAGGCGCTGGCCACAGCCCGGGCACGTGCGTGCGGCCTGGTCGGCCCGGCGCGGCGCAGCGCCCTCGACCGCCGCCTTCACGTCGGGGAGGGGAATGCCAGCCACCTCGAAGAGCTGCTGCGTCACCGCCCAGTCGGCGAAGGTCGCGCGGCAGGCGCCGCAGGCCAGCCCCGCGCGACCTGCACCGAAGAGGGACGACTCGGACGACAGCGGCGCGCCACAGTTCGGACAAGGCGATGAGGGCATTCGCCAGAACTCTATCGCTCAACCGCCCGTCAGGTAGCTCCAGCCGCACGCCGCGCACCGGGGCTCGCCCTCGGGCATGGGGGCTCCGCACGCGAGGCACACGTCTTCCGCCGGCGGCCGCTCGAGCTCGGCGAGGACCTCGCGCGCCCGGGCCTCGTCGTCCTCGCGCACGTGAACCTTGATGCCACCGATGGCGTTCGAGATGAGCGGGTCTGCCGAGACGAGGTGGTGGTCGACGAGCCAGGCATCGATGCCCGCCGACGCAAGCCCGAGCACGACGAGCTCGGCCTCGTGCCGGAACGTCACCGTCTTCACCGGGACTCCCGCCGTGTTCGTCACAGGTTCTCTCCCAGGCTCGAAGGCTCAGCTTCCCAGCGCCGTCACGTGCACCCGCGGCAGCGGCGCCGCCGGGAGCGCCGACTCGATGACGCGGCCCAGCCGCAGGAGCAGGTGCTCCTCGTAGGGCCGGCCCATGAGCTGGAGCCCGACCGGCAGGTTCGAGCGGTCGAGCCCGACGGGCAGCGACAGCGCGGGAAAGCCCGTGAGGTTCCCGATGCGGATGAAGCGCATCAGCTGGTCGACGACCGGCAGGTTCGACTCGCCGTCGGGCAGCGTCGCCTCGGGAATCGGTGGCGCCGTGCAGGCGGTGGTGGGCGTCGCCACCACGTCGCACGTCTTCATGAGCTCGAGCCACTCGCGGGTCAGCTTCTGCCGGTGCCGCATGGCGTGCACGTAGTCGCGCGCCGAGAAGTGGCCGCCGATGGCGAGGTTGGTGCGCGAGTCGAGGGCGAAGCGGGCCGAGTCGAGCAGCACCTCGTCGTGCATCGCCTCGCGCATCTCGGAGAGAATGATGACGGCGTGGCTCCACAGCACGAGGTTCAAGTCGGGCGGCGGCAGCTCGACCACCGTCGCGCCCGCGTCCGTCAGCACCTTCACGGCCTCGCGGCAGCGCGCCACCACGTCGGGCTCGGCGTCGTCGAACCAGGGCTGGCACAGGCCCACGCGGAGGCCGGTGAGGGCGCCCTTCTCGTAGTCGGTGAGGTGGAGCGGCGGTTGTCGCAGCGAGACCGGGTCGTGCTCGTCGGGGCCGGCCACCAGCGCGTACGCGGCGGCGACGTCGTCGACGGTGCGCCCGAGGGGGCCCACGTGGCCCACGTTCCAGCAGAGCGGTGGCACGCCGGCCTCGCTGATGCGGCCGAACGTCGCCTTGAGGCCCACCACGCCGCAGAGCGCCGCGGGAATTCGAATCGAGCCACCACCATCGGCGCCGATGGAGATGGGGCAGAGCCCGGCCGCCACCGCCGCCGCGGACGCCGACGACGAGCCGCCAGTGATGCGGGTGCGGTCCCACGGGTTGCGGGCGGGGCCGTGGTGCGGGTTGAGCCCGATGGGGTTGATGCCGATCTCGTTCATGTTGGCCTTGCCGAGAATGAGCGCGCCGGCGGCCTTGAGGCGGGCGGCGACCGCGGAGTCACGGGTGGCCACCTCGCTGCGAAACTTCGTGCCGAGGGTGGTGACGAAGCCCTCGAGGTCGACCTCGTCCTTCAGCACCACGGGCACGCCGTCGAGCACCGAGCGCGGAGTGCCGGCGCGCCAGCGCTCCGTCGACGCCTCGGCCTCGGCGAGCACCTGCTCGGGCTTGCGCGAGATGAAGAAGTTCATGCGCTCGTCGCCGCCCTCGAGCCTCGAGATGGCCTCGTGGAGCCGCCGCACGGCGCGGGCCGGGTCGGTGGCGCCCGAGCGGTACGCGTCACGAAAGGCGCGAGCGCTCTCGAGGCGGCTCGTCGCAGCCGACGGCGGCGTGTCGATGGCGCGCGCGGCGAGCGTGGTGGGCGACGCAGCCTCCTTCGGCTCGGGGCCCAGGGGGAGCGGCACCTGAATCGGCGAGGCAGTGCCGGCGCTGGTGGTGCGAAAGCGCTCGATGCCCGAGTCGCTGACGAGCTTCTTGAGGAGCAAAGGGCCCAGCGCGCTCTCGAGCGCTCCGACGAAGGCGCGCAGCGCAGGCCCGCCGACCTTCGGCGCCTTGACGGGGTCTCTCGTGTATCCCATGGCGCCGCACCGTACCGTCGCGCCACCTGCGCCCAAGTGAAAACGCGCCCTCAGGGGGCGCTGACGATGTCGGAGCCGTTGGTGACGATGAGGTTGAAGCGCGGGCCGAAGTCCCACACCGTCGAGGCGGTGTTGTCGAAGGCGACGCTCATCGCGCCGGGCTGGAGCGGGCGACGAATGACGCGCACGCCACCGACCGTGGTGCTGGGGAAGAAGAGTGTCCCCGCGGCGTCGAGCCGGCCGGTGCAGAGCGGGGTGATGGCGATGCCCGAGCTCGTGTAGTTGCCGAGGAACATCACCTGGCCGTTGAGGAAGAGCTGGTAGAGCGAACACGTCGGCGAGGTCTGCACCGCGAGGAAGCCCTGAGCGTTGACCCGGGTCAGTCGGGGCGTTGGCGTGAAGGGCGCGCTCAGCGGCGTGGTGGTGCCAGAGGGCGCGACCAGCACGAGGCCCGCGTCGCGGCTGACGAGCGCCGTTCCGCTGGGTGAGAAGGCGACGACGTTCTGTCCGGCGAGCGTGGGCAAGGCGGTGGCGCCCTCGAACCAGTCTCCGTTCTGACACTGCGCCACCACGCTCCCCGACGGGCGCAGCAGGAAGCGGGTCGGCGTCTGGGGGCAGCCTGGCGTGACGTCGAGGTCGTTCTCGATGTTGGCCGGGTAGGCCCAGCCGAACCCGTCCTGCCTGACACCGAGCATGTCCGGGACGGCCGCCATGATTCGTTGAGTCGTGGGGTGCCGGTAGACGAGCCCTCCGTCAGCGCGCAGCCAGGCCTGGTTGCCGTCGAGGCCGTACGGTACGCCCACGAAGGGGCGCGTTCCTGCATCGACGTGCGCGTACGCGCCTTCGGCGAGGTTCTGGCTGAGGGTGCCGACCACCACGACGCCGGTGATGTCCATGGGCGGGGCACGCAGGGTGAGGCTCGAGGAGCCGCCCGCACTCCCGCCAGCGGAGCCGCCCGCACTGCCACCGGATGAGCCGCCGCCGCTGCCACCAGACGAGCCGCCACCGCTGCCACCAGACGAGCCGCCGCCGCTGCCACCAGACGAGCCGCCGCCGCCGCCACCGGACGAGCCGCCACCGCTGCCACCAGACGAGCCGCCGCCGCTGCCACCGGACGAGCCGCCACCACTGCCACCGGACGAGCCGCCACCGGCCGAGCCACCACCGCTGCCACCTGCCGAGCCACCACCGCTGCCACCACCGCTGCCACCGGCCGAGCCACCACCGCTGCCACCGGCCGAGCCACCACCGCTGCCACCGGCCGAGCCGCCACCAGCCGAGCCGCCCGCGCGTCCACCTCCCGCACTGCCGCCCGCCGAGCCACCGTCCGGCGAAGAAGCGCCGACGGTGAGACGAACCTCACCCTCGATCACCTTTCCGGCATGCACCCAACTCGCCGTCACCGTCGCGCGAGGCGCGCAGTCAGGCTCCTCGGCGATGACGCAGCCGAACGTCTCTCGCGCCGTCCCGAACGCATCGAGCATGACGGTGCGGGGCGTCACGAACGACCCGGCCGACGATGACAGCCGGACCGAGCCAGTGCCGATGACGTCAGGCCGACGAAACGCCGTCACGGTGATGGTCGCCGTCTGGCCGAGCCCATCGAGCGCGCGGGGCTGCGCGACCACGTCGAGGAACGGGTCGTCGACGGGCTCGCAGGCCAGCACCGAGAGCGTGGACAGCACGAGGAGTCGACGGAGCATGCACCGACGATAGCCCCCCGGCCCGGCGCGCGAACATGTCAGACTCGCGCTCGTGCATCCCATCGAGGCGGAGTTCCTCTCGGGCGAGGCTTTGTATCGGCGCGTCGTGCTGGGTCGCATGGCGAAGGCCAGGGAATCGGTGCTCATCGCCACCGCGAACGTGAAGGCGATGCTCGTCGAACTCGACGGCGACTTCCGGCCGGTGGCCGACCTCTTCGCGGCGCTCGCGAAGCGGGGGGTGACGGTGCGCGTGCTCCACGCCGAGCTGCCCTCGCGGCCCTTCCGCGCGGCGTTCGACCGGCATGAGCGGCTCGTTCGTGAAGGCGGCGCCGGCGGCGCGCGCATGGAGCTCAAGCTGTGCCCGCGGGTGCATTTCAAGGC
This sequence comes from Myxococcaceae bacterium, assembly GCA_025459425.1. Lineage (GTDB taxonomy): Bacteria > Myxococcota > Myxococcia > Myxococcales > Myxococcaceae > Xiheimicrobium. The sequence continues at coordinate 5,587 of JALOQF010000124.1, read as the reverse complement.
GGTGCTCGTCGACGGCGCGTGGCTCTACGTCGGCAGTGCCAACCTCACCGGCGCCGGGTTGGGCGCCAAGCACGCCGACGCGCGCAACTTCGAGGTGGGCTTCGAGACCGAAGACTTCGACACCATCGACCGCGTGAGCGCGCTCTTCGACGCCGTGTGGAGCGGCGCCTCGTGTCGAACCTGCCGGCTCTTCGACCAGTGCCCGGACCCCATCGGCGAGGGGCCGAAACGCCCCGCACGGAAGAAGGACCGCGCCTCGTCGGGCATCGTGCTGGGCCGCGCCCGCCGGCTCGGGAGGGCGGGATGATCGACGCCCTCATCCTCGACCTCGGCAACGTGCTGGCCTTCCACGACAACGAGAAGTTGTTCGACGAGATGGCGAAGGCGTTCGGCACCACCCGCGAGGCGATGCGCGCCCGGCTCGACGGCGGCCTGTGGGACCGCGTCAACCGCGGGCTGCTCCCCGGAGACAGCCTGCGCGTCGAGCTCGTCGAGCGGCTCGGCCGAACCCTCACGCCCGAGGCCTGGTTCGCGCTGTGGAACTGCCACTTCACGCTGCACCACGAGATGGTGCGCACCGTCGAGCGCCTTCTGGGCCGCGTCCGCCTCGTGCTGCTCTCGAACACCCACGACCAGCACATCGCGTGGCTGCGGCCGAGGCTGCCGGTGCTCGAGCGCTTCGACGGCCTGGTGCTCTCGTACGAGGTGGGCCACGTGAAGCCCGAGCCGGCCATCTACGAGCGCGCGCTGGCCCTGGCGAAGGTGCCCCCGTCACGGGCTGCCTTCTTCGATGACGTCGCCCGCTACGCCGAGGCCGCCACCGCGCTCGGTCTGCACGGGCGGGTCTTCACCACCGAGCCCGCGTTCCGCACGCAGCTGGCTGCGCTGAGGCCCGACCTCGTCGAGTAGTCCGCCGAGCGCGAGGGGCCCGCACCGCGCCGTTCGTCGCGGCGCCGCACGTTCCGGACGCGCTGGAACCGTCGCCCCCGCGACGCGTCGTCGATCTCTTCGCGAGGACGGACACGTGGACTCCACTGGTCTTCTCACGCGCTGAGAGACGCCCCAACGACCGGCACATAGGTCGGCCCTCCCTGCGGCGTGCGGCTTGCTCAGGGAGCCCCGTGCGGAGCGCCACGTCGGCGCTCGCGGCAACGAGGGGTGGACACATGCTGGCGCGGGTGCGGTCGGGGGCCCTGGTGGGCATCGAGGCGGTGGTGGTCGAGGTCGAGGTCGACATGGCGCTGGGCCTGCCCTTCTTCAACGTCGTGGGCTTGCCCGACGGCGCGGTGAAGGAGAGCAAGGTGCGGGTGGTGTCGGCGCTCAAGAACTGCGGCTTCGTGCTGCCGCAGAAGCGCATCACGGTGAACCTGGCTCCGGCGGACCTGAAGAAAGAGGGGCCCCTGTTCGAGCTGCCCATCGCGTTGGGTGTCCTCGCGGCAGGAGGCCTGCTCGCGCCCGAGGCCCTCGACGGGCTGCTCTTCGGTGGAGAGCTCTCGCTCGACGGGGCGCTCAAGCCCGTGCGCGGCGTGCTGCCGTTGGCGATGGCCGCGCGAGACGCCGGCTTCCGGGGCGTGATGGTGCCGCGCGAGAACGCCGCCGAGGCCGCGCTCGTCGAGGGCATTCAGGTCTACGCGGTCGAGACCATCGGCGAGGCCGTCGCGCACCTGTCGGGTGACGCGCTGGTGCCTCCGTTCCAGCGAACGCCCGACGCCCAGGTGCGCCGGCCCGAGCACGTGCTCGACATGGCCGACGTGCGCGGCCAGGACGAGGTGAAGGACGCCTTCGAGCTCGCCGCGGCGGGAGCGCACAACGTGCTGGTGTGTGGGCCGCCGGGGAGCGGCAAGACGATGCTCGCGAGGCGGCTTCCCACGATTCTGCCGCCGATGCGCTTCGACGAGGCGCTCGACGTCACCCGCATCTACTCGGTGCTGGGCCTCGTGCCCCCCGACGCGGCCCTCATCCGCGAGCGGCCCTTCCGCGCGCCCCACCACACCATCAGCGACGCGGGCCTGGTGGGCGGTGGCCCGCAGGCGCGGCCCGGCGAGCTGTCGATGGCGCACCGGGGTGTCTTGTTCCTCGACGAGCTGCCCGAGTTCCGTCGGCACGTGCTCGAGGTGCTGCGGCAGCCGCTCGAAGAGGGCGTCATTCGCCTCGCGCGCGCCAACCAGCACGTCAGCTACCCGTGCGAGGTGATGCTGGTGGCGGCGATGAACCCGTGCCCCTGCGGCTACTTCAACGTGGCCGGCCGCCAGTGCGAGTGCCCGCGCAGCCGGGTGCTCGACTACCACGCGCGCATCTCGGGCCCGCTGCTCGACCGCATCGACATCATGCTGCAGTCGCGGCCCGTCGAGGTGGCCACCATGACCGAGCTGTCGTCGCGGCGCAGGCCCTCGGCGTGGTTCCGAGACCGGGTGGAAGAGGCCCGGCGCCGTCAGGCGCACCGCTTCGTCGACACGCCGGGCATCCTCACCAACGCGCAGATGACGCCGCAGCAGCTCGCGCGCTTCTGCGCCCTGGGCGAGCCCCAGAAGAAGATGCTCGAGCGGGCCGTGCGCGGCTACGGCCTGTCGGCGCGCGCGCACGACCGCATCCTCAAGCTGGCGCGCACCCGGGCCGACCTCGAGGGCCACGACGTCATCCGCGAGGTGGACCTCGCGTTCGCCATCTCGTGCCGCGCGATGGACGGCCGCGCGTGGCTCTCGCCGCTGGGCACCACCCACGACGAGCTCGCCCGTCGGCGCCGCCCACAGGCCCCGTCGTCGACGTGAGTTGCAGGCCCTGCTACCGCGGTTGCACCCGCTGGCCCCTCGCGGGCACCCAACCCCGCGACGCGACGAGCGTGCGCCCGTGGCGCGCGGCTTGCGATGACGGGTCGCATGACCTCGACCCCGCTCACCCGAAGCTCGTTGCTCGTGCTGCTCCTCTCGCTCCCGCTCCTGACCGGCGCCTCAGGCCAGGGCTGCGGCGGTCAAGACTCGTCGGTGGTGCGACAAGACCGCATCTTCACGCAGTACTGGCTCTTCTACGACGCCAACACCGACGTGACGTACGCGCGGGCGACCTTCCGCCTCGGCAACGCCTTCGGCACGCTGCTCGAGCTGAACGACCCGGCGAAGGTGACGTTCAACGACAAGGCCCTCGTCTACGCGCCCACCCCGGGGTGGCACGAGGCGCAGTTCTCGGGGAAGGTGACCGGCACGTTCGCGTACACGAACGTCGAGGGGCAGCGCTTCTCGGTGCCGGTGAGCGCGATTCCCGAGGTGAGCGTGCCGGCGACGCTGAGCATTCCCGCGGGGCAGGCGTACACCTTCGCGTGGCAGGGCGCGGCCATCGCGAAGGACGAGCGGCTCGAGGTCATCGTCACCGGCGAGAACAAGCTCGACTTCAGCGTCGTCGAGCAGCGCGGCGTCGGCGCGAAGGACCTGGTGATTCCGGCCGACAAGACGCGCCGCTTCAACGCCATGGGCTGGCTCGGCGTGCGCCGCACCCAGGAGTCCGCGCCGATGCAGGCGCCCGACGCCGGCGGCATGGTGTGGTCGACGATGCAGCCCAAAGACGCGCGGGTGCAGTGGGGCGCCGGGGCCGACGGCGGTACGCCCTGAAGAGGCCCGAGCCGTGACGGAGCGCGGGGCAGGTCGCGGCGACGCCGTGGCCTGCCCCCGTGTCGTTCTGGAGTCAGCGCGGCCCGAAGGACGACAGCGCGAAGAAGGCGCGAATCTTATCGTTCGTCTCGCGCAGGCGCGCCGACAGGGTGCGCACGAAGGTCCACAGCAGCACCGAGGCGAGCTCCTTGTCGGTGAACATCACCTGGTCGAGCTTGTCGCGGGACAGCTCGTAGAGCTCGCAGCCCGTGTGCGCGATGGCGTCGGCGCTCCGCGGGCCGTCTTCGATGAGCGACATCTCGCCGAAGTACTGGCCCTTCTCGAGAATCGCGAGCGCCTCTTCGCCGATGCCGGGCACCATCTTCGAGATGCGCACCTTGCCGTCGGTGATGAGGAACATCGACTGGCCGGCTTCTCCTTCGCGAAAGATGTGCGAGGAGCCCGGGAACTCGACCTTCTTGAGCGCCGCCATGAGCTTGCGCAGCTGCGCCGACGTCAGGCCCTCGAACAGCGGCACTTTCCTCAAGAATTCGACGTCCATTCAGGTGGGTTCGTAGCAGACTTGAAACCGTTGTCCGCATTTGCGCATCTCAAGGCCCGCGCAGGCCTCACCCACTTCCGGAGTCACCGTGGACACCAACAAAGTCACCATCATCGGCTCGGGCCCCGCGGGTTACACCGCCGCCATCTACGCGGCGCGGGCCGGGCTCAAGCCGGTCATGTTCGCCGGCGGCCCTTCCGAGCACGACGCCCGCCGCGTGCCCGGTGGCCAGCTGATGATCACCACCGACGTCGAGAACTACCCGGGCTTCCCCGAGGCCGTCACGGGCCCCGAGCTGATGGAGCGCTTCCAGAAGCAGGCCGAGCGCTTCGGCACCGTCATTCACTTCGAGAACGTGCTCTCGGTCGACTGGTCGAAGCGGCCCTTCCACATCAAGGGCGAGTCGAAGGAGTGCCTGTCGGACAGCGTCATCATCGCGACCGGCGCCTCGGCGAAGTGGCTCAACACGAAGGGCGAGAACGAGTTCATGAACCGCGGCGTGTCGGCCTGCGCCACCTGTGACGGGTTCTTCTTCAAGAACCTCGACGTCATCGTGGTGGGCGGCGGCGACACCGCGATGGAAGAGGCGACGTACCTCTCGAAGCTCTGCAGCTCGGTCACCGTGGTGCACCGCCGCGACACGCTGCGCGCCTCGAAGATCATGCAGGAGCGCGCGCTCAACAACCCGAAGATCAAGTTCGTGTGGGACTCTGCCATCGACGAGATCGTCGGCGACGCGAAGGGCGTCACCGGCGCCATCGTGAAGAACCTGAAGACCGGCGACACGAAGAAGCTCGACGCGAAGGGCGTGTTCGTCGCCATCGGCCACAAGCCGGCGACCGAGATCTTCGAGAAGACCCTGAAGCTCCAGGACAACGGCTATCTCTGGGTGCAGCCCGGCACCGCGAAGACGAGCGTCGAGGGCGTGTTCGCCTGCGGCGACGTGATGGACGCGACCTACCGCCAGGCCGTCACCGCGGCGGGCACCGGGTGCATGGCGGCCATCGAGGCCGAGCGGTGGATGATCGAGAAGGGCCTCTGAGCGTCACGCCAGCGCGGTGAGCTCAGGCGAGAGGGCTTCGTACGCCGAGCGGCACGCGGGCCGCGTCGAGCGTGCTTCGACACCGCGACCCGGCCCGGCCGTTCGAACGGCCGGGCTCTGGGTCAGGTCAGATCGCGTCGATGCAGGCCTGCGTCAGCGCCTCGCTGAGCGAGAAGCACTGCAGGAAGGCTCCGGCGGCCGCAGCTTCGTTGCCGGGTGAGCAGACCGGAGCCACCTCGAGGCAGCCGGTGATCTGATCGAGCACCATTCGATCAGCGGTGGTGCAGATGGTCCACGCTGACACGCAACGGCTGAAGGTGAAGTCCGGCGTGATGTTGGTTCCAGCCGCCGGGCAGCTCGGTCGGCCAGCGAAGAAGCGGTTGCTGGCATTGCCCAGGCGCG
>JALOQF010000123.1 GCA_025459425.1 Myxococcaceae bacterium | reverse complement strand
CTTCCGAAGCCGGATGACGGCGCGTCGCGTGCGTTGGTCGATTGCCATGCACGGCGAAGATCACATCACGGGATCCGCCGCAACCGGGTTCAGGGGTAGGTTTTTTCCGACGTACCAGTTTCTGCACAAGCTACCGCCAGGCTGTACATTCTTCGAGGGACAACTGGTAGGTGTTGGCTTCGAGCGCATGGTTCCCAGTACCGAGCCACCCGTTCTCGGAGGTGATGACATCCTCTTTGATGCCCCAGATGGAAACCTTGGAACACTGAGGCAGGTTGACGGTGGAATCAAGATCTCGCCAATCTTGGTAAGCTCGAATATTCGCGGATTCGCAAGTCTAGAGGTCGTGTCTGGTAATTTTTGGCTCGATGCCAACGATCTCATCTCGATGTCCGGCGCTTCGCGACTCCGTTCAGTTGGTGAACTCACCCTGACGCGCTGCAATAAGTTGACTGACATCGAGCTTTCCGGCCTTGAGCTTGTGCTTGGTGACCTTTCGCTCACTGAGAATCCTGAGCTTCGCTCCTTGGCAGGCTTGAAGAGCCTCCGAGCGGTCGGCGGGCAGCTGATCTTGGATAAGAACCCCAAATTGACACAGGGGGCCCTCGACGAGTTCCTTTTGCGCGTCGCCATCGATGGTGGCGTTCGCAGGCTATAGGCGTTGGCATCCGGGCGAAGTTGGCCTCAGCCCTCACGGTGCGAACGAGCGCACCTTCTTCACCAGCGCCTGCACCACCTCGGGCTGGCTGGCGAGGTCCGGGTTCGCCGGCATCAGCGGGCTCTTTCCGACGGCGGCTCCGCCCTCGACGATGACCTTCGCGAGCTGCTCGTCGGTGACGCTCTTCTGCCACTCGGCGTCGACGTAGGCGCGCGGGTGGGGTGACAGCGCCTTCGCGGTCTCGGTCTCGGCGCGACCGTCGGCGCCATGGCAGCTCGCGCACACGGTGGAGAACAGCGTGTCGGCTTTGCCTTGTGCGTTCGCCTCAGGCCCGGGTGAGGGCGGCGTAGGCGTCGAAGGCAGCTCGACGGGTCCGGGCGCTTCGACGTTCGCGCCCTGCGCCATCCACGCGCCGAGCAGGTCGCGCTCGGCCTGGGTGATGCCGGTGAGGTTGCCGAGCGGCATCGTCTTCGTGGCCACCGCGCGCAGGTAGATGCGCTCGGCGTGCAGGCCAATCTGCTCCTTCGTCTCGAGCATGATGCCCTGCGGCGGCCCCGAGAACATCGCGGTGCCCGGCTTCGCCGCGTGGCACGACACGCAGCGCGACTGCACGATGGCGTCGACGGTGGCGAACGACACGGGCTTCGCGTGCGCATACGCCTCGAGGCCCGGCAGCGCTTCGTGCTTCGGCATGGTGAGGAAGACGAAGCCGCCCAGCGAGCCGACGAGCGACGTCAGCACCACCGGGTGCGTCTTGCCCCGGAAGTTCATCGCGTACTTGAGCGACGCGCCGAAGAGGAACAGCACCGAGAGCACCAGCCACGCCTGCTCGTGGCCGTACGTCGACGGGAAGTGGTTCGACAGCATGGTGAACAGCACCGGCAGCGTCAGGTAGTGGTTGTGCACCGAGCGGCCCTTGGCGCGCAGGCCGTAGGACGTGTCGACGGGCGTGCCGGCCTTCGTGGCGGCGAGCATGTGCCGCTGCGACGGGATGATTCGGAAGAAGACGTTCGCCGCCATGATGGTGGCCATGGTGGCGCCCATCTGGAGGAACGCGCCGCGCCCCGAGAACAGGTGCGTGAGCGCAAAGCCGAGCGCCGAGAGCAGCCCGAAGCCGACGAGGCCGAAGAGGCGGTTGTCCTTCGAGAGCGGCGTGGCCCAGAGCAGCTCGTAGACGAGGAAGGCGGTGGGCAAGAGCCCGAGGCTGAGCGCCACGGCCTGGCCGGCGGTGAGGTTCGACACCGACGAGTCGACGAGGAAGGCCGCGTTGCCGCCGTAGTAGACGACGCAGAGCAGGGCGAAGCCCGAGAGCCAGGTGGTGTAGCTCTCCCACTTGAACCAGTAGAGCTGCGCGGGCAGCTCGTTCTGCGCGAGCGACTTGCGCTTGATGACCTCGTAGAAGCCGCCCGAATGCGTCATCCACAGCTCGCCGACGACCGCTCCGTCGCGCGGCTTCGTGGGCGCCGTGAGGTGGCTGTCGAGCCACATGAAGAGGAAGGAGTCGCCGATCCACATGATGGCGGCGATGACGTGCACCCAGCGCACGAGGAGGTTCAGCCACTCGAGGACGATGGTCATTGCGGGGGCTCCGTCATAGCCGAGTTGCCGCGCGCGTCACGTGGTGGGTCAGAAGGCCGGCTTCTGGCGAACCCGTCGTGATGGTGGGAGAACGAGACCATGGCCGAAGAGACCCTTCCCGAGCCGCTGAGCATCACGTTGCGGAACGTGAAGCAGCACCGCGAGCTGACGGTCGACCTGAGCGGGCGGATGATCGTGCTCGTGGGGCCGAACGGGGTGGGGAAGTCGACGGTGCTGAAGGCGATGTATGCGCTGGGCGCGCTCTCGCGAGCAGCAGCCATCTGGCGATTCGAAGAGGCGTTGGCAGGGAGTCTCTTGATGCGAGAAGAGAGCATCGACCGGCCAACACGGCTCGAGGTCATCCAGGCCTGGCGTGGTGACCCAGGTGCTCATTCGACCATCGAAGTTCGGTTTGGCGCTGGCGCTGCGGTTGTTCGTCTCGAAGACGAGCCCTCGCCGCTCGCGATCACCATTCCCGGTGACGACGCTCAACTCGACCAGTCGACACTTCAGGTCGGGGCTCAGAGGAGAGCGACAAGCGCGTTCCTGCGTTCACTCCGCGCTACCTATCTCCAACCTGAGTTCTCAGCCCTCTCACGTGCTTCGCCGGTGTCCAGTACGCAAATGGGCCCTCGTGGCGAGAACCTCGCGTCTTCCGTAGCTGAACTCATCCTGCGGTATCAGGAAACGCACGTGGCCGTTGAATCAGGCCTCCGGAAGATCATTCCAGCTTTGACTCGGATGGGCGCCAAACAGGTTCGGCTGGTCGAGCCAAAGTCGCTTGGCGATGGGTTCGAACTCGAACTCCGGTTCGGAGACGCTCGGGTTGTGGGTCATGCCGTGAGCGAGGGAACGCTCATCGCGCTCGCCGTGCTGACCCTCGTCCATCGCTCTCCCGGCGTTCGTTTCATTCTCCTCGACGATGTCGACCGGGGCCTGCACCCCACTGCGCAGAAGGCGTTGATCGACCAACTCCGTGGCGTGCTGAAGGCGCGTCCCGAACTCAAGATCATCTGCACCACACACTCGCCGTACATCGTCTCGAACTTCGAGCCTTCCGAGGTGCGCGTGCTTGGCCGGAACAAGACGACTGGCGACACCGTCTGCAAGCGCCTCGACCAGCACCCGAAGATCGACGAGTACAAACGCTTTCTCGACGCTGGCGAATACTGGGCGTCCGTTGGTGAAGACTGGGTGGGTGAATGACCCGCCGGTTGGTCGTCTGGTGTGAAGACGATGGTCACTGGAACGCATGCCGGGGCCTCGCGCAGACGCTGACGTCGGCAGAGGGTCCCGACTGGGTTCGCGAGGATCCTGATCAGTTCGCGAATCTGGTCGGCCAGTGGGAGCGGCTTTCAGACAAACCTGAAGCTCCCGGCTTTGGCCCGCTGTCGCGATTCGGGCAGGGCCTGCCCAACTCCGTCTTCCGGAGGGTGTTGATCGGACTGGCCCTCCGGAACGCCCCAGAGTTGGTTGTCCTGGCGATGGATGACGACCACCATCCCACGAGGCGAACCGACCTCGACCGGGCAGCCGCGGCTGACTGGCCGTTCCGGGTCGTTCGCATGATGCCGGTGCCGGAGATCGAGGCCTGGCAGATTGCGCTGAGTGACGTGGACGACAGCGACGTCGCTGTACTCCTCCGGTTCTCTCCCCGTCGGGAGCCCCACCGACTCACCAGCACCGTGCGCGGCGACCCGCGTGATGCCAAAGAGGTCGCCCAGCGCCTGGGGCTCGACGAGTGGGAGCTCGAAGACTGGGCCGACATTCCTGCCGACATGATTCGCGACACTGCGACGGCCTGTCCCGAAGTCGGGCTCCGACTCTTCCTCGACGACCTCCGCAGGCACCTCATCAAACCGCTCTCGACCGGACCCACCTCATGACCGACCCGAACCTGTTGATGATCCCCGGCCCCATCGGGCTCACGCCCCAGGTGCTCGCTGCGCTCTCGACGCCCCAGCGCGGCCACCTCGACCCGGTCTTCATGAAGGCCTTCTCCAGCACCCTCAAGCGCCTGCGTGACGTCTTCGCCGCGCCCACCGCGCAGCCCTTCGTCGTCTCGGGCTCCGGCACGCTCGCGATGGAGATGGCCGTCGCCAACCTCGTGCAGCCGGGCGACCGCGCGCTGGTGGTGAACTCGGGCTACTTCTCGGACCGCATCGGCAAGATGCTCGAGCTCCATGGCGCCACCGTCACCCACGTGCGCGCCGAGCCGGGAGACCTGCCCACCCTCGACGACGTGGAGCGCGCGCTGAAGTCCGGCGGCTTCAAGGTGCTCACCATCACCCACGTCGACACCTCGACCGGCGTGCTGGCTCCAGTGCAGTCGCTCGCGAAGCTGGCGAAGGCCCACGGCGCGCTCGTCGTCGTCGACGGCGTGTGCAGCGCCGGCGGAGAAGCCCTCGAGCTCGACGTGTGGGGCGTCGACGTCGCCTTCACCGCGAGCCAGAAGGCCCTCGGGGCTCCGCCCGGCCTCGGCGTGCTGCTCGCGAGCCCGAAGGCGATGGAGGCGTGGAAGGCGCGCACCCGGCCCGTCGCGTCGATGTACCTCGACTTCGCCGAGTGGCTCCCCATCATGCAGGCCTACGAGGCCGGCGCGCCGTCGTACTTCGCCACCCCGGCGGTCAACCTCATCCTCGCGCTCGACGTCAGCCTCGGGCAGCTGCTCGACGAGTCGATGTGCCAGCGCGTGGCCCGGCACGTGTCGCTCGCCACCGCCGCCCGCGCCGCCTGGAGCGCCCTCGGCCTCACGCCCCTCACGAAGCGGCCCGGGCTCGCCGCCCACACGCTCTCGGCCCTCACGTACCCGGCGGGCGTCGACGCCGGCCTCGTAAAGCACGTCGCCGCCAACGGCGTGAACATCGCCGGTGGCCTGCACCCGGCCATCAAGGCCACCTACTTCCGCGTCGGGCACATGGGCTCGACCGACGCTGGCGCCCTCCTCACCACCATCGCGGCCGTCGAGCGCGGCCTCAAGGCCAGCGGCTACCGCTTCGACGCGGGCGCCGGTGTCGCCGCGGCGCAGCGCGCGCTGGGCTGAAATCTCCCTCGACGGCGCCGCGCGTGAGGCAGAGTCGGGCTCCACTCACCCTCGGGGGCCTCATGTCTCGTCTCGTCACGCTGTGCCTGGCCGTCGCGCCCGTCGCGGCCCACGCCTTCTGCGGCTTCTACGTCGCGGGCGGCGGCGCCGAGCTGTTCAACAACGCGACCCAGGTGGTGCTGATGCGCGAAGGCACGCGCACGGTGCTGTCGATGGAGAACAACTACCAGGGCCCGCCCGAAGACTTCGCCATGGTGGTGCCAGTGCCCGTGGTGCTGAAGAAGGAGCAGGTGAAGACGCTCCCGCGCGACGTCTTCCGCCGCGTCGACACCCTCTCGGCCCCGCGGCTCGTCGAGTACTGGGAAGTCGACCCCTGCTACGTCGAGCCCAGGTACGAACGGTTCGCCGAGGTGCAGAAGTCGGGGGTGATGCTCTCCGAAGAGGCGCCCAGCCCCAAAGGCGCCCTCGTGAAGGTCGAAGCCCGCTTCGAGGTCGGCGAGTACGACATCGTCATCCTCTCGGCGAAGGACGCGCTGGCGCTCGAGCAGTGGCTCAAACAGAACAAGTACAAGATTCCCGCTGGCGCCGAGCCGCTCTTCCGCCCGTACATCCAGAATGGGCTCAAGTTCTTCGTCGCGAAGGTGAACGCGAAGAAGGTGAAGTTCGAGGCCGGCATGGCGAAGCTGTCGCCGCTGCGCTTCCACTACGACTCCGAGAAGTTCGAGCTGCCGGTGCGGCTCGGCCTCATCAACGCCAAAGACAAGCAGGACCTCATCGTGCACGTGCTGGCGCGCAACCAGCGCTACGAGGTGGCCAACCTGCCCAACGTCACCATTCCCACCAACATCGACCTCGCGCCTTCGGCGAAGAGCGAGTTCCCCTTCTTCTACGTCTCGCTGTTCGACCGCACGCTGGCGAAGAACCCGAAGGCCGTCGTCACCGAGTACGCGTGGCAGGCCACCAGCTGCGACCCCTGCCCGTCGTCACCGCTGTCGCCGGCCGACTTCGCCACCCTGGGGGCGGACGTGTTGCCGACGAAGCAGGGCCCGGACGACCAGTGGAACCCGGAGCGTCAGTTCGTCCTGACGCGGCTCCATGCGCGGTACGACAAGACGTCGTTGGGTGAAGACCTCGTCTTCCGCGCGGCGAAGCCCATCGTGGGCGGGCGCGAGTTCCTCACCGACGGCAACGCGCTCGAGCAGGGCAGCCGGCCCGACAGCCTCAACAACTTCCAGGGGCGGTACGCCATCCGCTACCCGTGGAAGGGCGAGGTGAAGTGCAAGGCGCCGGTGTACGGCCGGTGGGGCGGGCCCTGGCCGACCGAGAAGGCCGACGGGCAGACGAAGACGGCGGGTGACACGGCCTTCGTGACGCGAGACCCGACGAAGGTCGACGCGCTGGCCGAGAGCCCCATCGCGGAGCTGTCGGTGAAGGGCGTGAAGGCCCGCGCAGGAGAAGCGCTGCGGCCCGCGCCGTCGCCGAAGAAGAAGTGACCGTCAGCGCTCGCCGGTCTCGTCTTCGAGCATCGGCGCACCTGCTCGGAACGGCAGGCCCTCGAGACCGCCCCACGGCGTCACGTCGAGAGACGTGGAGCCATCACGTCAGCACGGGTGTCGCCACGTGAGCGGCTCCGGGGGGCGAACCAGCCGCTCGCTCCCCCACTCGTGCCCCGCGTTCAAATCAAAGGAGCCGCAGCGGGTCGTTCCTGGAGCCGACCTGGCGAGCTGCGCGGGCTCCGGGCTCAGCCGTCGAGGTGCGGCCCACTGCGCTGCCGGGTCCGTCGTCACGCGACCACCCGGCGGAGGGGCCCACCGAAAGCTCCGGCGGCCAGTCCGCCGTCAGGGTGAGACGCGCACGACCACCGAACGTCGCGCCACTTCGACACCTCTGGCATCGACGCCGACCGCCGTGATGACGCGCCAGCCGAGCGAGGAGAACGTGACGCGCACCGGGAAGCGCCCCGCCGCGTCCGTCGATTCACCCAGGGGGAATCCACCCGCCGAGTAGCGCACCCGCGTGATGGCGCCGCTCACGCGGGACTTCAGCCAGATGCCATTCTCGAACCAGCCGCCGTCCTCTGGCGACTCGAGGTCGAGCGTGCCGCGAGACGGCTCTCCTGCCGTCACGCGCACCTGCACCAGCGCCTCACCCAGGAGCCGCCGCTCGGCGTCGTACGCCTTCGCCACGATGGCGCGCTCGCCGATGGACGAGAAGACGTAGCGGGCCGAGAAGCCGTCGGCGCGGTGCTCCGAGGCGCCCAGCGGGAAGCCGTCGCTCGAGTACGTCACGAACCGCACGCCTGGCCCGGCCTGCACCCGCATCCACAGGCCGTTCGTGTACCAACCTCCTGTCTCGAGGTTCTCGAAGCGCAGCACCGACGTGCTGCCGCCACCCGCGCCGTCGCAGGGGCCCGGGCCGGGCGTGGGGCCCAGGAATTCCCAGTGCCAGGCTTCCGACGGCACCGTCCGGTAGAAGCCGAAGCGCGCGCCGTTGCGGTTGAGCCAGCCCAGCACCCCGGGCGCCGCGGTGTTGAGGTCGAGCGCTTCACCCGACTGGTGGTTCGAGGAGCCGGGCTGCGCCGCGAGGTTGCAGTCGTTGCAGGAGCAGTTCACGTAGCAGGCGTAGAGAAAGCGCTGCTCCGACATCGAGCGGAAGCCGCTCACCACCGAGAGCCGAACGCCGTCACGGAGCGCCGCCTGCTGCATGAGCGCATAGGCGTTCGCCGTCTTCCGCTCGGCTGGCTTGCCGTCGACCGTCACCACCGTGATGGCGAACGAGCGGCCATTCTCGTAGCCCGTCTCGGAGCGCGCGGCGCAGCTGATCAGCTCCTGTTCGGTCGACGCGAGCGCGTCGTCTGCGGGCACCACGTCGTCGCCCAGCGTCGCCACGCCTTCACCACAGGCGCTCAGCAGCCCTACTGCCAGCACAGCCGCTCGTCGTGTCATGGCGAAAGCCCGAAGCACGCGCCGTTCCAGCCGCGCCCCGAGGGACGAGGCAGTGGTCGAAGGGCGGCGCCGCGCTCCAGGCGCTGCAACGAGGCCTGACATTGGTCGGTCGTCATGAGCGCGGGCCAAGAATGTCGGCGCGCGTCTGCGGTGGTCGCCGCTGCGTTCGTCACGCGTCGCCGGCCTGTCGTCGAACACGACGAGTCGTCGTCGGGTCGGGCGTCGCGTCGAGGTGACGCTCGGGCGGCCCGCGCGCGTGACGGACGGAGATGCCTTCGGGCGTCGTGCCTCACCCGCAGGCCGAGGTCCGACGCAGCCGACTCGAAGGCGCAGGGGTGCACGAAGCGCACGCCGGGCTGACTTCGCCACTGCTCGACGACTTCGGCCCACGCCGCGCGGCGCGTCTGGCGGGAGCGACGCTCACTTCTCGGTCGAGGCGCACGGCGCCCCAGGGCCTGGCGGGGTGCTTGAACGCCTGCTCCGTCGAGCCGCCAGGCGAGGACCGCGAGCGAGCCAGCCGTGGCGCGAGGCCGGCGCCCAGCGCTCGGGGTCGGCAGGAGTCATCAGAATGCAGGAGCGGATGGGCGGCGCGTCTCGCGTTCGACCGCGGCCCTCACCGCTCGACGGCGACGTCTTCGAGCATCGGCGCACCCGTCACCAGCACCTCGGTGCGTGCCCGGAACGGCAGGCGAAGGCCCTCGGGCGCACCCCACGGCGTCACCTCGCCGCGCACGCCGACGTCGAGAAACGTGGAGCCATCACGCCAGCCCAGGTGCCGCCACGTGAGCGGCGCCGAGATGCGCACGAGCCGTTCACCTCCAGCGCCGCTCGTGGCTTCCGGGTTCGACAGCACACCTTCGGCGAAGCGGCGGCCGGCGAGCCAGAGTTCCCAGCGGGCCGAGGCGACGCGCGGAATCGACGGAGGCAGCACCACCTCGAAGAAGAGGTCTCCCTGCTGGTCCATCGGGAACGCCAGCGTCACGTTCTTCACCGCGAGCGGCCCTTCGAGCCCGGGCTGCGGCACCCGCCGGCACGCAGCGACGGCGAGCAGCACGCAGAGCCACGCCGCCCGACGCATCGCCTACCCGCCCAGCAGCGGCGTCAACGCGTCGACGGTGGTGGGCCAGCCGTTGCGCCGCGCCAGCACCTCGAGCGCCTTCGCCACCTCGGCCGCCGTCTGGAAGCGCAAGCCGCGGTCCGCCAGGGTCGCCTTGCGCACGATGGCCACCGCCATGTCGGGCGCTTCGTGGTTGTGCACCTGCACCGAGGGCACGCGGCAGTCGCGCACCTTGTGCATCATCTCCATCTCGCTGTTGCCGGGGAACAGCCGCTGCCCGGTGAAGAGCTCCCAGAGAATGATGCCGGCCGCGAAGATGTCGGCGCGGTGGTCGACCGCCTGGCCCAGCACGGCCTCGGGGCTCATGTACGAGATGGTGCCGCGCAGCGCGCCCTGGTCTCCGCGCATGATGCCTTCGACCTCGGCGACGCCGAAGTCCGTCAGCTTCACGTCGCCTGCCACCGAGAGCAGCACGTTGGCCGGGTTGACGTCGCGGTGCACGATGGTGGCGCCGCCTTCGCCCACCTTGGCCCGGTGGATGTAGTCGAGCGCCTTCATCAGGCAGATGCCGATGTACGTCGACGCCGACAGGGGCATGAGCTGCCCGGCCTGCTTGAAGGCGTCCATCATGTACTGGAGCGTCCGGCCCGAGACGAGCTCCTGCACCATGAGGTAGTCGCTGCCCGCCTTGAAGCAGCGGTAGGTGCGCACGATGTTGGGGTGCCGCAGCCGCACCGTCAGCTTCGCCTCGTCGACGAACTGCTTCACCCACGCGGCGTCGTTCCGGTAGCTGGGCAGCAGCCGCTTGATGACGATGTCGTCGGGCTCGCCGGGGCTGCGCTGGGTGCTGGGGCGCGGGCGGGCCTGGTAGACTTCGGCCATCCCGCCGACCGCGAGACGTCCCACGAGTTGGTAGCCGCCGAGCTCGGTTTCCTGCGCCACGTCGGCGTCGACAGTAGTCGACGCGCGCGAGGTGGCAAGCGATGGGTGGAGGCCACCGTGGCCATGATGGCGACGACCGCCTTCGACGCCGCGCGAACCTCCCAGGCCGCCTGTCACGACTTCGTGGAGGCATTCCTCGCCAACACCTTGTTCCGTGTGCAACCGGCTGAAATTGCCGGGCATGTCGAGGGTGATCCACCCGTGTGGATGGATCAGCCCCTTCGCATGGCAGCCAGTCGCTGGGTCATTCCAGGGACTTGCGTCGGCACGGGCACTGCTCACGGCCCCGCGCATGCTCACACCCCACGCGCTCGTTCTCGTCCTCTCGCAGCTCTCGATGCTCGGTGAAGCTGGTGAGTCGTGTCGCAACGACGCCGACTGCGCCGCGCCGTTCGCCTGCGTGCGCTCGGTCTGCACGGCCCGTTCGACGCCGGTCGCTCCAGCACCGCGAGGCTGGCAGCCCGCGCCAGCGCCCGTGACGCCGCCCGCGCCTGTCGCGCCTCGCTGGCAGCCCGCGCCTGCTCCCGTGACGCCGCCCGCGCCTGTCACGCCCGGCTGGCAGCCCGCTCCAGCGCCCGGCGCTGCCGCCCCGCCGCTGGCTCCGACCCCTGCAACGGACTCGGTCCCGCCTCCGTTGCCCGTGCGGTCGGCGCCCCGGAACGAGGTCGCCCAGGTCTCGGCTGAACCCGAGGCACCCCCACCGGGCCAGTTCTCGGGCGTTCACGTCGCCATTGGTGTGCAGGGCGGCGCGGGGCCGGCGTTCGTTCAGGCCTGGAGCACTGCGTACGCCAGCAACAGCAGTCGCGACTATGTCGGTTCGACCGGCTTCTCGGGCGAGGCGACGTGGGTTCCTGTCGAGCTGCGCCTGGCGTTGCTCATCGGCCGGTTCGAGCTCGCCCTCGAGGGGTCGCCGCTCGGCACCACGGTGATTGGCTCGAGCGCGCGCTCGCTGGCGCCGGTGGCGCTCTCGGTTGGCGGGCTCATCAAGCTCTATGAGCGGGGCACGGTTGGCGTCTACCTGCCCCTTCGTCTCCGGGCGGGCGTCGTCGTCGACGTCCCGAATCCGGGCTACTTCGGCGGCGCCTCCGTCGGAGTGGGGGCGCGGTTCGATCGGCTGCTGTTCGAGGTCAAAGGCGGCGCCGAGTACCTGCGCTTCGGCAACGCGTCGGCCGCGCTCGTGCCCATCACCGCCAGCGCGGCCATCGCCTTCTGAGCATCACGTCACCTCCAACCCCCTTCTCCTCGAGGAGCCTCACCATGTCCCGCTCGTTTCTGTTCGTCGCCGCGCTCGTTTCGCTCTCGGCCTGTGGGCCAGCCGACCTCTCGTCACGCATCACCATTGGCGACGAGGCCAAAATCGTTCGCAAGGGTCAGGGCTGGGTGTTGACCGCGCCGGTGCAGGTCTTCTTGCCGGCGACTCGAGGTGGTTGGCGGCTGACGACGTCAGTTGCCGAGAAGAGCCTGACGGGCTTCTTGAACTCCGGCTTGAACACCGCCGAGTTCCCCGCGAGTGCGACGACGTTCGAAGTGCCGCTCCAGACGCGGCGTGAGCCGAAGTCGGGCGATCGCGTCACCCTCGAACTCATCGTGGCCGCGCACGTGTGGGACGGCGCCCTCGGCACCGACTTCGATACCGCGAACAAGACCTTCAACTTCGACTTCCAGTGACTCGCCTCACGGCGCGAGCTCGACGCCCTCGAGCGCCACGGGCCACGCGCCGCCGATGCCGACGTCCTTGTTCAACACCACGGTGCCCTGCACCGTGACGCGCTGCCCGGCGGTGAGCGGGGCCTGACTCAACGCCACCAGGTCGTCATCCTTCGAGGCGGGCGAGCCGCTCCCGTCGGTGAGGTGGGCGTAGTGCAGCCCGTTCACGGCCGTCACCTTGGCCACCGTGGCCGTCACCCGCACGAGCCGGCCGGCCAGCACGGCCTTCTCGGAGAACACGTCGGCGATGCGCAGCGTGAGCGGCGGCTCGGCCTTCTGGGTCGCGTCGAGCGCCTTCGCCACCGGGTTGCTGCCGAGCGGAGGGTGGTTCGGTGGGAGCGCCTCGGCCGACGGAGCAGGCGCCGCGGCCGCTGCGCCGACGAGCTCTCCGAAGACGATGCTGGGGAACGTGCGCCCGAGCGCCTTGCTGGTGAAGTTCGTCATCGTCGTCGACTCCTTCACCTCGACGGCGGCTCCGGCGGCGACCGACGTGGTCGAGGGCACCGCGGCCCACACCTCACCCGAGGCCGTGTCGAGCCGCAGGTACGTGTAGTTCGGCACCTGCTGCACCTCGGCCACGACGCCGGCGAGGCCACCGCGCGCAGGTGCGAGCTGGGCGGCCGGTGCGGGCGCGACGTTGGCAACGGCGGGCGGCGGCGAAGCCGACGACACCGAGAGGCGGCCCGACACGAAGCCGGCGATGAACACGAGGACGACGATGACGGGGACGACGGGAGCCTTCATGAGGGCGTCCCTTAACGCACCTGTCGCGGGTGGGTGGAGCGGCGGTTCAGCAGGACTCCCAGCAGGTATCAGCCCCAAGCTGCTCGCGACGCCGGCTTACCGCGCCTTCGAGGCCTCGCCGCGCGCGAGGCTCCACTTGAGGAAGGGCGGCGTCACCATGGTGGTGACGATGACCATCACCACCACGGCCGAGAAGACGCTGGCGTCGACGACCTTCTCACCCTGCACCGTGAGGCCGGCGCCGATGCTGGCGAAGATGAGGCCCACCTCACCGCGCGGCACCATGCCGATGCCGATGCTCAAGCGGTCGAGGCCCTTGCCCAGCGCACCCAGGCCCGCCGTCAACTTGCCGACGATGGCGATGACGACGAGCGCGCCCGCGAGCGTCAACACGCCGGGCGCGACGAAGGCCTTCAAGTCGGTGCGCATGCCCATCAGCACGAAGAAGACGGGCACGAGGAAGTACGAGATGGGGTGAATGAGCTCCTCGAGGGTGTGGTGCTCCTTGTCCTTGAGGTCGCGGTAGTGCACGTCTTCGAGAATGAGGCCGGCGGCGAAGGCGCCGACGATGGGCGCCAGGCCGATGAGGTCGGCGAGCCAGGCCAGCAGGAAGCAGAAGCCCAGGCCGAAGGCGAGCAGCACCATGCGGGCCTTGAGGTGCGTGGCCGCGGTGAACATGCGCGGAGACAGCCACCGGCCCACCAGGAGCGAGCCCACGAGGAAGCCGATGGCCTTGCCGAGGGTGAGGGCGACGTCTCCGAGCGCGAGCGTGGTGCCGGCGTTGGCGGCGCCAATGATGCCCGTCACCACCGCGAGGATGACGAGGCCCATCACGTCGTCGATGACGGCGGCGCCGAGGATGATGCGGGACTCGGTGAGCTGGCTCTTGCCGAGGTCCTGCAGCACGCGCGCGGTGATGCCGACGCTGGTGGCGGTGAGCGTCGCGCCGATGAAGACGTGCACGTAGACGCTGTGCCCCGGCAGGAGGAACGCCGAGGCGAGCCAGCCGAGCCCGAAGGGCACCGCGACACCGAGCGTGGCGACGAGGAGCGCCGACAGGCCCACCTTCATCATCTGGCCGACGGTGGACTCGAGGCCCACCTCGAAGAGCAGAATGATGACGCCGATGCGCGACAACATGTCGAGGTACGAGTTGCCCGACAGGTCCTCGAAGTAGCGCAGGGGCGAGCCGGTGACGGCTTCGCTCACCAGGGTCACGTTCCCCAGCACCACGCCGACGAGCAGCTCACCCAGCACCGCGGGCTGCTTGACGCGGGTCGCGAGGTCGCCGCCCACCTTCGCCAGCACGAGGATGATGGCGAGCGCCAGGACGATGGGGGCGGCCGGGTCCGAGTGGCCACCTTCCGAGGCGAGCGACGGCACCACGGCGGCGCCCACGGCGAGGCCGAACAAACGAGCGAGCGTCTTGGGGCGAAGGGGCGTCGCGCGGGGGGCGAACATGGGCCGTCTCCATCAGGCCCACCGCCGTTCAAGTCAACTCAATTGGCCTGCGGCGCGTCAGCTGCGCTCGAGCTTCCGGTACTTGATGCGCCGGGGCATGAGCGCGTCGGCGCCGAGCCGCTTCTTCTTGTCTTCCTCCGCTTCTTCTTGTCTTCCTCGTAGTCCTGGAAGTTGCCCTCGAACCACACCACCTTCGAGTCGCCCTCGAACGCGAGGATGTGGGTGGCCACGCGGTCGAGGAACCAGCGGTCGTGGCTGATGATGACGGCGCAGCCGGCGAACGACTCGAGGCCCTCTTCGAGGCTGCGCATCGTCTCGACGTCGAGGTCGTTGGTGGGCTCGTCGAGGAGAATGAGGTTGCCGCCCTCTTTGAGCAGCTTGGCGAGGTGCACGCGGTTGCGCTCGCCGCCCGAGAGGTCCTTCACGCGCTTCTGCTGGTCGGCGCCCTTGAAGGCGAACCACGAGAGGTACGCGCGCGACGCGACGATGCGGCCGCCGAGGTCGAGCTGGTCGAGGCCGTGCGACACCTCTTCGAACACCGACTTGTCGCCGGCGAGCGCCTCACGGGACTGGTCGACGTAGGCGAGCTTCACCGTCTCGCCGATGACGAGCTCTCCGGCGTCGGGCTTCTCGAGGCCCATGATCATGCGGAACAGCGTCGTCTTGCCGGCGCCGTTGGGGCCGATGATGCCGACGATGCCGTTGGGCGGGAGCTTGAAGTTGAGGTCGTCGAACAGGAGCCGGTCGCCGAACGCCTTGCGCACGCCCTTCGCCTCGACGACCTTGCCGCCGAGCTTCGGGCCGGGAGGAATGAAGATTTCTCCCGTCGACTGCTTGCTCTTCTCGCGCTCGTAGTCTTCGCGCATCTCGTCGTAGCGCTCGAGGCGGGCCTTCGACTTGGCCTGACGGGCCTTCTGCGACGACGAGACCCACTGCAGCTCGCGTTCGAGGAACTTCTGGCGGGCCGACGAGGCCTTCTCTTCCTGTTCGAGGCGCTTCTTTTTCTGATCGAGCCAGCTCGAGTAGTTGCCCTTCCACGGCACGCCCTCGCCGCGGTCGAGCTCGAGGATCCACTGGCACACCTCGTCGAGGAAGTACCGGTCGTGGGTGATGCAGACGATGGTGCCGGCGTAGTCGCGCAGGTGCAGCTGGAGCCACTGCACGGACTCGGCGTCGAGGTGGTTGGTGGGCTCGTCGAGGAGCAGCAGGTCGGGCTTCTCGAGCAGGATGCGGCACAGCGCCACGCGGCGCTTCTCACCGCCCGAGAGCTTCGTCACGTCGGCGTCGCCCGGCGGCAGGCGCAGCGCGTCCATGGCGATCTCGAGCTTGCGGTCGAGTTCCCAGCCGCCGGCGGCGTCGATGGCGTCTTGCAGCTTGCCCTGCTCGGCGAGCAGGGTGTCGAAGTCGGCGTCGGGCTCTCCCAGCTTGTTGGACACCTCGTCGAAGCGCTTCAGCAGGTCCTTGATGGGCTTGACGCCGAGCTCCACGTTGCCCTTCACGTCGAGCGAGGCGTCGAGCACGGGCTCCTGCGGCAGAAAGCCGACCTTCGCCTTCGGGTCGGGCCGCGCGGTGCCCATGAACTCCTGGTCCTGGCCGGCCATGATGCGCAACAGCGTCGACTTGCCGGCGCCGTTGGGCCCGATGACGCCAATTTTGGCGCCGGGGAAGAAGGACAGCCAGATACCCTTGAGGATTTCCTTGCCGCCCTTGACCTTGCGGAGGTCCTGCATGGTGAAGATGAAGTTCTCGGCCATGGGCGCGGGCGTAGCCGTGTCTGCCGGGTGAGGCAACACGCCCGAAGCGGCGCACGGGGTCACGCCGCGCGAGCCGAACAGGCGCTGTTCCAGGCCACCCAAGCACGCTCCCCGCGCAGACATGCGCGCAGGCACCGCTACCTGCGACCACCTGAGCGCTCAAAAACCACAAGGTGCCGCCAGCGCAACGCTCTCTAAACTGCTGCGCCTGAAGGGGGGTTCTTCGTGGACCAGTCACTCATCACGTTGCACACGAGTCGCGACCTCGCGCTCGTCGAGCAGATTGTCGATGCCCTGCGGGCCCGGGGGCTCACGGCGGTGCGGCTCGAGACCGACGAAGGGTGGATGCTCCAGGTGCCAGCGGCCGAAGTGGCGGCGTCGGCGGCGATTCTGGCCGAGTTCCTTCCGCAGGGCGGCGTGCGGGCCTCGGCGCCGCGTCCAGTCCCGGTCGCCGACGCGCAGCCGCCTCCGGCACTCGCGCCACCCTCGACCACCGCGCCGCCGCACGTCGTCCCCACGCTCGTGCCGACCGAGCCACCTCCAGCGCCACCGCCCGCCGCCTCGACGGTGATGACGCACGTGGCGCCAACGGCGCCGCCGCGGCCTGCCGAAGGCACCGCACCGCCGCCGGCCACCGAAGAGAGCGTCGCCTCGTTGCTCGCGTTGATTTCCCTCTTTCCTCCGCTGGGCCTCGCCCTGGTGGGGCTGTCGGTGAAGGACTCGGCGAACCCGCTCTTCGTCCTCGGTTGGTTCATCGCGGCGTTTCGCGCGACGCGGGTGCTGAAGGCTCCGGGCACCGCGTCGCTGGGCCCGTGGTCGATGGTGGTGGCGACGTGGGCGTATGGGCTGATGTTGCTGCTGCCGTACCTGCGCGCGACGCCGGCCAGCGAGGCGTCGACCCACTCGGCGACGCTCACCGCGATGCAGGTGACGGCGGGCCTCGCGGTGGTGTTGGCCATCGGCGGGCTGATTCAGAGCGCGGTGCAGAAGCGAAGCGTCGGCCGGAGCTGGGCGCTGACGACGCTGGTGGCCGCCGGGCTCTTCGGCCTCGCGTGGAAGGCAGCGCAGCGCTTCCAGGACAAGCTCGCCGACCCGAGTGAGGTCGCGTCGCTCACCCGGGAGCAGGTGTTCGACGACCTGAACTTTCGTTTCACGCGCCCCACCGGGTGGCGGTCGCACGAGGCCCGTCGTCTCAACAAGGACGCGACGCTCGTCATCGCCGACCCGAACGAGGTGATGTTCATGGTCATCGCCGAGAAGGGGTTTCGGCGTGACTTCACGTCGGCCGACCTGCTCGCGGTGGCGCGCAAGGGCGTGCACGAGCTGGTCCCGGCCATGCCGGCCGACGCGACGTTCACGCTCTCGGGCCAGCCCGCGGCGCGAGAGCGCACGTGGTTCACCGCACCGAACGGCACGCGGCTCGCCTCGATTCGAACGGCGCTGGTGTCGAGAGGCTACGGGTACCAGCTCATGTGCTGGGCCGAACGCAACGCCCACGAAGCCATCGAGGCACCCTGTGCCGCGGCGTTCGCGGGGTTCTCACTCATCGACCCTTCCCGGAGCGGAACCCTCGAGAAGCCGGCGCCGCCGCTCTTCGAGTCGAAGGCGGGCGGGTTCTCGCTCCAACTGCAGTCGGGCTGGGCGCCGCTCAGCGCGGAAGAGAAGAAGAAGGAGTTCCCCTCGGCGCTGTATGCCGCCTCGTGCAACGAGGGTGAGAGCAAGGCCGCGGTCTACGCCTACCCGGTGGTCGACTTCGACTACGCCGACGACCTCGTCACCGCGCTCACGCTCTCGTTCTTCAACCTCAAGCCCGAGCTGGCCACGCCCGAGGTGGTCGAGGTGCGGGGGCAACGACACCGGCAGTACCTGGTGCACGACGACGATGGCTTCACCGACCACCTCGTCGTCGTCGAACGCGACGGCGACCGGCTCCTGGTGTTGCTCGAGTCACGCGTGGCGCGCGCGGGCTGCGTGCGGGCGGTCGAGGGCTTGACGCGGTCGACGCCCGAGGCGCTCCCGTCGTCCCCCGAGAGCTCTGCGGCGCTGCACCTCGAAGCGGCGAAGCAGCTGGCAGCGCGAGACGACCTCGCGGGCGCCGTCACGGCCTGTGAGCGCGCGCTCATGGTCGACCCACGGTCGTACCCCGCGGCGTGGAAGCTGGTCGAGCTGGCCGAAGAGGACGAGGCCGTGCAGCCGGTGGTCGACGCCGCGTTCACGCGGGTGATGAAGGGCCGGCCCCCGTCGGACCCGATGAACATCTCGTTCGCCAGCTTCCTGTCGAAGACGGAACGGCAGGCGCGCGCGGCGAAGACCTACGAGCGGCTCTTCGCCTCGGGCTTCGACGACGACGACGTCTTCGCCGACTGGATGCACACCCTCGAGGCGCTCAAGCAGTCGGCGCGCGCGTGGGCGCTGACGAAGGCGCGGCAGAAGCGCCATGACACCCCACGACTGGCCATGCTCGAGGCCGGAATGCTCTCGCGCGGCGGCAAGGTGGCTGCGGCCGCCACGCTGCTCGAGCGCCGGCTCGCCCGCGGCTTCGACGCGCCGACGGCCTCGCTGCTGGTCGCCTTCCTCTGGCGGCTCGAGCGCTACGAGGACGTCATCGGGTGGTCGACGAAGGTCATCGCCGCGGGCGACGCCGGCGAGACGAACTACGAGTACAAGAGCGCCGCCGAGCTCGAGCTGTCGCGCTACGCGGCGGCCCGGAGAACGGCCGAGGCAGGGCTCCGCCTGTTCCCGAAGAACACCGACCTCATCTCACTGCAGCGTGACGCGCTCGAGCGGCTGGGGCAGGGGAAGAACGAAGCGCTGCGGGAGCCCATCGCGGTGGTGCCGTTGCCCGAGGTGGCTCCACCTTCTGCGCCGCGGGCGGTGGGAGAACACGAGTCCGAGTACCTGCTGGTGGGGCGCGCGGTGCACTTCGTGCCGGGGTCCGAGTACCGCGAGACGACGACGCTCCGGCTGCACATCGCCAGCGACGAAGACCTCGAGCGCTTCTCGACGATGTCGTTCACCATCAACCCGCGCTTCGAGCGCGCCTTCCTCAACTCGCTGGTGGTGAAGGACGCGGCGGGCAAGACCGTCGGCACCGGCTCGCCCGACGACTGCTACCTCGCCGACGAGGCCGACGACGAGAAGGGCACGTCGGAGCGCACGCTGTACGTGCCGGTGCCGGGCCTGGCGGTCGGCACCACGCTCGAGCTGGTGCTCAGCACCGAGCGGCTGACGGGCCCCGGGCAGCTCCCGTTCGACGCGCACTTCTTCGGGCGGGGCGTGGCGGTTCGTCAGTCGGTGTTGTCCATCGACGCGCCCGCGAGCGCCGTGAAGGTCGTCACCACCGGCCACGTGACGGAGCGTTCGCCGAGGCTCTACGTGGCCGAGGGGTTGGCGCCGTTCGAGGGCGAGCCGTACGCGCCGTCGTGGGAGCGCACGGCCGACATCGCGTGGCTGGTGCCTGCGAACTCGACGTGGGCCCTGGAGCTCGACGACTACGTGGGCGAGGCCGGCCCGGTGTTGGCCCTCGACCCGGCGGTGACGGCCCTGGGCGCGAAGCTGACGTCGGGCCAGACGGTCGACGAGAAGGTGGTGACGCTCACGCGCTACGTGGCGAGCAACGTGACCTACAAGGCCATCGAGTTCGGCCGCGGGGCGCGGGTGCCACGCCGTCCGTCCGAGGTGTTGTCGCGGCGGTATGGCGACTGCAAGGACCAGTCGCTGCTCCTGGTGAACCTGTTGCGCGGCGCGGGGGTCGAGGCCGAGCTGGCACTGGTGAAGACCGACGGGGACGTGCGCCGTGACGCGCCCTCGCTCGACCAGTTCGACCACGTCATCGTCTTCGTCTCGGGCTCGACGGTCTCGTTCGTCGACCCGACGATGCGCATGAACGACCCGCTCGGGGGCCCGGGCAGCCTCGCGGGCACCGACGCGCTCCTGGTGTCGACGCGGCCGCCACGGTTCGTCACCATTCCGCTGCCGACGACGCGCCGTGAGGTCGAGGTGAGCCGCACGCTGGCGCTCGAGGGAGAGCTGCTCGCCGTGCACGAAGAGGTGAAGCTGAGCGGCTCGTTCGCGCAGACGCTGCGGGCCGAGCTGTCGGGGGTGAACGCGCAGGTGCAGCGCGAGCGGGTGGGGCGTTGGCTCGGGGAGCAGGCCGAGGTGTCGAAGCTGGCGTTGGCGAACCTGGACGAGCCCCGGCAGCCGCTGGTGCTCGACGTCGAGTACCGGCTGCGGCAGGCCGTGCGCCGCGCGTCGGACACGTTGGTCATCACGCCGCCCGCCTCGTGGGAGCTGCAGCGCACCCGGGTGCCCCGCGTCGCGCGCCGGACGAGGCCCCTCGAGTCTCGTTTTCCCTTCTCGATTCACTCGACGACGAAGCTGCGAGACGGCCTGCAGGCGCGCGACTCGTCCGAGGCGTCGGCCACGGCCCTGGGGGTGAGCTGGGCGGTGAGCCCGAGCGTGAGCGGGCGTGAGCTGACGTACCGGCGCGAACCCGTGCAGGGGCCGAGCGAGGACTACCAGACGTGGTGGAGCGCGCACGACCGGCTGACGTCGGCGCTCGGCGAGCCCTTCCTCGTGCCGGTGGTGCCGCGTCGTGCCGACTGACGCGCCGATGGGTGGACGGGCGCAGGTGGTGTGACGCTGACACGGCGGTGACGGGCGCGAGGGCAGGATGTCGTTCATGAATGCCGCCGCGCTCGCTCCGCCGCCCAAGCCGCTGCTCCGTGGCGTCTTCCACCAGGTGGGGTTCTTCGTCGCGGTGGTGGCGGGTGTCGCGCTGGTGCGGCAGGCCACGGGCGCGTCGGTGCAGCTCGCGTGTGCTGCCTACGCGGCGAGCCTCGCTGCGTTGCTCGGGACGAGCGCGCTCTACCACCGGCCCACGTGGAGTCCCCGCGCGCGCGCCCGCATGCGCCGGGCGGATCATTCGGCCATCTTCGTGTTGATTGCCGGCACGTACACGCCGATGGCGATGACACTCCCGGCGGACCAGGCGCGGACGATGCTCACCGTCGCGTGGGTCGGCGCGGCGCTCGGCGTGCTGCGCGCCATCTTCTGGGTGAACGCGCCGAAGTGGTTCGTGGCGGTGCTGGCGCTCGCGATGGGGTGGATTGCGTTGCTCTATCTGCCCACCATCGGCGGCATCACAGGCCCTGGCGTGCTCGGGTGGATGGCGCTGGGCGGCGTCCTCTATTCCGTAGGAGCCGTCATCTACGCGGTGCGGCGACCGAACCCGTGGCCGAAGACGTTCGGGTACCACGAGATTTTTCACGCGTTGATCATCGTCGCAGCGGTGTGTCACTTCGTCGCTGTGGTGAAGGCCCTGCCGTTCATGCACTGAGCGCGAGGAGCTTGCGCACGGTGTTGAGGTTCCGGCCGGTGCCCACGTCAGCGAAGGGAACCTTCAGCTTCGAAGCGCCCATGCCGTTGGGGAAGTGAATGAAGAGCTCGCGCCCGACAAGCGTGAGTCGTTCACCGCTTGGCGGCTTCACGTCCGCGAGCGCACCCTTCGGCGGCGCCACGTCGAGGAAGAGCACGAGCACCTGGTTCGGGGCGGCGTCGGGCCATGGGTTCGCGCGCTCGACGTCGGCGAGCTCCTCGCGGGTGCGCAGGAGGACCGTCGCAGGCTTGCCGAGTCGCTCCGTCAGGGCCTTCTCGAGCGCGGCCCTCGCCTTCGCGGGGCTGAGCCGGGTGCGGAACACCACGTTGCCCGACTGGATGTACGTCGTGACGTCGGTGAAGCCGAGGTTCGCGCACAGCGCGCGCAGGTCGCTCATCGGCAGTTTGCCGGTGCCGCCGACGTTCACAGCGCGAAGGAGTCCGATGAGGGTGGGCACGCTGCGACGATAGCGCTTGCCGTGGGTACCTGAGGTCGCACACGTGCACGGAACGTCGAGCGGCGGCACTTCATGTCGCTCCCTCGAACCAGCTGGTACCGTCCCTTCGCCATGACTTCGATGCTCACCGGGGACTCCACCAACGCGCTGGCCGACGTGAAGAGTCTGCCGTTCCCGCAGGGCTGGTTCAGCCTGGGCTTGTCCTCGGACGTGAAGCGAGGCCAGGTGAAGCCGGTGCGGCTGGCGGGGCGTGAGCTCGTCGTCTTCCGGACCGCGAGCGGCGAGCTCGGGTTGCTCGACGCGTACTGTCCGCACCTGGGCGCGCACCTCGGCCAGGGCGGCACCGTCTCGGAGCGCGGCGCCGTGCGCTGTCCCTTCCACGGCTTCGAGTTCGACCGCGGCGGTGCGTGCGTCGCGACGGCGTACGGCAGCAAGCCACCACCGACGGCGAAGCTCACCCCGCACCCCGTGCAGGACAGGAACGGCGTCGTGCTCGCGTGGTTTGACCCGCACGGCCGCCCGCCCGGGTGGGAGGTGCCCGAGGTCGACCTCTCCACCGCGTCGGCCTGGGCGACGCATCACTGGGTCCTCACCGGGCACCCGCAGGAGACGTCGGAGAACAGCGTCGACATCGGCCACTTCGAGCAGGTGCACGGGTACAAGGCCGTTCGCAGCAACGAGCGCGCCGTCGCCGAAGGGCCGGTGCTGCGCGCCGACTACAGCTTCACCCGGCCGCTCCTCTCGTTCGGAAAGCGTCACCTCGGGCCCACCCTCGACATCAAGGTGAACGTCTTCGGCCTCGGCGTCTCGGTCGTCCACGCGACGGCGCGTGAGTTCGGTCTCTCGTTCAAGCTCCTCGTGCTGCCGACGCCCATCGACGCTGGTACCATCGACCTGCGCATCGCCCTCGCAGTGCTGACGCCGGACACGAAGTGGTGGCACCGGCTCCTACCCCGCTTCATCTCGCACGGCCTCATGCCCGGGCAGCTCATCAAGGTGTACCAACGCGAAATCGAGCAGGACTTCGAGGTGTGGCGACACAAGAAGTACGCGCCCCGGCCCGCGCTCGCCGCCGGTGATGGGCCCATCGGCCTGTACCGCCAGTGGTCTCGGCAGTTCTACGCGCCGGCTCCGTGAACGGCCGTCTCGGCGAGGACGAGTGACCTGAGGCTGATCAGCCAGAGAACGTCGCTCCGAGAGAGGATGGTTCGCGGCCTGCTCCTCGCGGAGCGGGGCACACCCCTCGAGCGGTACTTCCACGTCCACCCTCGTGTCACGTACACGTGAATACCCATGCGATTTGGCTCGTCGAGGCGCCTCGTGCGCGCCGCCTCCATCGTCTTCGTCACCTTCGCCGCTGCATGCCAGTGCGGGCCGGCCGGGCCTGCGTCGTTGTCGCCCGCCGCTTATTGCGAGCGCCTCGAGACCGCGGTCTGCGAAGACCAACAGCAATGTCGCTCCATCAGCGCGCACGTCGTGTGCCGGCCCGCGTGGAACGCGAGTGGGCGGGAGCGCTACGGCGGCTGCCCGCCTGACCTGGACGCAAGCCTCGACGCTGGCCGGGCGCGCTTCGACGGTGCGCTCGCCGCCCGGTGTTTCGGTGCCAGCGCGCAGCAGTGCCGGGTGTCGTACCCCGCGGAGTGCAGCTCGGTGGTCGAGGGGCTGGTGCCGATGGGAGGCCTGTGCTCGGGGACGGCTGACTGTGTCGATGGGCTCGAGTGTGGTGGGTCGACGTGCCCGGGAACGTGCGCGCCGCCGCCGTGCGCCGCAGGCCAGACGCCCGCTGCTGACGGTGGCTGTGAGGTGCTGCCCTCGGCCCCGCCCCTCGATGGTCAGCCGCTCAGCGCGACGTGCAGCCCGGCGTCCGCGTGCGCGTCGGGCCTTCGCTGCGAGGCGGGTGTCTGCGTGCATGACCGGTCAGCCGAGGGAGAGGCCTGCGATGCGCAGCGCCAGTGTCAGCGAGGCTTGTTCTGCCTCAGTGGCACGTGTGGCCGGGGCCTCGCACTGGGGACGTCGTGCATCAACACCGTCGTGCCGTGCGAGGTCGACCTGCGGTGCGGGAGCAACGGCACCTGCCAGCCAGCGTGGCGTGAAGGAGACGCCTGCCAGGGGCTGTGTGGGCTCTCCGACTTGAGGTGCGACGAAGGCGTATGTCGACGACCGTTGCCCGAGGGGGCGGCGTGCAGCCGGAGCTCCCAATGCCGGGGCACCTGCGAAGCCGGTCGCTGCAGCGTCGCCTGTCGGTGAGCATGACCCGGTCCGATGACCGGTGTGGCCTCGCTTCGGCCTCGCCCTGCGACTGAGCGGTGCTACAGCCCAAGCCCCTCGGGGAGGGCCGTGGCTGCGTGATTGTCCGAAAGAACCTGAAGCTGTCCGTCATCATTCGTCTGTCGGGCCCGCGCGTGCTGGCCGCGACGACGTGGGCGATGCTCTTCGTCGTCCTGCACGAAGTCGTCGGGCTGACCTGGCTCAGCGTGCCCAACACCGCCGTCGGTCCGATGGCCACCGCGCTCGCCATCTTCCTCGCCTTCCACAACAACGGCTCGTACGACCGCTGGTGGGAAGCGCGGAAGCAGTGGGGCCAGCTCGTCAACTCGAGCCGCTCCTTCGCCCGCCAGGTGCTCACCTTCGTCGAGGACCCGTCGGCGCACCGCGCGTTGCTCCACCGGCACATCGCCTATGTGCACGCGCTGCGCTTCCACCTGCGCAAACAGACCGACCAATGGAACGAGCTGGCTCCCTTCCTCGCGAAGGCCGAGCTCGACGAGGTGGTGAAGGCCAGCAACGTGCCGCTGGCGCTCGTGCAGCGACAGGCGAAGACGCTCGAGCACCTCCGCAAGGCTGGCGCGCTGAGTGACTTCCGCGCGGTGCAGCTCGACCAGACGCTCACCGACCTGATGAACGTGCAGGGCGCCTGTGAGCGCATCAAGAACACGCCGCTGCCGCGCCAGTACGAGTTCTACACGCGGCTCTTCGTCTGGTTCTTCGCGCTCATTCTCCCCGCGACGATGATCGACGCCCTCGGCTGGCGCACGCCCTTCTTCACCGTGCCGACGAGCTTTCTCTTCTTCGCGCTCGAGGGCGTGGCGGCGGTGAACGAAGACCCGTTCGAGAACCGCATTCAAGACACGCCGCTGACGGCGCTGTGCCGCACCATCGAGATCAACCTGCGCGAGCTGGGCGGCGAGAAGGACCTGCCGCCGCCGCTCCAGCCGGTCGATGGCTACCTGCTGTGACCTTCCCGGGAGACGACCGAAATGACGCCTGAACTGCCGCTGGCCACGCCCGCCGCCTGTTCCGGCGCCATGTACTGCGGCGTGCCCATGATGACGCCGTGGGTCGTCTGCTTCTGGTCCGGCGCCGGCGTCACCACCTTCGCGATGCCGAAGTCGACGAGCTTCACGAAGGGCTTGCCGCCCCGCTGCAGCACGATGACGTTGTCGGGCTTGAGGTCGCGATGCACGACGCCGGCGCGATGCGCGACGTCCAGCGCCTCGGCCATCTGCCGCGCGAGGTCGACGACGAGCGCCGGCGCCGACGGCCCACGCCCGATGAAGTCCGACAACGGCTCGCCGTCGAGGAACTCCATCACGAAGTAGAACTGCCCGGTGTCGGCGCGGCCCGAGTCGATGATGTCGACGATGTGCGGGTGGCCCAGGCGGCTCGCCGTCATCGCCTCGCGACGAAAGCGGTCGACGAAGGACGGCTCGGCGCTCAGCTCGGGCTTCATCATCTTCAGCGCGAGCG
Source organism: Myxococcaceae bacterium (assembly GCA_025459425.1). Classification (GTDB taxonomy): domain Bacteria; phylum Myxococcota; class Myxococcia; order Myxococcales; family Myxococcaceae; genus Xiheimicrobium. The sequence goes on along the minus strand of JALOQF010000123.1, from coordinate 11,957 downwards.
CCCGGCCGAGCTCGACGTGCGTGGCCTTGAACACCTCGCCCATGCCGCCGGCCGCCAGCCGCGAGTCGAGCCGGTACCGGCCGTCGATGACCCGCCCAATCCACGCGTCGGGCCTGGGCGCCGTGGCCTCGAGGTCGTCCGCCGAGACCGGCGTGGCGCGTGGGTGAGTCGGGTCCATGAGCGACGAGCGAGCGAACAGCCTACTCACGGGCCGGTGCCAGAAACACCACGAGGTGCAGCCGCTCCGTCGCCGGAGTCACGCCGCACCTCGCGGAGCCACCTGGACCGATGCGCCTCAGTCCTTCTTGCGGAGCTTCATCTGCACGTCGCTCGACCAGTGGTTCGCGAAGGCCTTCACGCACGTCGAGAGGTAGCGGTCGTAGTTCGTCCACACCGTCTCGCCGTTCGACATCACCTTCGTGCCCCAGCCCGAGGCCATGATCTTGTCCTTGTTCGCGCGGAACCGGCGCAGCCACTCGGCGGTCGTCTTGCCGTAGTCGACGCGGCGGGTGTTGAGCTGCACGATTTCCCACGACTGGCCGCAGGCCTCGACGAGCTCCTCGAGGCGGGGGTTGAGGCCGCCGGGGAAGATGACGTCGGCGGTGAACTTGAGGTCCTCGAGGTCCTTCCGGGTGCGCGGCACGCGGTCGCGCAGAATCGCCTGGAAGCCGAAGCACGCGCCGGGCTTCACCCACTGCGCCGTCTTGTTGAAGTACTCGCGGTAGATCTGCACCGCGAGGCCTTCCTTCTGCTGGGCCGGCGACACGAGGTGGTCGATCATCTCGATGCTGACGAGCGCGTCGTACGGCTGCGGCGGCTTGAAGTCCTTGTAGTCGACGCACCACACGGTGACGCCGGGCAGCTTGCGGGCCTTGATCTCCTCGAACTGCGCGCTCGAGAGGGTGATGCCGTGCACGTTCTTCACCTTGCGCTCGAGCGCGAGGTACTCGACGTTGGCGCCCCAGCCGCAGCCGATGTCGAGCACGAGCGAGTCGGGCGTCACCTCGGCGAAGTCGGCGAGCCAGCGGCTCTTGTTGCGCTGCGCCTGCTCGAGCGTGGTGTGCTCGGCGTCGAACACCGCCGAGGTGTAGTGCATGCGCTCGTCCAGCCAGAGCCGGAAGAACTCGTTCGAGATGTCGTAGCCGATTTCAACTTCTTCCTTCGTCGAGGTCATGTTCGCTCTCTTCGGGTGGGGAACTTCGTGTTCGGGTGAAGAAACAGGGCTTCAGGCCACGGCGTCGCCGTTCATCTCGCGGGTGAGCCGGTCGAGCTCTTCCTTGAGCACGTTGGCGGCCTCGAGGAGCTGCTCCGGCTTGTGCAGGGACGAGATGAAGAAGCGCAGGCGGGCCATGTCTTCTTCGACGGCGGGGTACAGAATCGGCTGCACGTTGATGCCGCGAGTCTTGAGCGCGTCGGACAGCTGCAGGCACAGCACCGAGTTGCCGATGATGGCGGGAACCACGGCGGTGTCCTTCGACATGCCGGTGTTGATGCCGCGCGCGTGGAGCAGCTCGAGGAAGTACTTCGCGTTCTTCTGCAGCGTCTGCACGCGCTCCGGGTGCGCGAGGATGTTCTTCGTCGACGCGAGCGCGGCGGCGCAGTTCGGCGGCGCGAGGCCCACCGAGTACACGAAGCCGGGCGTGGTGTACTTGAGGTACTCGACGAGCGCGTGGCTGCCCGCGACGTAGCCGCCGCACGAGGCGAACGACTTCGACAACGTGCCCATCCACATGTCGACGTCGGCGCGGTTGACGTCGAAGTACTCGCCGATGCCGCGGCCCGTCTTGCCGATGACGCCGGCCGAGTGCGCCTCGTCGACGAGGAGCATCGCCTTGTGCTTCTTCTTCACCTCGATGAACTTCGGCAGCTCGGGAATGTCGCCGTCCATCGAGTAGGTGCCCTCGATGCACACCAGCACGCGACGGTAGTGCGGGCGCAGGTTCGTCAGCATGCGGTCGAGCGCGGCCCAGTCGTTGTGGGGGAAGGGCCGGCGCTTGGCGCCCGACAGCTTCGCGCCCTGGATGATGGAGTCGTGCGCGAGCGCGTCGTGGAGGATGAGGTCTCCCGCGCCGACGACGTGGCCGATGACGGTGACGTTGGTGGCGTGGCCCGACACCAGCGCGATGCAGTCTTCGGCGCCGAAGAAGTCGGCCAGCGCGCGCTCGAGCTCGAGGGTGAGCGGCTTCTCGCCCGAGGCCACGCGGCTCGCCGACACCGACGTGCCGTACTTCGCGATGGCGTCCTGCGCGGCCTTCGAGACGACCGGGTCGCCCGAGTTGCCGACGTAGTTGTACGACGAGAAGTTGATCATCTGCTTGCCACCGACGACGGTGGTGTCTCCGCAGATGGCCTCGTGCACCGAGAAGTACGGGTTTCGCAGGCCAAAGGCCTCGGCCATCTGCAGCCGCTCCTGGAGCGCCTCGTACTCGGGGAACTTCGCCGGGTTCCACGTCGACTCGTCCACCGTCACGGTGGGCGCGCTGACGGCCTCGGTCTCGTCGGCCGCTGGAGCCGCAGCCACCACCACCGGCGCGGGCGCCGGAGCCGCCGTCACCACCGCGCGCGGCGCCGACGCCTTCGGGGCCTGCGTGGTGAACGTCGGGTCGCGCTTCTTGAACTCGGCCTTCGCGCCCGTCATGAACGCCAGCACCTTGCCCTGCGCGTCCTGCCACACGAGGGTGCCGGAGAAGACGTCGTCGCTCGACGCCTCGAACGTCACCGTGCACTTGATGGGGCCGAGGCCGAACGGCGCGAGCTGCACGAAGCGGCCGACGCCGATGGGGAAGCCCGCGCGCTGCTGCTTCGTCCACGCCCAGTAGCCCGCGAGCTGGAACGACGCGTCGATGACGAGCGGGTCGACGGCCCAGGTGGAGCGCAGCGGCTCCTTCACCCAGTCGGCCGGCGTCGAGCCCTTCACCCAGCCCACCACGCCGTCGTCGGCGAGCGCGTCGATGCGGGTGATGCCCTGCAGGCGCGGCCCGTGGAAGGTGAAGCCCTTGTAGAAGTCCTCGAGCGTCATCGGCAGCGGGCCCGCCGAGGCGAGCTGGCGAATGGCCGGCACCTCACCGTGCGCGCCGAGCGTCACCGTGCCCGCGTACGAGCGCGCCGCACCTTGCGAGAGCGTCACCTTCAGCGAACCCGCGTCACCGCGCACCTGCTGCGTCACCGCGACGTCGAGCCACGTGGTGTCAGGCACCAGAATCGCGCGCTCGAGCGCGAAGTCCGTCACCGTGAAGGGCGAGAAGCCCGGGGCCTCCGTCGGCGCCACGTCGAGCGCGGCGGCGGCGGCGTGGTCCATCGCGGCGGCGAGCGGCACCACGCGCTGGCCGGCCATGGTGTGGTCGTTCAAGTAGACGTGGTTGAGCCGCGAGACGGGGAACGACGTCGCGTGCGTCACCGTGCGCTGAGGCAGGTCGCGGCCGAGCAGCACCTCTCCGGAGCCGCCGAGCAGCTCGACGAGGAAGGCCGCCACGCCCTCGTCGTCTCCGAGGAACGTCACGCCGCTCGCCTTGAGCTCGGCCTTCTTGAAGCCCGGAATCTTCCGCGCCATCTCCGAGTCTTCCCACGGCGGGGAGTCGATGGTGACGCAGCGGGTGCCGGCGCGCGCCACGCGGGCCAGCATGCGGTTGGCGGCGGAGTAGTCGGTCTGCGCCGCGTTGCCGAAGCGGCCGGCCCACGAGCCGATGCCCGCGAACAGCACCAGTGCGTCGGTCTTCGTCGCCTCGAGGAGCGCGAGCGCGCCGCCCACCTTCGTCTCGAGCACGCCCTCGACGCCGGCGAGCGTCTTCTTCTCCACCAGCGCGTCGGCCAGAACGCCCGCGCCGTGCACCACGCCGTCGATGCGGCCGTGCGCCGAGCGGATGCCGTCGATGGTGGCCTTCACACTGGCGGCGTCACGCACGTCCATCGGGTGGTACGTGCACGCCTTCGCGCCCGCGGCCTTCACCTGCGCGCAGGCCTTCGCGACTTCCTCCGACGGCGAGGAGCGCCCGGTGAGCGCGAGCGTCGCGCCGGTGGCCTTCGCGAGGCCCTTCGCCAGCTTGAGGCCGACGCCCTTCGCGCCGCCGGTGATGACGATGACGGACGAGGCCGACAGCGTCGCCGCCTTCGCGGGTGCGGCCATGGGCAGCAGCGACACCGCCACGCGGCCCTGCTTCGTGAGGCCCACCTCGGTGGTGCGGTCGCCCGAGAACAACTCCTCGACGAGGTGCTGCGCCACGTCGGCGGCCGGCAGCGACGGGTCGACGTCGACGGCCTTCACGAGCGCGTCGCTCCACTCCTGCGCGAGGGCCTGGGTGAAGCCGATGGCGCCGGCCTGGCCGAGCAGCTCCGGCGAGGTGCCCGACAGCCCGCAGCCGCCGCCGAGGCCCGTCACGGTGACGAAGAGCTCGGCCTTCTCAGCGGTGAGGCGCTGGGCCAGCTGGAGGAGCGTGCGGGTGGCGGTGCGGTAGTCGCCGCGCGTGCCCGTCGCGAGGTGCACGATGCCGCCGAACTCGCCCGGCGCGTCCAGCGTGCCGACGGTGGTGGCGACGCCGCGCTGCCCAAGGGCCTTCGCGATGGCGTCGGCGAGGCCGGCCTCGTCGCGCGTCACCAGCACCGGCTTGTCGAAGCGCACGACGGACTCGGTGAGCGTCGACAGCGGCGCAGGCGTGACGGTGGGCAGGCGGCGCTCCACGGCGGCGAGCGGCGCGTTCGCGTCTTCGGCCTTCGCGACGCCCTTCGTCAGCGTGTCGGCGACGTAGTCGATGACGTTGGCCACGGTGGTGCTGCGGCCGAACAGCTCGCGCGGCAGGCCGCCCAGCTGCGGGAAGGCCTTGCCGATGGACTGGTCGAGCTCCACCAGCATGAGGGAGTCGAAGCCCAGCTCGCCCACCAGCGTCTGCTCGGCCTTGAGGCTGCCCTGCGGGAAGGCCGAGATGCGGGCCACCGCCTCGAGCACCTTCGACGTCACCTGCGGCTTCACGTCGGCCACGGGCGCGGGAGCGACTTCCTTCTTCTCGGGCTCCTTCGTCGCGACGAGGTTCGAGAAGTTCACCGGCTTCGCGTGCGCGTGGCCGTTGGTGTGGCCGTTGCCGTTCGCGTGGGCGTGGCCGTTTGAGCCATTCACCACCGGCGCCGGCACGTTCATCACCGCCGGCATCACCACCGGCTGCTGCATCACCGTGGCGCCGACGGCTCCACCGGCCGAGGCCTGCATCGTCGTCACCTGCGCCATGGCCTGGGCGAGCTGCGGCGCCTGGCCCTGCGCGAGCGACGCGATGGCGTTCGACTGGGCCTTCAGAATCTCAGCCTGGCTCTGGAGCAGCTGCATCTGCTGCTGGAAGAGGGCGATGAGGTCGTTCATGGGCACTCCACGACTGGTGGGAAGGGAAGGGGACGGGAAAACGGAGCTTCCAACCGACGCGCCGGCGGGCTGCGACGGCGCGACGAGGGCCTGACGGGGCGCGCGCTGCACGCGCTCGATGGCCCAGTACTTCTGCGTCTCGAGCAGCGACGGCGGGAGCAGCGCCATCTCGGCGCGGTCGAACAACGGCGCGGCGTTCAGCGGCGCGCCCTTCACCCACAGCGCGCCCAGCGTCTGGAAGAACGGCGTGACACCGTCGGCGCCATCGGCCGAGCCCAGCGTGAAGAAGCCCTGCGCCTGCTTCGCCACGCCGCGAGCGAAGGACGTCAGCGCGTTGCCGGCGCCCACCTGCACGAAGAGCGACGCGCCGAGCGTCACGCACGACTCGAGCGCGTCGACGAACTTCACCGGCGCGGTGGCGTGCTTCACCCAGATGGCCTTCGCCTCGGCGGCGCTCCCGTACGGCTGGCCCGAGATGCAGGAGACGACGGCCCGCTGCGGCGCGTGGACCGCGAGGCCGCCGACGAGCTGCGCCATGCCCGTGTCGATGCCCGCCATCAGGGGCGAGTGGAAGGCGTGTGAGACGTCGAGCCGCGTGCACTTGAGGCCCGCCGCGGTGAGGCGCTGCTGCGCCGCCTCGATGCCCGGCGTCGTGCCAGAGAGGACGACCTGCGTCGGGTGGTTGTGGTTCGCGAGCGCCACGCCGGCGAGCGACGCGAGGTGCGGCTGCACCACCGCCGCGTCAGCCATCACCGCGAGCATCGCGCCCGGGTCGGCCAGCTTCAGCTCGTTCATGAGCTGGCCACGACGTGCCACCAGCTTCACCGCGTCTTCGCCGCTGATCATCCCGGCGGACGAGGCCGCCGCGAACTCACCCAGCGAGTGGCCGAGCGCCGCGTCCGCCGAGAGCCCCAGCGTGCCGGCCATCGCCGGCTGACACACCTCGGTGCGGGTCAGGTGCGCCTGCGCAGCCGCGAGGTTCGACCGGTCCGCCGGATACAACGCGTCGACGATGGAGCACCCGGCCGCGTCCTTCGCCGCTGCGTCGAGCTCCAGGAGCCGCTGCGAGAGGAAGGGGAAGCGCTTGACCAGCTCCTCGAGCAGCCCCACCTTCTGCGCGCCCTGCCCGGGAAAGAGGAACGCGAGCTTGCGCGCCTCGGCCGGCAACGGCGCCTCCGCGTACGACACGCCAGCAGGCAACGGCTGGTGCGCCGTCAGCGCCGCCGACACGTCCTTCAGGGTGCGAACGAGCTCGTCGCGCGACGTCGAGAGGAACGCCACCCGCGCGTCGAAGGCCTGCCGGTTCGCCAGGGCCGACGCCACCTGCGAGACGTCGAGGCGGTGCGTCTCGACGTGCGCGGCCAGCTGCGAGGCCGCGGCCGAAAGCAACGCCGGCGTCGGCGCCGAGAGCAACACGAGCTGCGGCTGCTGCGCGACCGCCGTGACGGTGACGGCCCGACGCACCGGAGGCGCCTCGAGCACCACGTGCGCGTTCGTTCCACCAAAGCCGAAGCTCGACACCGCCGCGCGACGCGGAACGCCGGGCTTGGTCGTCCACGGCACCGCCTGGCTCGTCAGCTGGAAGGGCGAGTTCGGCAGGTCGAGCTTCGGGTTCAGCTCCTCGACCGCCGGCTGCGGCGGAATCACCCCGTGGTGCATCATCAGGCACGTCTTGATGAAGCCCGCGACGCCCGCCGCCGACATCGTGTGGCCGACGTTCGCCTTGATGCTGCCCAGCCAGCAGTACGGCGCGTCGACCGGCTTGCCGAGGCGCTCACCGAAGAACTGGCGGAGCGCTCCGACTTCCACCACGTCGCCCACCGTCGTCGCCGTGCCGTGCGTCTCGACGTACGAGATGGTGTCGACGCCGAAGTCGAGCCCCTCGTGCGCGCGCCGCATCGCGTCCTTCTGGCCCTCGGGCCGCGGCGTCATCGGGCCCTCACCGCGCCCGTCGTTGTTGCAGCCCGAGCCACGAATCACCGCGTAGATGCGGTCGCCGTCGCGCTGCGCGTCTTCCAGGCGCTTCAAGATGACGACGCCCACGCCCTCGCCCATCACGAAGCCGTCGGCCTTCGCGTCGAAGGGCCGGCACGCGCCCGAGGGCGAGATGGCACCGATGCGCGAGAAGCCGATGAGGTTGTCGGGCCCGAGGTTCAGGTACACGCCGCCAGCGACGGCCATGTTCACCACGCCCGCGCGCAGGTTGACGACCGCTTCGTGAATCGCCACCAGCGCCGAGGAGCACGCCGCGTCGATCTGCATCGCCGGCCCCGAGAGGTCGAACGTCTGCGAGACCGAGCAGGCAATCATGTTGAGCAGCCCGCCCGCGATGCTGAAGGCGCGCGCCGGCACCACGTCGGCCATCGCCGCCCGCACCGCTTCCTGCTCGGACGGCGAGAGCGCGTCGCCGTACTCACCGTTCGCCAGCTGCAGCGCGCGGTGCCGCGCCGTCATCAGGTCGCGGTACTCGCTCACCGAGGCGCCGAGGAAGACGCCCGTGTGCAGCTTGTCGAAGGGCCGCGTGTCGTAGCCCGCGTCCTGGAGCGCCTGCCGCGTCGCCTCGATGGCGAGGCGCTGCTGCGGGTCCATCACCTGCACGCGCCGCGGCGCCATGCCGTAGTGGAGCGCCGCGAACTCGTCGACGCCCTCGACGAAGGCGCCCTTGAGCACGTACGTCTTGTCCGGCGCCCGCACGTCCTTCGTGTCGACGAACGCCCCGTGCTTCCACCGCGAGTCGTCGATGGCCTCGAACGTCACCTCGCCCGTCGACACGACCTTCCACAGCCCGGGCAGGTCCTTCGCGTGCGGGAAGCGGCACGCCATGCCGACGACTGCGATGGGAGAGGGCTTGGTCATGACGGGTGAGTGGGGAGGCTTGGGAGGCTTGGGGGACTTGGGAGACTTGGCTCGGTTACCAGGTCACTTCAGAGCCCGGCGGCATCAGCCGCTTCACCAGGTTCCCCAGGTCCGCCACCGTCTGCACCTTCGCCAGGTCTTCGTCCGGCATGCGGATGTGCAGCTTCTCTTCGAAGTGCGCCACGAGCTCCATCACCGCCACCGAGTCGAGGCCCAGCTTCGCGATGACCGTCTGGCCAGTGATGGTGTCGATCTTCTTGCCGCTCACTTCGAGCGCCGCCTGCGCGAAGAGGGTGGGGATGTGTACGGTCGCCATGAGGTGTGTCCTTGAAAGAGGTGCTGCGGGGAAGGTGACTGCGTGTTGCCGAAAGGGGAGGGGTTGATCAGAACAGCTTGCCGATGCGGTTCGAGACGTAGTCACCCGCCAGCTTGAGCTTGCCCAGCGCGTCGGTGACCGACTTCACCTCGAGCGCGTGCTCGGCGATGCGACGGGCACGGTGGCGGCTCCGGCCGAGGAGCGACATCGCCACGTGCCGCGCGAGCACCACCTTCTCGGCGTTCGAACCCAGCGAGCGGTTGCCTTCCTTGCCCACCGTGCCGTCGAGGTACTGCTGGCGCGTCTTCGACCGCTGCAGCTTGCCGCTCGACGTCTTCGGCAGCGAGCCCACCGGGCACACCACCACGTCGGCCGGCGTGAGCTGCATCTGCTCGACGATGCGCTGCTTCACCGACTCCTTCAGCGCCTCGAGCTCGGTCTCACTCGCCGTGCGCGCCTCGAGCACCACGATGAGCTCTTCGCTCGACGCTCCCGGCTTCGAGAACGCCACCGACGAGCCCTTGCGCACGCCAGCCACGTCGTCGACGAGCCACTCGATGCGCTGCGGGTCGTAGTTGCGCCCGTTGATGATGATGATGTCCTTCTTGCGACCCACGATGTAGACGTTGCCGTTCGCGAGGTAGCCGAGGTCGCCCGTCTTGAGCCACCCGCCACCGAACGTGCGCTCCGTCGCGTCGGGGTCGCGGAAGTAGCCCTTCGCCACGCTCGGGCCCCGCACCTGAATCTCGCCAATCTTCCGCTCGCCCAGGCGGTTGCCCTGGTCGTCGAAGATGCCCACCTCGTGCCCGGGGAACGTCTTGCCGCAGTTGACGAACTCCTGCGCCTTGCCCTCGGCCAGCTTCGACACGTGCACTGGCTCCGCCGCGCGCTGCTTCTGGTACGCCTCGGTGTCGACGACGTCGGTCGAGAGCGTCTCGTCGAGCGCGATGAAGCTGATGGCCAGCGTCGCCTCGGCCATGCCGTAGCAGGGGAGCAGCGCCTCGGGCTTGAGCTTCGCCTTCGACATCGTCTCGACGAAGGTGCGCATGGTGCCCGAGTTGATGGGCTCGGCGCCGCAGCCGAACGCCTTCACGCACGACAGGTCCCACTTCGCGAGCTGCTCGGCCTTGGTGCGCTTGGTGGCCAGCGCGTAGGCGAAGTTCGGCGCGAAGGTGATGGTGCCGCGCACGCGGTGAATGGTCTCGAGCCACAGCGTCGCCTGCCGCACGAAGGCCATCGTCGGAATGAACGTCACCTGCACCTTGTGGAACATCGGGGCGATGACGAAGCCGATGAGGCCCATGTCGTGGTACAGCGGCAGCCACGAGACGCCGTGGTCCACCGCGGAGTCCGTCTTCAGCCCGTCCACCATGATGGCGTGCGCGTTCGCGCGGAGGTTCCCGTGCGTGACCGACACGCCCTTGGGCGTCGACGTCGAGCCCGAGGTGAACTGGAGGAACGCGAGGTCGTCATCGGAGACCTGCGCGGGGTCCTGCGAGACGCCCTCGGGCGCAGGCCCTTTCAATTCCTCGGCGGTGATGACGCCCTTGAGCGACTTCACGTGCGTGAGGCCGGCCCACAGCACCTGCTGCATCTTCGACAGCGTGATGAGGTACGTCGGCTCGGCCTTGTTGAGGATGGCGACGAGCGTGTCCTTGTACGAGTCGAGCTTGCCCAGCGAGAGCGGCGGGTAGAGCGGCACGGGCACCAGGCCGGCCCAGATGGCGCCGAGGAAGGTCGGCACGAAGTCCTCGCCGTCGGGCAGCACCATCGCCACGCGGTCGCCCTTCTTCAGGCCGTACTTGCGCAGGTGCGCCGCGCGCTTCATCGCCTCGGCGCGCAGGTCGTCCCACGAGAAGAAGAGCTCCTTCTGGTCGCGGTCGAGGAAGGTGTACCCCTTGTCCGTCAGACCCTTCGACTCGTCGATGGCGGCGATCAGGTTGGGTGCGTTCCACTGCGACATGGCGGCCTCCAGGGGGCGTGGGGACAACGCGCGCTCTGTACGGAGGCCTTCCCCGACGGTCAACCACAGCACCCCTCTCGGACACCCGTCTGTGACGCTCGCCGTGACTTTCGACACGCCGTATGACGCACGAATGACGCAGGAAGAACATGGACTTCACGAAATTGAGACCCCTTCGTGCGCAAGCTGGTGCGCAGGCGCTGTGGTGATGAGCGAGCAATGAATTGCTCAGTATTCTTGCGAGGGTCACCCGCAACCTGCCGGAGGCTTTGCACGACTTCACGGCCGATCGAGGCGACTCCCGGTACACGGGCGCGATGCGAGTCCTGCTGACCGGAGCCACGGGGATGATTGGGCAAGGGGTGTTGCGCGAGTGCCTCGCCGCGGAGGACGTGACCGAGGTGGTGTGTGTGGGTCGAACGGCGGTCGGCCAGACGCACCCGAAGCTGCGGGACGTGGCGCGGCCGAACCTCTTCGACTGGAGCGACGCCGACGCGCTGCTCCGGGGCGTCGACGCGTGCTTCTACTGCCTGGGCGTCTCGTCGGGCGGCATGAGCGAGGCCGAGTACTCGCGCGTCACCGTCGACCTCACGCTCGCGCTTGCGACGGCGCTGAAGGCGGCGTCACCCGGCGCGACCTTCGTCTTCATCTCGGGGGCCGGCACGGACGCGACCGAGAAGGGCTCGACCATGTGGGCGCGCGTGAAGGGCCGCGCCGAGAACACCCTCAAGGCCATGGGCTTCCGGCAGCTGTTCGTCTTCCGGCCCGGGTACATCCAACCGATGGACGGCATCGCCTCGAAGACGACGTCATACCGGTGGATGTACGCCGTGCTGGCGCCGACGTACCCAGTGCTCAAGCGGCTGTTTCCCCGCGTGGTGACGTCGACCCGCCAGGTGGGCTTGGCGATGCTGAACGTCACGCGTCGCGGCTTCCCGAAGGACACGCTCGAGTCCGACGACATCAACCTCGCTGCAGGGTGACGGGGCTCGGCGCGTTCGCGCTCATGTGACCGCTGGAAACTTTTTATGTTACCGCTGGACACATTCTGGGCTCGCAGGGCGGACGCACCGCGACCAGGGCAGCTGCACCGCGCAACACGTCTCGCCGACCCACGAGCGTGACGCGCCTAGGACCCTCATGTGACCACTGGAAACATCTCATGTTGCCGCTGGACACATTTCCGGACTCGCAGGAAGGATGCACCGCGATCAGAGCAACTGCACCAGGCCACCTGTCTCGCAGACCCAGGAGCGTGACGCACCCGACGCTCTCATGTTGCCGCTGGACACATTCCGGACTCGTAGGGCGGATGCACCGCGACCAGGGCAGCTGCACCGGGCAACAAGCCTTGCCGACCCACGAGCGTGACGCGCCTGGCGCTCTCATATTGCCGCTGGACACATTCCGGACCAGGGCAGCTGCACCGGGCAACAAGCCTTGCCGACCCACGAGCGTGACGCGCCTGGCGCTCTCAT
>JALOQF010000122.1 GCA_025459425.1 Myxococcaceae bacterium | reverse complement strand
CGAGTACATTCACTCGCGCTCGCCGCGGGCGCTGGCGCCGTTCATCGTCGTCGACTGCCGCAAGCACCCCAACGCCGTCGAGGAGCAGCTCTTCGGCCGCACCAGCGCGCCCGGAGTTCCGCCGGCCAGCTCGGCTCTCTTCGAGGCCGACGGCGGTACCTTCGTGCTGCGAGCCATCGAGGCGCTCCCACGGCACGCGTCCGATCGGCTCGCCCGGCTGTTGTCCCGCCGGGTCGCGCCCTCACGGCAGGGTGGTGAAGAGCCCGTCGACGTGCGGGTGATGGTGACGTGCGACGCGCCGCTGCAGACGCTGGTGTCTCGGGGAGAACTCGACGCGGAGCTGGCCCGGGTGCTGGCGGGCACCGAGGTCGAGACGCTCCCGTTGCGTGATCGGCGGCCCGACGTGCTGCAGCTCTTCGAGCACTTCGCCGCCGAGGCCGCGCGCGCGCGCCGCAAGGAGCCTCCGCAGCTCACGCCCGACGCCCGCCGGGTGCTCGTCGACTACCACTGGCCGCTCAACGTCGAAGAGCTCCGGGGCGTCACCGAGCGGTTGGCGCTGCTCTACGCCGGCGCCGAGGTGTCGGCGTTGGTGCTCCCTCCCGAGGTGCAGCAGGGCGCCACCGAGGGCCACCTGACGCTCGCGCAGCGCGTTCAGCGGCTCGAGCGTGACGCGATCGCCGAGGCGCTGCGCGCGGCCCGCGGGAAGAAGATCAAGGCCGCGGCGATTCTGGGCATCTCGCGCCCGACGCTCGACAAGAAGATCGAGGACTACCAGCTGGTGGTCGAGAAGCGCCGCGCCTGACACCGCTTCGTTCGCGTTTTGAGGCGCTCGACGCGGGGGGCCGTTCAGCACGAGACGTCGAGCCCACGCCCTCGAACCGCTCGTCGGCCCTGCCGCTTGGCACTTCGGCCGCTCGTGTCGCGCTGCTGCCGGCCCGCGACGAGGGGCGCCGCTCGTGTCGTCGGTGCCCCCCGTGGTGTCGCGCTGCCACGAGGCGCCGACGACATCGCCACACTCGTCACCGTCGCTGACGGCCGGTTGAACGCGCCTCCTCGAAGGGCTGGCCGCCCTTGAGCAGCACGACCGTCTCGGCCGGTTCGTTCACCGACACCTCGAGTCCACCGTGGTCGACGTGAGCTCGCGCCCCCCGAAGTGACTGTCGCGCGGTCGATGTGGCTCCAGCAACGCGTCGATCCCTCGGCGGCGGGTGTGCTTCGACGGGAGTTCTTCGGGACAGGAAGCCGCCAGGCACCGGGGCCTGCCACCCGAATCACGTCCCACTCGAGACGGCGCCACCTTCGTCGACCGACATGGCGCACGCCCTCCGAGCAGCTGGCCTTCGATGAAGGGCCGGCCGCAGCCGACGACCCCGCATGGATCTTCACGAAGTGCGAAACCGGGGGCGATGTCGCAGCGGGCGTGATGCTCGTGAAGACGAGACACCCGAAGGTTGTGTGAGCTCTCCGTCGCTCGGGCGCGCCAGGTCCATGCGGGCCTGTGCCTGGGCGAAGAGCTCGGGGCGGGAGCGCTCGCGACAATTCACCGCCGTCGACGGGCGCTCGCTGAGACCCGTACGCCGCGTCGAGCAGCGTGTACGAGCGCGTCAGCACCTGCCCCTGCGCGTCGCGCTGCACGGTCGCGTTGAAGAGCACTGGAAAGAGCGCTCCATCGGGCCTGCGCCCGTCGGCGGTCCCGACGAGAGCGCTTCGCCCAGAGCCAGTCGGTGGCCGCGTGCCTGTCCTTCGGCTCGAGGCACCGTCCGCCCGCGGCGGTTCGAGACGTCTCGCCGGCTCGCCTGGGTCCGCCGCACATGGCACAACGCGCGCTCATGAAGCTCGTCTGGTCGAAGGAAGCAGCGAAGGCGAACCGCCAGGGAAGGCCCCTCGTGGCGCTCGAGACGTCGGTGCTGGCGCAGGGCCTGCCGCACCCGCACAACCTCGAGGCCGCGCGCCGATGTGAGGCGGCGATTCGTGAAGCGGGGGCGACGCCGGCGGCGATGGCCGTCATCGACGGGCGGCTGCACGTCGGGCTCGACGCGGAGGGGACGGAGCGGCTCGCGACCGGCGCCGGGCTCCTCAAGATCGGCTCTCGCGATCTCGCCGTGGCCATCGCGACGAAGGCGACGGGCGGTACCACCGTGAGCGCGACGTGCGAGCTCGCGGCCCACGCAGGCATCTCGGTGTTCGCGACCGGAGGGCTCGGCGGCGTGCATCGGGGCGTCGCGCACGATCTCGACATCTCGCAGGATCTCCCCGCGCTGGCGCGCTGGCCGGTCGCCGTCGTCTGCGCGGGGGCCAAGTCGGTGCTCGATCTGCCCAAGACGCTCGAGCTGCTCGAGACGCTGGGGGTACCGGTGATCGGGGTGGCCACGAACGAGCTGCCGGGCTTCTACAGCCGCGAGACCGGCCTGCCGCTCGAGCACAGCGTGCCCAACGCGAAGGTGGCGGCCGCGGTCGTCGACGCGCGGCTTTCGCTGGGGCAGGGTGGGCTGATCTTCGCCGTGCCTCCGCCGGAAGCGACGGCGCTGCCTCGCGCCGAGATCGAGCGGCACCTCGAGGCGGCCCTGAAGCTCGCGCGGGTGCGCCGCGTCTCGGGCAAGGCCGTGACGCCGTTCCTGCTGGGAGAGATGGTGCGACGCACGAAGGGCCGAACCCTCGCCGCCAACCTCGCGCTGCTCGAGAACAATGCCCGCTTCGCCGCCCAGGTGGCGGTGGCCAGACACCAGCACGCACGCTGAGGCGACGCGCTGGGCCTCACCGAGAAGCGAACGGAGCGATTCGTTCGGCGCCCGCTCGATCGCGGCTGCTCGGCGGCGCGTTCCGGGTGCCGGTCGGCCGTCTGATGCGACGAGGACGTGGTGCGGCCACGCCGTGGAGCGGCTCCCATTCACCTGTCACTGCGTGGCTCCATCAGGCGCGAGGCAACTCGGGCCGCTCGTCATCGCAGCCAGAATGCGGCTCTCGCGGCGGTGTGCGCGGGTCGACTCAGCGGGCCTGGCGGCGGCTAAGGCACGAGCACCTGCGCGCTCTCCAGCTGAGGTTTGCGCCACCGGCCGCAGGCCAGCCCGCTCCGGAGCCGACGTTTGCACCAGGCGACGACGTGCGGGAGGGTCGCGCGGCCTCGCGACCCACAGCAACGCCGTGAAGTCGGTCACCGATCGTCACGAACACGACCCGGGATCTCCGATCGTGCTCGCGGGCGAGTGCGTTCGCCGCGACCTCGGCGTGCAGCGCCGCAGGCCCGTCTGGCCGGTCGAGTCCTCACGCTCCGGAGCCGACGGTCGCGCCGCCGCCTGCGTCCCAAGCGGGCCTCGTCTCGGGACGTGAAGGCACCTGCGACGACGAGCACCAGCGCCAGGACGAGGGGCATGGCGAGCGGCTTCCTGAGGCGCAGCTGAGCTTCTCGTACCCCGCTTCACCGTCGGCGGCCTCGGCCACCTCGTAGCCTTCTTCGCGCAGAATCGTCGTCAGCCCGTCGCGCGCGTATGGCGGCGCGGGCTCGACGGGGTGGCTGTCGTCGATCTGCACCATGGCCGCGCGCGTCGGTGCCTTCCTCGGCGGCCGCGAAGCCGTCGAGCCGCTACGCCGTCTGACCTGAAAGCGCCTCTGGGCAACCAACTGACCCGCGATGGCGACAAGAGTGCCTCGCTGGCGCCCGGAGCGGCGGGCGTCGGTGTACGCTCTCGTCCTCATGGAGCTGCCCGAGTTCGTCGAGCTGCGTCGTCCGAAGTGGGAGGCCCTCGAGCGGCTGCTCGAGCGCGCCGAGCGGCAGGGGCTCAAGGCGCTGGCGCTCGACGACGCGCGGGCCCTCTCGCGGCTCTACCGGCAGGCGTCGTCCGACCTGCTCTGGGTTCGCGCGCGCGCGGGAGCCGCCGACGTCAGCGGCTACTTGAACGATCTCGTCGGGCGCGCCTACGCGATGACGTACCCGGGCCAGCGCATTCGGCCACGCGAGGTGCTCCGGTTCCTCACGCACGGCTTCCCCGAGTTGGTGAAGCGCGAGTGGCGCCTCATCGCGGCCTCGTCGCTCATGTTCCTCGTCGGCGGTGGCTTCGGGTGGATCGGCATGGCCTTCGACCCCGATGCCGCGCCCTACCTGGTGCCGTCGATGCACCAGAAGCTCGACCCGGTGGAGCGGGCGAAACGCGAGGCCGACCCGAACGCGCAGACGGCCGACGTCGGCGATCAAGCCGCCTTCTCGGCGTTCCTCATGCGCAACAACATCGGCGTCGCCTTCTTCGCCTTCGCGCTCGGCATCACGGCCGGCGTCGGCACCACGATTCTGCTGTTCGGAAACGGGGTGCTGATCGGCTCGCTCGCCTGGGTGTACGCGGCGAAGGGCCAGGCCGCGTGGTTCTGGGCGTGGATTCTCCCGCACGGCATCCCCGAGATCACCGCCATCTGTCTGGCCGGGGCTGCGGGGCTGGTGCTGGCGCGGGCGCTGGTGGCGCCGAAGGGGCTCGCGCGACGGGCCGCGCTGCGACGAGAAGGCGTCACCGCCGTCAAGCTCGTGCTGGGCACGGTGGCGCTCTTCATCCTCGCTGGGTTCATCGAGGGCACCATCTCGCAGATCCACCCGCCGCGGTTGCCGATCTGGTTCAAGATCAGCTTCGCGCTCATCGTCGGCAGCGGGGTGTACGCCTACCTGCTGTCGGGTTTCCTGCGACGCGACGCGGCGGTCACTTCCCCAGCGCGCTGAGCAGCCCGAACAGCACCGAGCCGAAGCACGACACCGCGCCGAGCACGATGCCGCCGATGGCCAGCTCGCGGCCCTTCTGGGTGTTGCCGCCCGCGTTGATCTGATTGAGCGCCACCACGCCCGTGATGATGGCGGCGAGGTTCGCGAACGGCAGACAACAGCCCACCACGCCGCAGACGAGCGAGGCGATGGCGACGCCGTTGGTCTGACCGCCCGGCTGGGGGGGAGGCCCGAAGCTCGCGGGGCCATAGGGGTTCGCGACCTGTGGCGTGCGCGCGCCCGGCGGAGTCCCGCTCCACACGTTGGGCGGCGGCTGCACTGCGACGGGCGGCGGCGGCGTCTGGCCGAGCGGCTTCACCGGCTGGCCGCCGAAGCTGGGCAGACCCGCGGGCGTCGCTGGAGGGGGCGCGCTGCCCTGCTCGAACGGCACCTCGAAGCTGGCGGTGCAGGCGCGGCACGTCACCCGGCTGCCCGGCGTGCCTTCGTTCTCGGTGCCACAGTTGGGACAGAAGACCTTCATGACGTTCCTTTACAGCGCTCCGCGCGCCTTGATCTCGAGGTACTTGTTCACGGCCGCGAGCGAAAGCGCATCGGCCTCGACGTCGATGACGGCGACGCCGTCTTGCCCGACGTTGCGCTTGGCGGCCTCGCGCTCGAGGAGCAGCTCGCTGGCCACGGCGTGTTGGTAGGCCACCTCGGCCTCGGGCGGGGGCGTGCGGAGCAGCCGGTGCAGCGCTGCGTCCTTCACCGACAGGCACACCGGCACGTGCCGCTTCGCGAGGCGCCGCATCGGGCCCACCATCGTCGCGGCCTGATCTTCATCGAGGAAGTCGGTGAACACGCAGAGGAGCGAGCGCCGCATGAGCCGCACGTTCAGCTCCTTGAAGAGCGCGAGGTAGTCGACGGTGGTGAGGTTCGGCTTCGACGAATAGAGCGCGTCGACGATCTTCCGGTACTGCGTGCGCCCCGCCGCGGGCGCGATGAACGACTTCACGCCGTCGGCGAACACCACCAGCCCCACCCGATCACCGTTTCGAATGGCCACGAAGGCGAGGAAGAGCGCCGCGTTGACGGCGTGATCGAGCTTGGTGAGGCCGTCGACCTGCGCGGCCATGCTGCGCCCGGCGTCCACGCCGATGAACACGGTCTGGGAGCGCTCCGATTCCATCACGCGGGTGACGGGCTTGCCGCGGCGGGCGGTGGCTTTCCAGTCGACCTCGCGCACCGAGTCACCCTGGGCGTAGTCGCGCAAGCGGGCGAACTCGGTGCCGCGCCCGTCGCGGCGGAGCTGCCGCAGGCCCAGGTTCACGAAGTCGAGCGCCGCGTCGGACAGGAGCAGTCGGCTGGCGCCACGCATGTCGGGGAAGACGCTGACCGCCGTGCGCGCCGGAAGGACACGCTCGTGCCACATCAGCCCCAACGGCCCGCGCACCCGCAGGTTGAGATCGGCGAACTCGAAGCGGCCGCGCCCCTTCGGCGTGCACACCGACACGAGGCGAACGCGGCTCCGGCCCGAGAGCCGAAAGGCGTGCTGCTCCGGCGTCGCCGAGAACTCGTCGGGCGCGTCGTCCTTGACCTCGAGGTGCAGGGCCATGGGGCCGGGGTTGATGACGTCGAGCGTCACCTTGTTCTCGACCCCCACCTGGAAGCGGTGCGGCAGCTCGCGCGTCACCTTCACCTTCGCGCGGCGCGCCACCAGGAAGTCCAGCAGGCCCACGGCGAGCAGTGACACGTCGAGGAGCAGCACCAGGGGCCACAGGCCCGCGATGAAGCCCGCCGCGACCGTGGGGATCGCCAGCAGGCACACCGTCGCCCAGAGCCGCGCCGAGGGGATCACCTCGGCACTTCCACCGAGTTGACGACTTCTCGCAGCACCTCGGCCGGGGTGGCGCCGTCGAGCTCGGCGTCGGGTGACAGCAGCAGGCGGTGCTTGAGCACCGGCCCCGCCAGCGAGCGCACGTCGTCGGGTGTGACGAACGAGCGCCCCCGCAGCGCGGCGATGGCCTTCGAGGCCGTCAGCAGGTGCACGCTGGCGCGCGGGCCCGCGCCGAGGCGAATGCGGGTCGAGCTGCGCGTCGCCGCCACCAGCTTGCGCACGTACGAGAGCACCGGCGGCTCGATGCCGACCTGCTTCATGGCCTCGCGGGCGGTGAGGAGCTGCTCCTGGGTGATGGCGCTCTGCACCCCGGCGGCGACGAGATCGCCCGCGTCGAAGCCCCGGTGTACCGACTGCAGAATCGCCTCTTCTTCGGTGTCGCTCGGGTAGCCGACGTCGATCTTGAAGAGGAAGCGGTCGAGCTGCGCCTCGGGCAGCGGGTAGGTGCCCTCGGACTCGACCGGGTTCTGGGTGGCGAAGACGGTGAAGAGCGGCGACAGCGTCGAGACGCGGCCCTCGAGCGAGACGCTGCGCTCCTGCATGGCCTCGAGCAGCGCGCTCTGCGTCTTGGCGGGGGCGCGGTTGATCTCGTCGGCGAGGAGGATGTCGGTGAAGATCGGCCCCTTCACCAGCACGAAGGACTGCGACTTGAGGTCGAAGATGCTGGTCCCGAGGATGTCGGCGGGCATCAGGTCGGGCGTGAATTGAATGCGCCGGAACTCGGCCGAGACGCTGCGCGCGAGCGCCTTCGCCATGAGCGTCTTCGCCACGCCCGGCACGCCCTCGAGCAGCACGTGGCCGCCGGTGATGAGGCCGCACAGCATCAGCTCGAGCGCCTCGTCCTGGCCGACGACGGCCTTGCGCACCTCGGCGAGCGCGGCCTCGCGCACGGCGTTGGCGACGCCCACGGCCTGGGACGTCGGCGGTGGCGCGAGGGGCGGCGGAGCGATGGGACCACCAGTGGGAGTCATGTCGTGCGGCCTTTCGTCGGTGAGGCATCCAGGGTGCGGCGGGCGAGGGCGGCGAGGCGGGCGACGCCTTCGACCTCGCTTTCACTGGTGGCGGCGGCGGCGGCGCGCGAGACGTCGAGCAGCGCCGCGGCGAGATCCTTGCGGCCGCGCACCTCGAGGGCGGCGGAGATCTCGGCGGGCTCGGCGCGCTGCGGCAGGCCGGCCTTGCGGGCGTAGTCGGCGGCCAGCGCCTTCGCGATCGACGACGCGGCGTGCGCGTGGTGCTTGCCTTCCCGGTACAGGCGCGAGGTGGCGAAGAGGGCGTCGGTCGCGCCGATGCGCGTGTCTTCCGGCGGTGGGCGAGGGCGCCCGAAGCGCTTGAGCGAGGCGGCCCACAGCATCACGCCGAGGAGCAGCTGCGCGGCGGCGAACTGGAGCCCGTAGCGCGCGGCGAACTCGGCGATCGAGCGATCGCCGGTGAAGCCATGGTGGTACTCGTCGAAGGCGATGGGCCCCTTCGTCGCGAGCGGGCGGACCAGCGCGCGCCAGAACAGCGCGTTGTCGGCCCGCGCGAGCGCGTGGTTCATCGCCAGCTCGGGCGCGCCGACGACGATGACGCGGCCCTGCCCGTACGGAACGAGCCCCACCACGGCCTGGTCGACGCCCTCGTCGACGTAGAGCGCCAACGCCCCGGGCGGCAGATCGAGCCAGAGGCGCACCCGGGCCTCGAGGCGCTCGACGCCGGTGGTGAAGCGCGAGGGCTGCGAGGGCACGAGGGTGGTGATCTCCTGGCGGTTGCCAGCCCGCTCGAGGAACACGTCGATGGCCGTGAGCAGCTCGTTCTCGTCGGGCTCCATCGGCGCGTAGACGAGCGTGCCGCCGTTGCGCACGTACTCGAGCAGCTTCTTCGTCTCGTCCTCGTCGATGGGCGGGCTGCGGAAGGCGTTGAGCCCACGCTCGCGGAACTCCTCCTTCTCTTCGTCGGTGAGCTCGTCGGGCTCGTCCCACGGGAAGCCGCCGTCGGCCTTGCCCGGGTTGGTGCTCTTGCGGTCGGAGGCGTCGCGGAAGCGGGTGCCGAGCGTCACCAGCGTCGTCTCGGGCTCGAGCACCGCGAAGTCCTGCTGCCACCGCTCGACGGGAACGCCCGACGACTCGAGCAACAGGTACAACCCGCGCGCGCCGCTCTTCTCCGATCGGTACGTCGAGAGCCGATCGGCGAACGCCCCACGTCGCGCGCCCTGCATCACGAACGAGCCGAAGGCGCCGAGCACCAGCAACCCCGTCACCAGCAGGAGCGGGAACCGATCACGCATCGGCGCGCACCTCTGGCTGGGTGAGCAGCGGCTGCACGATGCGGCGGAACGTGGCGTAGGCCCCGTCGCTCACCTCGAGGTTGCCGTACCAGGCGAAGTCGAAGCGCCGCGTCAGCTCGCGGAACGCCGCCTTCTGCGCGCCCGCGCCCTTGAAGGCGAAGAGGTAGTCCCAGTTCGACTTCGTCGGGTCGTAGTCGATGACGCCGGCGCGGTGCAGCGTCGAGAGGAGCGCCAGGTACAGGTGCCGAATGGCCTCGCGGTACTGGCCCTTCGCGGCGAGCTCGTCGGCCAGGCCCGCCCAGGTCTCGGGGCGCTTCGACAAGGCGCTCATCGGGTCCGACGAAAGCGGCGTCTCGGACGTCGCGAGGGCCTCGCTGGCGTCTTGCGCTTCGGTCTTCTTCGGCAGCAGCTGGAAGCCGAGGAAGACGAGCAGCCCCAGCAGCAGCACGACGATCAGCACGATGACCGCGTTGGCGCCGAGCATCTCGCCGCCGCCGAAGTTGGGCTTCACGTCGGGCTTCTCGTCGCGCTCGAGCAGCCACTCGAAGAGGCGCTTGAGCCACTTGCCCACCTGGTCCCAGAAGGCCTGCCAGGGCCCGTCGGACTTCGTCTCGTCTTCCGTCGGGGCTTCGGGTTTCCGTTCGACGTGCTGGAACTCGGGCCGCGCGAGGATCTGCGAGGCGTCGTCCCGGGCTGCCTTCGCGTCGAGCGCGGCCTCGGGCGCCTGGGTGGCCTCGAGCTCGAGCAGGCCCTCGTGCAGATCCTTCTCGGCGGCGTCACAGTCCTGCTCGTCGTAGGCGCGCCGCTCGACCCGGCTGATGAAGCGCAAGAGGGCCGAGTGATCGCGCTCGCCGACCCGATCGAGGCGGCTCACCTGATCGCGCTCGACGCGGGGCTCCATCTCGCACTCGTCGACGAGGCGCTCGACGCGCTGACGAAGGGCGCTCGGCTCCTGAGAGGTCTGCGCGAAGGCGGGCAGGGCGACGAGCACGAGCGCCGTCACCACCGCCAGCGGGGCCTTCGGCTTCTTGCGGCGGGGGAGCTGCTCCACCAGGGCGATCAGGTCGAGCCCTTCCTGGCGAACCCGCCCGTCGATCAACAAGAGCACCCCCGTCGCCGCGCGGATCGGCTCGAACAACACGAAGGCGATCACGAACAGCATCGCGACCCACACGCCGTTGTCGAGCGACGCGAAGCGGTTGATGAAGTTGAGGTCGAGCGCGAGCAGGTTCTGGCCGAGGTACACGAGGAACCCGACGCCGACGTGCAGGTTCAGCACGAGCAGCAGCTGGAGCCCGTTGCACGCGCGCACGAAGGGGGCGGTGTGGCGCGCTCCACCAAGGAGCCTGGACGCCGTGCCGTACAGCGAGAGGGCCGACCCCTCGCCGCGCAGGGCGGCGGGGAAGATGGCCTGGTGCGCGCCGACGAAGAAGAAGCCGATGCCGAAGGTGAAGAAGACGAGGCAGACGTCGATCACCAGCTGCAGGGTGCCGGCGATGACGAGGCCGGGCAGCCGCCGGAGCGCCGCCAGCAGACTGCCGCGCACGGTGGGCTCGTCTCTCGAGAGGATCTGCTGCTCGAGGAAGTGACTGGCCGCGCCCTGGCTGAGGCAGCGCACGACGAAGGCCAGCGTGAGGAGCGCGACGGGCAGCCCGAGCGGCCGTCCCCGTTGCACCGCCTCGGCCGTCCGGAGGAACGCCCACGCGATGAGCGCGGCCGACGGCATGAGGATCACCCAGAGCCCCGACGAGCCCGCGGCCGCGCGCAGCGCCGAGTCGAAGAGGGCGAGGGTGTGGCGCGGCTTGAGCTGGAGCGCGTCGACGGCCATGTCAGTCCGCCAGGAGCGCCGCGAGCCCGTAGAAGCCGCCGAAGACGACCAGCAGGCACACCGCCGCGAGGAAGAGGTTGCCGAACGACCAGTCGTTGCGCGCCAGCGCCTGGCGGGCCTGCTGCAACCGTCTCCCGAGGCAGGTCGCGCAGCGGTTGATGCCCTCGAACTGGGTGGTGCACTCGACGCAGATCACGTTGCGGCACTCGACGCAGATGCCGAGGCCGGCGCGATCGGGGTGGTAGTGACAACGTCCGGAACCGAGGCTCACGCGGCCGCGAGTCTAGGGCCCTTTGGCGGGCCCTCGCGACAGCGTTTTTGCCTCTACAACTCCTCGAGGAACTCCTCGTTCGTGCGGTAGCGCGACAGGCGCTTGAGCAGCGCCTCCATGGCCTCGACGGGCTTCACCGAGAAGAGCATCTGCCGCAGCTTCTTCACCTTCTCGTACTCCTTGAAGACGAAGAGCTTCTCTTCCTTGCGGGTGCCCGACTGGGGAATGTTGATCGCCGGCCAGATGCGCTTCTCGGCCAGCAGCCGGTCGAGCACGATCTCGCTGTTCCCGGTGCCCTTGAACTCCTCGAAGATCACCTCGTCCATGCGGCTGCCGGTGTCGATGAGCGCGGTGCCGATGATGGTGAGGGTGCCGCCCTCTTCGGTGGCGCGCGCGGCGCCGAACATGCGCTTGGGGCGCTCGAGCGCGCGGGAATCGACGCCGCCCGACATCGTGCGGCCCGACGAGTCGACTTCCTTGTTGAAGGCGCGGGCGAGGCGGGTGATCGAGTCGAGCAGCACCACCACGTCCTTGCCGTTCTCGACGAGGCGGCGGGCGCGCTCCATGGCGAGCTCGGCCACCTTGAGGTGCATCGCGGGCGACTGATCGCTCGACGACGCGAGCACCTCGGCCTTGATGTTGCGCCGCATGTCGGTGACCTCTTCGGGTCGCTCGTCGATGAGGAGCACCATCACGTGCACCTCGGGGTGGTTCGCGAGCACCGCCTGGGCGATCTTCTGGAGGATGATCGTCTTGCCCGTCTTGGGCGGCGCGGTGATGAGCGCGCGCTGGCCCTTGCCGAGCGGCGCGATGAGATCCATCACGCGGGTGACGAGCTCGCCCGTCTGGTGCTCGAGGGTAAGCCGCTCGACGGGGTCGACCGAGGTGAGATCGTTGAAGTGCGGCGCGCGGGTCGCTTGATCCATCGGCACGCCGTCGACCGTCTCGACCGAGACGATGGTGCCCTTGAGGCCCTTCATCTGCGCCTTCGCGGTGAGGTACTGGCCGGTGCGCAGGCGGAGCTTCTGCACGAGGTTCTTGGGGATCTCGGCGTCGTCGGGCCCGGGGAGCAGGTTGCGCTTGAGCGAGCGCAGCATCGCGTTCTGGCCCTTCACGTCGGTGTCCAGCACGCCCTCGACGATCTGCGTCGGCACCTGCACGGGCTGCCCGGTCTGCTGGGCCTGCCGCATCTGGTGCTGCTGTTGCTGCTGGGCCTGCTGCTGGGCCTGCCGCTGCTTGTGTTGCTCGAGCTCCTGGGCGGTGAGGAAGATGTTCACCACCTGGCCGTCGGGCTGAATCACCTTGCGGAAGGCCTGGCCGTCTTCGGTGAAGAAGACGGGGTTGCCCTTGCGGCGACGGCGGCGGCGGCGGCGCTTGCCCTGGCCGGGGAGGCCCGGCTGGCCGGGTTGCCCTGGTTGGCCCGGCTGTCCAGGCGCTCCACCACCGCCAGCGGCATCGGCGCCACCCTCGTCGGACCCGTCATCGGGGCCGTCGTCACCACCGTCGTCGTCGCCGCCGTCATCACCGCCGCCGTCGTTCGCAGGCGGGGGCGCAGGCGTCGTCGGATCGGCGGGATCGGTCGGCAGCTCGTCGTGTTCGTCGCTCATGGGGCCTTCGCGCGCGCCAGCGTCGTCGCCGGCACGAGTCCTTCGTGGTGATGGGGCAGGGCCTTTGTCCCACCGGGTGCTCCCGCTCCGGGAGTCACCGAACGATGTGGCCCTGAATCACCCCGGGGCCGGCGTACTGCCCGGCCCGATCGAGATGACGATGAAGTCCTAGCAACCTGGCGCCTCGAATGCACCTGATTCTGGGCGGTTTCAGCGCACCTCGAGGCTGTACTCGAGGCGGGCCTGCACGCCCGGCGACGAGAAGAGCCAGGCGTGGGGCCCCAGGGCCTTCAGCAGCGGCTCGAGGGGCGTTGGGATCGGCGAGAAGAGGGCGGGCGCCGGCTCTTCGAGCAGCCCGGGTGCGGTGACGCCGAGCAGCGAGCCCAGCACGCTGCCCTGCGCCTGCACGATGGTGAGCTGGTAGTCGTCGTCGCCGTCGGCGAAGCCGGCCTTCTTCTTCGCCGACTGCACCGCCTCCATGAGGCCGCCGAGGTGATCGACGAGGCCCTTCGTCTTCGCGTCCCGGCCGCTCCACACGCGCCCACGGGCGACCCGGTCGACGTCTTCCTTCGTGAGCTTCCGGCTCGCGGCCACCTCGGTGATGAAGGTGTCGTAGAAGTCGTCGATCCACCGCTGGGCGGCCTGCCGCTGCTCGTCGGTCCACGGGTCGAACAGATCGCCGACGCCGGCCAGCTTGCTGCGCGAGATCGACTCCTGGGTGACGCCGTAGCTGTTCGCGAGCTTCTTGATCGCCGGCTTCGCGTAGAACACGCCGATGCTGCCCGTCAGCGTCGTGGGGTTCGCCCAGATCTCGTCGGCGCCCATCGCGACGTAGTAGCCGCCCGAGGCCGCCGCGTCGCCCATCGAGGCCACCACCGGCTTCTTCTTCTTCGCGTCGAGCACCGCGCGGTACATCAGATCCGACGCGAGCCCGTCGCCGCCCCCGGAGTCGACCCGCAGCACGATCGCCTTCACGTCGGGGTCGTCGGCCGCGTCGGCGAGGGCCGACACGAAGCTCTCGGCGCCCGAGATGGCGCCCCCGATGGGAGACGACTGGTTGCGCCCGCCCGAGATGCTGCCCAGCACGGGGACGATCGCGATCTTCCGCCGCGAGCCCCAGCGCACGTCACGCACGTCGAGCGGGCGGAAGGCCTTCGTCGCCTTCGCGTCGGGCATCAGCGCCTTGATCTTCTCGTCGAGCTCCTGCGGCGTCACCACCGCGTCGATCTGCCCGAGCTCCTTCGCGCGCCGGGTGGGCTTGAGGCCCTCGTCGAGGCCCGCCTTCCACGCCTCGGCCGTGAGGCCGCGGCGGGCCGTGACGCGCTCGGTGAGCAGGCCGTCGGCGGTGTCGAGGAAGGCGTTGAGCGTC
The DNA here is from genome assembly GCA_025459425.1 of Myxococcaceae bacterium. Taxonomy (GTDB): domain Bacteria; phylum Myxococcota; class Myxococcia; order Myxococcales; family Myxococcaceae; genus Xiheimicrobium. Next base: position 3,680 of record JALOQF010000122.1, on the reverse strand, counting down.
TCGCGCTGCTCGTCGCTCATGTCCTTGCGGGTGAACTGATCGGGAAAGGTCTTGTACTGGCCGACCCGCGCGACGTCGACGCTGACGCCGTACGTCTCGGCGGCGCCTCCGAAGTAGACGACCGACGAGCGCACGCCGTCGACCATGAACATGGCCTCGCTCGCCGCGAAGATCTGATCGGCCGCCGAGGCCATGAGGTACTCGGCGTCACCGGCGCTCAACACGTAGGCGTACACCTTCTTGCCTGCGGCCCGCAGCCGCTCGAGCCCGGCGCGCACCTCGTCGGCTCGCGCGAGGCCCACCCCGGCGCCCTCGATCTTCACCAGCACGCCCGCGAGCTCGGGATCCTTCGCGGCGCGCTCGAGGTAGCGCAGGAAGCGCACGTACCGGTCTTCGGCGGCGATGCCGAGCAGCGAGCCGATGGTCGAGCCTCCCTCGGAGCCGATGTCGTTCACGCTCACGATGGCCAGGTACTTCTTCGGCACGATCGAGCCGTATTTCGGGCCCGACGCGCGGCCCATGAACTGGAAGTCGAACAGGCCGTTGGCGGTGCCGAAGCCCTGTGTGTAGCCGACGCTCTCGAGGTCGACGCCGAGCCCCACGTGCAGGGCGAGGGGCGAGTCCGACGCGAAGCCGTGGCTCGCGCCGGCCGACAGCCGCAGGCCCCGCACGATGGTGGCCTTCGCCGTGTACTGCATGCGGCTCTGCGCCAGCGGGAGCGCCTCGTTCGCGTACCAGTCGACGCCGAGGGTGACGTATTCCTCGAAGGGCCGGGCGCCAACGCCGACGCCCCACTCGCGGGACAGCCGGGTGCCGGCGCCATTCACCGGGGCGTTGAGGTTGCGCACGCTGGCGCCCAGGCTCAGCCACCGCAGCGGGCGCGACTGCACGCCGACGTCGACGCCGAAGAGGCCCTGCACCGGGCCGCCGAAGAAGGCGTTGGCGGTGACGCCGGCCGAGAGCTGCTGCGGGCCGGCCGAGGCGCCGAAGGTGAGCTTCGAGCGCGCGGCGTCGGCCGTCGGTGCCAGCGCCTCGAAGCCCACGCCGAGCCCGACGAGATCGCCGAGCGAGAACGCGCCGAAGAGGCCGGTGCCCGAGAGCCCCCGCGTCTGGCTGCGCTCGTGCACGAGCACCGCGCTCCAACTGCCGACGCGCGCGAGGCCGGCCGGGTTGTAGGTGAGGGCGGTCGCCTCGTCGGCGAAGGCCAGCGCGTCGGGCAGCAGCGTGACGCCACGCGAGAGATCGGACGACGCGAGGTTCACCGTCTGGGCGAAGGCGCTCGAGGCGAGCAGCGCACAGGCCACCAGGAGGCGAGGGGAGGCAAAGGCAGGTCGGCTCACGGCCCAGCGGTAAAGCACGCCGGCGCGCCCGTGTCCGGCGTCAGAACGGGCAGGCCGTCACCAGTCTTCGGTGCCGTTCACGCCATCGAGCGGATCCTTCCCGCCCTTCTTCTTGTCGCGGTTCTGCGTGCGCCCGCCACGGTCTTCGCCGTTCCAGTCCTCGGTGCCGGCGCGGTTGTCGAGCGGGTCGGCCGAGCGCGTCACCTTGTCGCTGGGCCCGTCGCCGTTGTTGATGACCCACGTCACCATGCGCTGCACCTCGCCCTTCATCTCGCCGAACTCGTCGCCCTGCATGGTGGTGCGCTTGATCGCGAGCCGCTTGCCGGTCTTCAGCTCGTAGTAGCCGATGGTGAGCTCGGTGCCGCCCGACTCGAGCTCCTTGACGACGGCGACGATGCCGCGGTCGAGGCCGAGCGACTTCGACACGCTGGCCATCGTCGAGCCACCCTTGTCCTTGAGGGCCTCGGCCGCCAGGCGGTCCATCAGCGCGTCGAAGGCCTTGAAGCCCGACGAGGCGATGAGCTCGGGCGTGAACTCGGAGTCGTCGGGCGTCACCTCGATCATCTGCCCCACCTGACGGAAGCCCGGCTTCTCGACCTTCACCATCGCCTTGCCGATGGGGAGCGTCTGCAGCGTCAAGGGGCTGTAGCCCTGGAACTCGCCGTTCAAGTACACGCGAGCGCCGGCGGGCTTCGTCTTCACCACGATGTTGCCGCGCAGCTGGGCGTTGCGGCTGATGGCCACCTGCGCCTTGAGCGACAGGAAGTCCTGCGGGTAGCGCTTGCGATCGACCTCGAAGCTCGGTGACAGCGCGAGCAGGTTGAGCACGGCGAGCTTGGCCTCTTCGCTGTCGCCGCGCGACTGCAGCACCGCGCCGTACATGGCCCAGGCCTCACACAGGTTGCCGCACGTCTTCATCGCGGCGACCGACTTGTCGAACTCCTTGAGCGTCGCGCGCAGCTTGCGCTCGGCAGGCTCGTACTGGCGGTTGTCGAAGTCGGCCTTCGACTCGGCGAAGCCCGTCTGGGCGCGCTTGAGGCTCGCGGCCGCGTCTTCGTCGACGGCGATGCCGAACAGCTCGTCCGACGTCTTGACGGTGAAGCCCTGGTACTCGTTGAGGGCCTCGTTGATGAAGCCCTCGAGCTTGAGCGCCTGCGCCTCGGCGCCCTTGTCCATCGGCACGACGAGCGCCGAGATGCGCTGGCTCGAGGGCGGAGGCGCCGCGAGCGCGGCCACCGGCAAGAGGCTCGCACACAGCACTGGGAAGAATCGCATGAGGTCCCTCATGGCGCGGGGGTGCCCCTCGCCGAGAGGGGGAACAGCACGGGGTTGAACGCCGGGCGCGGCGGTGGGGCGCCCTGGGCGGCTGCGACCCCGATGCCCGTCGCAGTTCCCGCCACCACGACGCCGCCCACGACGGCCCAGAACCACCACTTCGAGAACACCGAGTCCCCCGAGTCGGGTTCCGCGGTGTCCTTCACGCTGGGGTCTGCCTTCGTCGCCACGGCCACGGGAGACGGATTGGCGAGGAAGGCCTTCACCTTGTCCACCACGGGCCCGTACGCGCCGTCGTTCGGCAGCTCGAGGTCCTTGAGCCGGCTCCTCGTCTCGACGTCCCACACCTCGAGGGGCCCCACGCCGCCCGCGCCCACCTCGGCGACGATGAGGAAGCGCGCCTTCATCGTCTCGGCCACCTCGCGCGCCTCTTTCGGAATGCCCTTGCCGAGGTTCGACGGCACCAGCGACGCCATGGCCTTGCGGGCCTTCGCGTAGCCCTCGGCCTCGGAGAGCTCGAGGGAGATCTGCCCGCCGTCCTTCGTGACCGAGACGAACGCGCCTGCGGGCCGGAAGCCCGGCTTCTTGATCGTCACCAGGTGCCGGCCGACGGGCACCACGGGCGCCTCGGCCAGCGGCGTCACGCCCAGCACCGCGCCCCGAAACGACACCTCGGCGCCCAGCGGCAACGAGGCGATGGTGAGCTGCGCCTTGGGCGCCTTGTTGATGTCGACGAGCGCCTTGTCGACGAGCTTCTTCACGTCGGGGCCGAAGTACTTCGGGTCGAGCTCGAGCTGCGGGTTCAAGATGACGGCCTTCATCACCTGCTCCGCCGCCTGCTTGAGGCCCGGCTTCCCGCCCGTCTGCAGAGCGATGTTGGCGAGGTGCAGGTGCAGGGTCGAGGCCTCCTTCGCGTCGGCCACCGCCGGGTTCTGATCGAGGAACGTCAGGGCCTCGGTGAACTTCGCGCTCGCCGTGTCGAAGTCGAGGTTGTCGACGGCGTCGGTGCCCTCCTTGATGAGGGCCGGCGCGCGGTTGCCCGGCATGTCGACGGGGAAGAGCGAC
>JALOQF010000121.1 GCA_025459425.1 Myxococcaceae bacterium | reverse complement strand
TACCCCGTCGAGACGCTCGCGCTCGGAATGGATCTCGAGGCCGACCTCGGCATCGATTCCATCAAGCGCGTCGAGATCCTCTCGATGCTGTCGCGTCGGGTGCCCGGCGCGCCATCGGTCAACCCCGAGAAGCTCGGGAGCTTGCGCACCCTCCAGCAGGTCGCCGACTTCGTGAAGGGGAGCGCAGCGCCCGTCGTGCAGGCTCCCGCTCCGGTGACGGCGGCCACCCCGGCGGTCGACGCGAAGGCCACGCTGCTCGCCACGGTGGGCGAGCTCACCGGCTACCCCGTCGAGACGTTGTCGCTCGAGATGGATCTCGAGGCTGATCTCGGCATCGACTCGATCAAGCGCGTCGAGATCCTCTCGTTGCTGTCGCGGCGCATTCCCGGCGCGCCGTCGGTCAACCCCGAGAAGCTCTCGGGCCTCAAGACGCTGAAGCAGGTGCTCGAGTTCATCGGCTCGGCCGTCGAGCCAACGCCAGTCGTCGTCGCCGCGCCGCCTCCTCCGCCTGCCGCGGACACCTCGCGCGTGCTGCTCTCGACGGTGTCGGAGCTGACGGGTTACCCGGTCGAGACGCTCTCGCTGTCGATGGATCTCGAGGCCGATCTCGGCATCGACTCGATCAAGCGCGTCGAGATCCTCTCGCTGCTGTCGCGCCGGATTCCGAACGCGCCGTCGGTCGACCCGGAGAAGTTGTCGGGGCTGCGCACGCTCGAGCAGGTCCTCGCGTTCGTGGCGGGTACCTCGAGCGCGGCTCAGCCCGTCGTACGCGCGGCGCAGGAGATGGTTCAGCCCGTCGTCGTTCCAGCAGTGGCGGTCGCTTCGGCCGGCGTTCAACGTCGCGTCGTGGTGCCGGTCCGGGCCAGGGTCTCGACGTCTGCCGTGAAGTGGCCGGCTGCGCCGATTCTCGTGACCGACCACGATCAGCACCTGGCTGCGGCGCTCGTGAAGGCGCTCGGGCGCGCGGGCCAGTCGGCGCAGGTCGTCTCGGCCGGAGCGCCGTTGCCGTCGACGGTGGGTGGCGTGCTGCTGACGGCGCCCGCCGGGAGCGCCTGGAACGAGGCGAGCGAGGCGCAGCTCGGCTGGGCGCTCCAGCTCATGCGCGAGTGCTCGCCTGCGCTGAGGGCCACGCCGGGGGCCTTCGTCGCCGCGGTCAGCCGTCGCGACGGCGCGTTCGGGTTCGCGGCGGCATCGACGTCGACGCATCCGCTCGCGGGCGCCATGAACGGCCTGGTGAAGACGCTGGCGCTCGAGTGGCCCGAGGTGCGCTGCCGCAGCCTCGACGTGTCGCCCCTGTGGGCCGTCGAAGACGCGGCGGCCGTGATGGTCGACGAGCTCGCCAACGATGGGCCGAGTGAGCTCGGCGTCGGGCCGGCGGGGCGGGTGACCCTGGCGCTGCGCGAGTCGTCCGTCGTCGGGGGCCGGGTGCCGCTGAAGCCGAAGGACGTCGTGGTGGTGACGGGCGGCGCGCGCGGCGTGACGGCCGACTGTGCGAAGGCGCTGGCCGAGGCGTCGGGGGCGACGCTCGTGCTGCTGGGCCGTACCCCGGCGCCGACGGCCGAGCCCGAGTGGCTCGCCCACGCGAAGGACGAGGCCGCAGTGAAGCGCGTGCTGCTCGAGCGCGCGCCCGCAGGGAATCGTCCCAGCCCACGGCAGCTCGCGGAGTCGTCGCGCGCGGTGCTCGCGGCACGTGACATTCGCGCGACGCTCGAGTCGATGGCCCAGCGCGGCGTCACCGCCGAGTACCGGCAGGTGGACGTGCGCGACGCCGAGTCGGTCGGGGCGGTCCTCCAGGAGCTGCGGCAGTCGGTGGGGCCGATTCGTGGCGTGGTGCACGGCGCCGGGGTGCTCCGTGACAAGCGCATCGAGGACAAGCGCGACGACGACTTCCAGCAGGTGCTCGACCCGAAGATCGGTGGACTCCGCGCCGTGCTCGATGCCACCCGCGGCGACGAGCTCGCCGTGTTGGCGCTGTTCTCTTCGGTCAGCGGGCGCTTCGGCCGGCGTGGTCAGTCGGACTACGCGCTCGCGAACCAGGCGCTCGTGTCGATCGCGCAGTCCGAGGCCGCCCGTCGCCCCTCGTGCCGGGTGGTCGCCCTCGACTGGGGCCCCTGGGCCGGCGGCATGGTGACGCCCGCGCTCGAGGCCACCTTCCGCGCCGAGGGCATCGCGCTGATTCCTCTCGCCGCCGGTGCGCGGGCCTTCGTCGACGAGCTGAAGGTCGACGCGCTGGGGCCCCGTGAGGTGGTGCTGGGCGCTGGCTTCGGTGAAGCCGCCGACGCCGGTTGGTCGCTGGTGGCCGCCGAGCGGGTGGAGCGCGCCTGGCCGGTGCTGGCCGATCACCGGCTCAACGGGAAGCCGGTGCTGCCGTTCGCGATGTCGCTCGAGTGGTTCACCCGGGCGGCGCGCTCACTCGCCGATGGCCGGGCGGCGATCGAGCTCGACGACGTTCGGGTGCTGCGTGGCGTGACGTTCGACGACGAGCGTGAAGAGCTGTCGATCTGGTCCGGTCGTCCCGAGCGCCGCGGCGAGGCGGTCGCAGTGCCGCTCGAGCTGCGCAACCGGAAGGACGTCGTGCACGTGCGCGGCGTGGCGGTGCTCCGAGAGGCGCCGCTGCCCGTCGAAGCCCAGGTGGCGCTGTCGAAGGTCGGCCCGTTCGTGACGCCGGTGAGCGAGCTGTACGCGAGCCAGCTCTTCCACGGGCCGTCGCTGTGGGCGATTCGCTCCATCGAAGCGCTCGGTGAAGACGGCATGCAGCTGACGCTCAAGGCGCACCCGAGCTCGGAGCGGTTGGTGCCGGGCCCGTCACGGCCGTGGGCGCTCGATCCGCTCGTCGTCGACGGGTCGTTCCAGGCCCTCATCGTCTGGTCGCGCGCACGCCTGGGCGCGCCGTGCCTGCCGTCGAAGGTGGCTGCGCTCAAGTGCTTCGCGTTGCCGGCTCCGGGGGACGTCAAGGCGACCATCCGTGTCCGCTCCACGGAAGGAGCGACGGTGATCGCCGACGTCGAGCTGACCGATTCGTCGCAGGTGCGCTTCGCCGTGCTGGAAGGCGCCGAGGCGACCGTGAGCAGCACGCTCAACCGCGCGTTCTCGGCTGACGCGGCCATCGTCCAGCCGACCCCGCAGGCATGACGTCGGCGCGCGGCATCGCCATCGTCGGGCTGGGTGGCCGGTTCCCCGGCGCCTCGTCGCCCGAGGCCCTGTGGGAGCTCGTCGCCGAGGGGCGCTCCGCGGTGCGCGACGTGCCACCCGAGCGCTGGCCCGTCGCGCCCGGACGCATCGTCGACGCTGCAGGTGGTGTCGATCGCGCGAGGTCGAGGCGCGCGGGCCTGCTGGAGCCGTTCGAGCTCGAGGCGCCGGGCGTGGAGGTCGATCGAGCGAGGCTGACGCCGCTGACGAAGCTCGTGCTGCAGGTGGCGGTCGATGCGCTGGGTTCGGTGCAGGGCACGGTCGACCGAACGACCATGGGGGCGATCGTCGCGAACATCGCGCTGCCGACCGACGGGGCGTCGGCGTGGGCCGAGCAGGTGCTGCTGCCGCAGCTCCTCGAAGGGGCCGTCGTCGGTGCGGACCCACGCGAGGCGTTCCCGACGTCGGCGCCCATCGGTGAAGTCGCGAGGCTGCTGGGCCTGGGGAAGGGCGCGTACACGCTCGACGCCGCGTGCGCTTCGTCGCTCTACGCGATTCACCTCGCCTGTCTCGAGCTCGAGGCCGGGCGCGCTGGAGCGATGCTGGCGGGCGGCGTCTCGCTCGCGCAGTCGCTCTACACGCAGATCGGCTTCACGCAGCTCCAGGCGTTGTCTCCCAGCGGCGTGTGTGCGCCGTTCTCGACCTCGGCCGATGGGCTGGTGGTGGGTGAGGGCGCGGGCCTCGTGGTGCTGAAGCGGCTCGAAGACGCGCGCCGCGCGGGCGACCGGGTGCTGGCCGTCATTCGTGGCATCGGGCTGTCGAACGACGTCGGTGGGTCGTTGTTGTCACCCGACTCCGAGGGGCAGCTCCGGGCGATGCGGGCCGCGTACGCCGAGGCGGGTTGGCGCCCGTCGACCGTTCAGCTCGTCGAGTGTCACGGCACGGGGACGCCGCGCGGCGATCAGGTCGAGCTGACGAGCCTCGAGACGCTCTTCGAGGGCGCGCGGCCGGTCATCGGCTCGGTGAAGAGCAACCTCGGGCACCTGCTGACGGCGGCGGGCATCGCGGGGCTGACGAAGGTGCTGAAGGCGTTCGAGAAGGGGGCCTTGCCGCCCTCGGCCAACGTGTCGACGCCGGCCCCGGCGGCGGCTCCCTTCGAGGTGCTGCGGCAGCCACGGCGCTGGACGAGCGCGGGACCGAAGCGCGCGGCGGTGTCGGGGTTCGGCTTCGGCGGAATCAACGCGCACCTGCTGCTCGAGGCCGGAGACGACGGGGCCGAGGTGTCACGCACCGCGCCGGCGGCCGAGCCGATCGCGATCATCGGCGTCGGCGCGCGGGTCGGCTCGCTCGACGGCATCGAGGCCATCGCGGCGGCGCTCGTCGACGGTGACTCGGGTCTGCGTCCCCGACCGGCCCGGCGGTGGCGCGTGCCCGGCCTCGAGGCGCTCGAGGGCGCGTGGATCGAGGCGCTCGAGGTTCCCATCGGGCGGTTCAAGGTGCCGCCGCTCGAGATCCCCTCGGTGCTCCCGCAGCAGCTGCTCATGCTTCAGGTGGCGGCCGAGGCCGTCGAGCGCGCGGGTGGACTCGGCGAGGCGCCGCGGCTGCGAACGGGCGCGGTGGTGGGCATCGCGCTCGATCTCGAGACGACGTCGTTCCACGTGCGCTGGGTGCTCGAGCGGCACGCGCGCGCGGCGCTGATTCGTGCGGGGCTCGACGTCGACGAGGCCGAGCTCTCGGCCTGGCTGGAGCGGGCCTCGGCGCTCGTGAGCGCGCCGCTCGATGCCCAGCGGGTGCTCGGAGCGCTCGGAGGCATCGTCACCAGCCGGCTCGCGCGTGAGCTGTCGCTGGGAGGCCCGAGCTTCGGCGTGCAGGCGGAAGAGGCGAGCGGTCTGCGCGCGCTCGAGGTCGCGGCGCGCCTGCTCCAGCGCAACGACGTCGACTGCATGGTGGTGGGCGCCGTCGATCTCGCGGGCGATGCGCGGCGGGTTCTGGCGGCTCGTCAGCTCGGGGAGATCAGTGCACCTGCCGAGGCCGGCGTCGCGCTCGTGGTCAAGCGCCTCTCGGACGCGCAGCGCGACGGCGATCGGGTGCTGGCGGTCGTTCGAGACGTCGACGCCCAGCTCGATCGGGCGAGGGTCGAGGCGTCTCGCTTCGGCAACGCCGGCGCCGCTTCGGGGCTCGTGGCGCTCCTCGTCGAGACGCTGTCGATTCATCACCGGATCGTCGCGGGCGCGAAGGCGACGCCGTGGGCGAGCGATGGTGCTCCGCGGCGGCGAACGGTGCGGCAGCCCTCGATGGACGGCACCACGGTGTCGGTGGCGCTCGAGCAGGCGCCGGGCGATCGGCCACGCGCGGTTCGTGAAGGTCGACGTCCGGCGGGGCTGTTCCTCGTGTCTGCGGGCACGGTGGACGCGCTGCGCGCGCTGATTCGTGAGCACCCGACGGCCACCGTCGATCGCCTCGCGGCCGAGTGGTTCCGGCGAACGGGCTCGATCGATGGGGCCTCGGCGCTCGTCGCGACGACGACGGCGCAGTTGATGGAGCGCCTCGCGAGGCCGTTGTCCCCAGCGCGGGTGATCGACGGCGAGCTGGCCTTCGTGTTTCCCGGCTCGGGCAGTCACTACGACGGCATGGGTGAGTCGCTCCCGCTGTCGTTCCCGCTCGCGTTGGAGCAGCTCGGTCGCGAGGTGAAGGACTTTTCGCGGCATCTGTTCCCCGCGATGGCGCCGGGGCCGGCAGGGCTCGCCGATCTCATCGTGAGGCAGGTGACGCACGGGCTGGTGACGCACGACGCGCTGACCCTGCTGGGGGTGAAGGCCCAGGCCTACATGGGCTACAGCCTCGGTGAGTCGGCCGCGCTCTTCGCCTCGCGCACCTGGCGGGATCGCGACGTGATGTTCAGCCGCACGCTCGAGAGCGCGCTGTTCCGCAGCGAGCTGACGAGCGATGGCTCCATCGTCCGCGGGGCCTTCGGAACGGACGCCGAGTGGGTCGTCGCGCTCGTGATGCGGCCGAAGGCAGAGGTGCAGGCGCAGCTCAGCGGCATGACGAGCCTGTTGATCGTCAACGCGCCCAGCGAGTGTGTGATCGGCGGACGCCGGGACGACGTGCGCGCGGTGGTGGGCCGCCTCGGTGGCGCGGCGGTCTTCCTCGAGGGCGTTCCCTTCGTGCACCTGCCGGCGATCGAGCCGGTGAAGGACGCGTATCGGGCCCTGCACGTGCTCCCGACGACGCCGCGAGCCGGCGTGCGGATCTACAGCTGCGGTTGGGCGCGCGCGTACGAGCCGACCGACGCGCAGTGCGCCGACTCGGTGCTCGCCAACGCGATGCACGGGTTCGACTTCACGGCCCTCGTCGAGCAGGCCTGGCGCGATGGGGTGCGGGTCTTCGTCGAGCCGGGGCCACAGGGCTCGTGCACTCGGATGATCGGTCGAATCCTCGGAGATCGACCACACGTCGCCGTCGCGGCGTGTCAGCGCGGTCAGGACGGCTACGTGTCGGTCCTCGAGGCCGTGGCGCAGGTCGCGAACACCGGTCGATCCGTCGACCTCGCGCCGCTGTACGCCGAGGCCCCGGGCGTCGAACGGGCCCGGTGGACGAAGCACGTTCGGGTCGAGCTCGGAGGAGCCCCGCTCCGTCCGCTGCCGCTGCCAGGCGCCAGGAGCTCGCCGGAGGTCGTGATGAACGGGGGCCCGATGCGGGACGCCGAGGTCGAACCTGATCGGGTGCGCGCGCCCCGTGCTCAGGCTGCGAGCGCCGACGGTGCGATCGTCATCGTGTCGGAGCCGCCGTCTCGACGGCGTGACGGGGTGTCGGTCGAGGCCTTCGTCATGTCGGGTGCCGGAGGCGCTCTGGTGCATTCGTCTCCTGCCGCCGTTCACTCCGGTGTCGCGCCCGCGCAGGCCGCGGCCCCCATCGCCGGCTTCCTGGCGGTCAACCAGGCGACGGCGCAGGCGCACGCGCGGTTCCTCGAGACCGCTCGCCAGTCGATCGCCCTGCAGACGCAGGTCCTGGCGCTGCAACGAGCCGCCCTGACTGCGGGAGCGGGCTTGATCGACGTTCCGTTGCGCGCGGTGGAGTCGCACCCGCCGCCCGTGGCCACCGACGATGCTCCTCGTCGACTCCAGGCCCCACGCTTCGATCGTGCGCTCTGCCTCGAGTTCGCCATTGGCAAGCTCTCGAAGGTGCTCGGCCCTGCCTTCGCCGCGGTCGACTCGTACCCGACGCGCGTTCGTCTGCCCGACGAGCCGCTGATGCTGGTCGATCGAATCGTCGAGGTCGAAGGCGAGGTGGGCAGCCTCACCTCGGGTCGGTGCATCACCGAGCACGACGTGCACCCCGGGGCCTGGTACCTCGACGGCGGCCGCGTGCCGGTGTGCATCAGCGTCGAGGCGGGCCAGGCGGACCTGTTCCTGAGCGCCTACCTCGGCATCGATCTCCAGACGAAGGGCGAGCGCGTGTACCGGCTCCTCGACGCGAAGGTGCTGTTCCACCGCGACCTGCCGCGGGCGGGTGAGATCATCCGGTACGACATCCGCATCGACCGCTTCGTCCGCCAGGGCGACACGTGGCTCTTCTTCTTCCGCTTCGACGGCACCATCGACGGCGAGCCCTTCATCACCATGTTCGACGGCTGCGCGGGCTTCTTCAGCCGCGAGCAGCTCGACCAGGGCAAGGGCATCGTCGCCGAGAACAGGAAGCCACGGCCAACCCGCGCGTCGCAGCTGGGCGCTGCGTTCACGCCCTTCACGCCGCTCACGCCCCACGGCCGCGCGACGTTGAACGAGGCGCAGGTCGAGGCGCTCCGCGCTGGCTCGCTCGAGGTGGCGTTTGGCCGACCGTTCCCCATTGGTGCGCTCGCGCCCTCGCTCCGCCTGCCGACCGGGCGCATGCACCTCGTCGATCGCATCCTCGAGCTCGACACCGAGGGCGGTGCGGCGCGGCTGGGCCTCGTGATCGGCGAGCACGACGTGTCGCCCGACGCCTGGTACCTGACGTGCCACTTCAGCGACGACCCGGTGATGCCCGGCACGCTGATGTACGAGTGCTGCCTGCACACGCTGCGGGTGCTGCTGCTCCGGCTCGGGTGGGTCGACGACGCCACCGACGTCGATCTCCACTACGCGCCGATCGAAGGGCAGGCGAGCCAGCTCAAGTGCCGTGGTCAGGTGCTGCAGTCGACGAAGCGGGTGCAGTACCGCGTGGAGATCGACGAGATCGGCTACGGCCCCGAGCCCTACGTCATCGCGACCGCGTCGATGTTCGCCGACGGGAAGCACGTGGTGCAGATGGACGGCATGTCGGTGCGCATTCGTGGCCTGACGCGCGAGCGGCTCGAGGCCATCTGGGGCGCGCAGCACTCGCGCAAGCCCGTGTTCACGCGCGAGCAGATCATCGAGTACTGCGAGGGCCAGCCGTCGAAGTGTTTCGGGCCGGCCTACGCGCCGTTCGACACCGGAGCGCGGCGGCTCGCGCGGCTGCCGAGAGATCCCTTCCGGTTCATCGATCGCGTGACGACGTGCGACGCGAAGCCGCTCGTCATGGAGCCCGGCGGGTGGCTCACCTGCCAGTACGACGTGCCGCCCGACGCCTGGTACTTCTCGGCGAACCGGCAGGCGGCGATGCCATTCTCGGTGCTGCTCGAGGCGGCGCTGCAGCCCTGCGGGTTCCTCGCGGCGCACGTCGGGTCTGCCTTGACGACGCCCGACACGCTCAGCTTCCGCAACCTCGACGGGTCGGCGACGGTGCTGCGCGAAGTGCGCTCCGACGTGGGGACGCTGACGATGCGCGCGCGGCTCACCAAGGTGTCGCGCGCCGGCGGCATGCTGCTCCAGTCGTTCGACTTCGAGGTGCTCGACGGTGACGGGCCGGTGTACCGCGGCGACACCGGCTTCGGGTTCTTCCCACCGGCGGCGCTCGCCCAGCAGGTGGGGATTCGTGGCGGAGCGGCGTGGCCTTCGGTGGGTGGCCGCTCGTTCTCGCTCACCCTGGAGCCGCCGCTTCGACCGGACGACGCTCGGGGCCCGACGGCGGGTGGACTTCGACTGCCCGCGAAGGCGTACGCGATGATCGAGTCCATCGACTCGCTCTCACTCGAGGGTGGGCCCCATGGGCTCGGTGGCGTGTTCGGCTCGAAGCGGGTCGATCCCGCCGAGTGGTTCTTCGCGGCGCACTTCTTCCAGGATCCCGTGATGCCGGGCTCACTCGGGCTCGAGGCGCTGCAACAACTGTTGCTCGTGTACGCACGGGAGCGGTTCCCCGCGCTGCACACCTCGCATCGGCCCCAGTCGATGGCCGTCGGGCAGGCGCACGTCTGGCAGTACCGGGGGCAGGTCGTCCCGTCGAATGCGCTGGTGCAGGTGCAGGCGCACCTGAAGCAGGTCGTCGACGGGCCCGAGCCGCTCCTCGTCGCCGATGGGCAGCTGCTCTGCGATGGAAAGGTGATCTACGCGATGAAGGACTTCGCGCTGCGCCTCGTGCGGGAGGGTCGCTGAATGCGGTGGTCGAAGGTCCACGTCGAGGCGATCGGGGTCGAGCTGCCCGACGAGATCCTCACGTCGGCCGAGATCGACGCACGGCTGGCGCCGATTCACGAGGCGCTGCGCATCGCGCCGGGCCAGCTCGAGGCCCTCACGGGCATTCGCGAGCGCCGCCGGTGGCCGCGTGGGAGCTCGATGGGCGCGGTCGCGGCGCGCGCTGGCCGCAAGGCGCTGGAGCGCGCGGGCGTCTCGGCCGACGACGTCGGGGCGGTGCTGTTCTGTGGCGTCAGCCGGGACAACCTCGAGCCTGCGACCGCCTGCTCCGTGGCCGCCGAGCTCGGCATCGGCGGTGAAGCCTTCGTCTCGGACGTCAGCAACGCCTGCCTCGGGCTGCTCAACGGCCTCGTCGACGTGGCCAACCGCATCGAGCTCGGGCAGCTCCGCGCTGGCCTGGTGGTCTCGGCCGAGAGCTCGCGCGAGATCATCGACGCCACCATCGCGCGCATGAACGCCGAGCCCACGATGGAGCGCTACCGGCTCGGGCTCGCGACCATGACGGGCGGCTCGGGCGCGGCGGCGGTCCTGCTCACCTCAGCGGATTTCTCGGCCTCGGAGCGGCGGCTCGTCTCGGGCGTCGCGCTGGCGGCGCCCCAGCACCACCGCATCTGCCGGTGGGGCCCATCACAGGGGCTGCTCGGTGAGTCGCTCAACGAGATGGACACCGACGCTTCACAGGTGCTCGAGCACGGCGTCGAGCTCGGGCGCGCCACGTGGGATCGACTGCTCACCACCTCGGGCTGGCGCCGCGAAGACGTCGACCGCGTCATCTGCCATCAGGTGGGCGCCGCCAACCGCCGGGAGATTCTCTCGACCATCGGCGTACCCGAAACGAAGGACTTCTCGACGTTCTCGACCCTCGGCAACATGGGCACCGTCTCGTTGCCCATCACGGCGGCGCTCGCCGATGACGCCGGCTTCCTCCAGGCCGGACAGCGCGTGGCCTTCCTCGGCATCGGCAGTGGCCTCAACTGCCTCATGCTCGGACTTCACTGGTGACTGACATGACCTTCGACCTGACGCCGTACCGTTCGCTCTACCCGTGGCAAGGCCGCTTCTTCGACGTCGGTCAGGGCGTGCGCATGCACTACCTCGACGAAGGGCAGGGCGAGACGCTCGTCATGCTGCACGGCAACCCGACGTGGAGCTTCTACTGGCGGCACCTCGTCAGCGCCTTCAGCAACCAATACCGGGTGATCGTTCCCGATCACGTCGGCTGTGGCCTGTCGGACAAGCCGGGCGACGACGTGTACCCGTACGTGCTGGAGCGGCGGGTGGCCGACCTCGACGCGCTCCTGTCGTCGCTCGGCCTCAAGAAGAACGTGACGCTCGTGGTGCACGATTGGGGCGGCATGATCGGCCTCGCCTGGGCCACGAAGAACCCGGGCGTGGTGAAGCGCTTCGTGGTGCTGAACACGGCGGGCTTCGGGTTGCCGGCCGGGCGGAAGCTGCCGTGGCAGATCGGCGTCGTGCGCTACGCGCCGTTCTTCCCGGTGCCGGTGCGCGGGTTCAACGCGTTCTCGCGCGGCGCGAACCTGCTGTGTTCGACGCGCCCGGGCCGCATGACGCCGCTGGTGAAGCAGGCGTACCTCGCGCCGTACGACTCGTGGTCGAACCGCATCGCGGTGCAGCGCTTCGTCGAAGACATTCCGCTCGCGCCGGGCGATCGGAGCTGGCCCGTGGTGCAAGAGGTCTCGGACAAGCTCGAGGCGCTGCGGTCGACGCCCATGCTCATCTGCTGGGGCCGGAAGGACTTCGTCTTCGACGATGCATTCCTGGCCGAGTGGCGGCGGCGGCTGCCCGGGGCCGAGGTGCACGTCTTCGAAGACGCCGGCCACTACGTGCTGGAAGACGCGCACGACGAGATCGTGCCGCTGATGAAGACGTTCCTCGCGAAGCACCCGCTCCAGGCGGTCTCGTCATGAACGCGCCCGTGCAGCCGAAGACCAGCGCCAACATCGCCTCGCACCTGCCGGCGATGGCCAGGCTCGATCCTTCGCGGCCCGCCATCATCTCGCCCGACGGCAAGGGCGGTTGGCGCACGATGACGTTCGGCGAGCTCGACACGATGAGCGATCGCATCGCGCACGGGTTGTCGGCCATCGGCGTCACGCGCGGCAAGCGCACGGTGCTGCTGGTGCCGCCGGGCCCCGACTTCTTTCCGCTCGTCTTCGGCATCTTCAAGACCGGCGCGGTGATGGTGGCGATCGACCCGGGCATCGGTCGCAAGGCGCTGCTCCAGTGCCTCGAAGAGGTTCGGCCCGAGGCCTTCATCGGCATTCCCGCCGCGCACGTCGCCCGCGTGTTGTTCCCGAAGCCGTTCCGGACCGTGACGGCCAACGTCACCGTCGGCCGGCGCTTCCTCTGGGGTGGGCACACGCTCGACGAGGTGAAGCGGCTGGGCCGCGACGAGCCCTTCCCGATGGTGGAGCCGTCGCCGAACGAGACCGCGGCGATCCTCTTCACCTCGGGTTCGACGGGCATTCCGAAGGGCGTGGTCTACTCGCACGAGATCTTCGATTCCCAGGTGCGCATGATTCGTGAGGCGTACGCGATCGAGCCGGGCGAGATCGATCTGCCGACGTTCCCGCTCTTCGCGCTCTTCGACCCGGCCCTCGGCATGACCGCGGTGTTGCCCGAGATGGACTTCCGGTTTCCCGGCAGGGCCGACCCCGCAAAGCTGGTCGAGGCGCTCACCACCCACCGCTGCACGACGATGTTCGGCTCGCCGGCGCTCGTCGACAACCTGGGCCGCTACGGCGAGGCGAAGGGCGTGAAGCTGCCGCTGCTCAAGCGCGTGCTCTCGGCCGGTGCGCCGGTGCGGGTCGACGTGCTGAAGCGCATGACGGCGATGCTCGGCCCCGACGCGCAGGTGTTCACCCCGTTCGGCGCCACCGAGTCGCTGCCCGTCGCCAGCATCGGCAGCCGCGAAGTGTTGTCCGACACCGGCGCGCTCGCGATGCAGGGGCGAGGCGTGTGCGTGGGCCGGCCCGACCCCGCGATGACGGTGCGCATCATTCGGATCACCGACGAGCCGATCGCGACCTGGTCGAGCGCGCTCGAAGTTCCGGTGGGGACGATCGGCGAGATCACCGTCGCCGGGCCCGTCGTCACCCGCGAGTACTACGCGCGACCGGAGCAGACGAAGGGCGCGAAGATCGTCGACGGCGACCGCATCGTCCACCGCATGGGCGACGTCGGGTACTTCGACGAGCAGGGCCGACTGTGGATGTGCGGGCGCAAGAGCCACCGGGTCGAGACGAAGTCGGGCGCGATGTTCAGCACGCCCGTCGAAGAGGTGCTCAACGCGCACCCGCAGGTGCGGCGCTCGGCCCTCGTGGGCGTCGGCCCCAGGGGTTCGCAGGTGCCGGTGGTGCTGCTCGAGCGTGAACCCGGAGCGCTGCTGCCCGAGCCCCAACTCATCGCCGAGGTGAAGGCGTTGGCGCAGCAACACGACAGCACCCGGGCCGTGCTGCACGTTCACCTGTACCCGGGCGAGTTCCCCGTCGATCGCCGACACAACGCGAAGATCGAGCGCGAGAAGTTGGCCGTCTGGGCGACCGAGAAGGGGCTTGGCCGATGAAGGCGATGGTGACGGGCGGCGGCGGGTTTCTCGGGAGCCACCTGGTGAAAGCTCTGCTCGCCCGAGGAGACTCGGTGCGGGTGCTGGCGCGCGGTGACTACCCCGAGCTCCGGGCGCTGGGCGCCGAGACGATTCGCGGCGACATCACCGACGCGGCCGCCACCGCGAAGGCCTGCGAGGGCATCGACGTCGTCTTCCACACCGCGGCGAAGGCTGGCGGGTGGGGCGACCCGAAGGAATACGAAGCCATCAACGTCACCGGAACCGATCATGTCGTCGCCGGGTGCCGCGCCGGGAAGGTGCCGGTGTTGATCCACACGAGCTCGCCGAGCGTCGTGCACGGCCACGAGGACATCGAGGGCGCTAACGAGTCGATTCCGTACGCGAAGGACTTCACCGCGCACTACCCGCGCACGAAGGCCATCTCGGAGCAGCGCGCGCTCGCGGCGTCCGACGCCTCGCTGAAGGTCATCGCGCTGCGGCCGCACTTCATCTGGGGCCCTGGCGATCGCCACCTGCTCCCGCGCCTCGTGGCGCGCGCGAAGACCGGGCGGCTGCGGCAGATCGGTTCGCGCGACCCGAAGTGCGACACCATCTACATCGACAACTGCGTCGACGCGCACCTGCTGGCGGCCGAGGCGCTGCGCGGGGGCGCTCCGCTGGGTGGCAAGGTGTACTTCGTGAGCGACGACGCGCCGATCGGCGTGTGGACCATGGCGAACAAGATGCTCGCCTGCGCGGGCCTGGGGCCGGTCGGGCGCCCGATTCCGGCGGGCCTGGCCTACGGCGTCGGCGCCACCATGGAGCTCGTCTACGCGCTCTTCGGGGTCGAGAAGGAGCCGCTCATCACCCGCTTCGGCGCCAGCGAGCTCTCGTACGCCCAGTGGTTCGACATCAGCGCCGCGAAGCGGGACCTCGGGTACCAACCGAAGGTGACGATCGACGAGGGGCTGCGCCGGCTCGCGGCCTCGCTCGCGCCGAAGGCCTGACGCGACCGTTGTGTGAAGTGGCTCGCGCGCGGTGTGCAACCCGTTGCACACCGTGGGGAACGCAACCGGGCGAGCCGTGGTGACAGCGCGCAGGCACACCCCGTGCTCTGCCCGGCTCCATGCACACACACTGGAAGAACGTTCGCCTCGTCGGTTGGGCGCACGAAGTCCCCGACACCGAGATCACCAGCGCAGCCCTCGAGGAGCGGCTGTGGCCCCTGCTGGAGCGAGCTGACGTCGAGCGCGGAAGCCTCGAGGCGAAGACGGGCGTGCGTGCGCGGCGGTGGTACGGGCCCGACGTCGATCCAGAGCCCGTGGCAGCGCGCGTCGCACAGCGGGCGCTCCTCGACGCCGGGCTGCGTGGCAGCGACGTGGGCCTCGTCATCAACGCGAGCATCGATCACCGGCTGTTCGAGCCCTCGGGTGCGCACGTCGTCGGGCGCCAGCTCGGCGTGTCGGAGGACGCCGTGTTGTTCGACGTTCGGAACGCGTGCCTGGGCTTCCTCGATGCCTTGTCGATCGCCGCGGACCGGATCGAGTCGGGCGCCGTCGAGACTGCCCTCGTCGTGGCCGCCGAGGCCGGAGGCATGCGACGCGCCATCGACGCAGCCATCGACGAGGCGCTGGCCGCGGGCGCGGTGACGCCGGAGCTCTGGGTGCCGCTGACGATGGGCTGCGGCGCGGTTGCCTGGGTGCTCGGTGCTGCGACACGGTCTGAGGGGCGCGCGTCGCTCGACGGCTGCGTCACGAAGAACCAGGCAGCGCACGGCGAGCTCTGCGTGGGCCGCATCGAGGACTCGGGGCGGCTGTCCATTCGAGCGAACGGGCCGGGCATTCTTCGAAAGGGCGTGCCGCTCATCGCCGCGACCTTCGAGCAGGCGCGTGCCCGGGGTGCTTCCCTCGAGCAGGTCTTCATGCACCAGGTCGGGAGCGCGCACCGGGCGGCCGTCGAGCGCGAGCTGGGAGCTGCGTTGCATCCCCGCAGCGCCATCTTCCGTGATTTCGGCAACACGGGGCCGGTCGGCATGCCGCTCGCGGTCTCACTTGCGGCCGAGGCTGGAACGATCGCGTCGGGCCCGGTGACGCTGCTCGGTGCCGGGAGCGGACTGTCGGCGACGGTGCTGTCGCTCACCTGGGGGGCCGCATGAAGGCCGTCGTCACCGGAGCGACCGGCTTCATCGGTGGGGCCCTCACGCGCAGGCTGCTCGACGAAGGCTGGAGCGTGGTCGCGCTCGGGAGACGCGCGCAGGGCCTCCCCCCAGGCGTCGCGCACGTCGCCTGGACGCTGGGGAGCGTCGTCCCGGCGCAGGCGCTCGAGGGCGTCGACGTCGTCTTTCACCTCGCCGCGCGCGTCGGCGATTGGGGGAAGGCCGAGGACTACGAGCGTGAGAACGTGCGCGCGACGGCGCAGCTGCTCGAGGCGAGCGAGCAGGCCCGCGTCGGCGCCTTCGTCTTCACGGGATCTCCCTCGGCCTTCCTGGGCGACGCCGACGTCGTCGACGCCGACGAGTCGCTCGAACCGCCCGCCGTGCCGCTCAGCGCGTACGCCGGCTCGAAGCTTGAGGCAGACGCGCTGGTTCGCGGTCATCGAGGGGGAACACGCACCGCGGTGCTGCGTCCACACGCGGTGCTGGGCGAGGGCGAGCGTCACCTCGGGCGGCTCATCGACGCGTTCGTCCTGCTCGGCGTCCTGCCCCGGATCGCCGGCAGCGAGCCGGTGATCTCGGTCACCTCGATCGAGACCTGTGTCGAGGCGCACCTCTGCGCCGCCAGGCGCCTGCTCGCCGGCCTGCCCTCAGGGCGTGCGTTCTTCGTGGCTGACGCTCCTGCGATTCCCCTCGTCCAGCTCCTCCAGGCGGCGATCACCGAGCGCCGTGGGCGGCCGGCGCGCGAGCTCGAGGTGCCCCGCACGGTGGCCTCGTCGCTGGCCCGCTTTGCCGAGTGGTTCCACGCGCCGTTCCCCTGGTGGCCGCCGATCATCAACCGGTACCGCGTGGCGATGCTGTCGCGCTCCCACAGCTTCCGCGTCGAGCGAATGGTGGCGGAGCTCGGGGTGCGCCCGCGCGATGCCCGGGTCGTCGCCGGCCTCGCTCAGCCCCGCGCGCGAACCATCGCGACGATGCGCGCGCCTTCCAGCCGCAGCACCTCGGCCTCGAGCTCGAACGCGGGATCGGTCGGCTCGAGGAACAGGGCGACCGACACGCGCTCGTCGGCGTGACGATCGACGCGCGCGGCCTGAAACCCGAAGAACCGGCCGAGGCGGGGGGCGAGCGCCTTGTAGACGGCCTCCTTGACGGCAAAGCGCACCATGACGTCAGGCCACCGCTCGGCTTGCGGGAGCGCCTCGACGAGGGCCAGCTCTTCGGGGCGGCACACCCGGCTCGCGATGCTCGACCGATCGCGCGCGCCGCCTTCGAGATCGACCCCGAGCAGGCCCGCCTGGGCAGGCCCTACCAGGGCCACGGCGAGATCTTCCTTGTGCGTGAGTGACACCGCCCAGTCGGCTGGAGCGAGCGGGGCGCGCGCCGAGTCCGAGAGGAGCGGGTGCTCGTCGACGTCGGCGCCGAGGGCCTTCGCCGCAGCCCGATACGCGAGCCGGCCGCCCACCACCTCGATCTGCCGCCGCCCACGCTCGGCCTCGGCGAGGGCCCGCTCCCTCGGGTGGAGACGCTCGAGCACCGTCGCCGGTACCGGCTCGAGGCCACGGGGCAACGCCACCGCCGCCAGCACGCCGAAGCGCACCGGGCGCACCCACGCCGTGTGAAAGAAGTCAGTCACCAGTTCGTCATCGTAGCCGCGGCCAGAACGCGCGCGCGGGCCAGTTTTTCGGGGAAACCGAGCACCGCTTCGCTAGGTTGTTGGCTCTGCTCGTCGTCGACGAGTCACCTTTCGTATCGAGGCACCGAGGCCGAGTGGACGAGCTGGTCAACAAGCGGGTCATTCTCATCACGGGCAAGGGCGGTGTGGGCCGCTCGGTCATGACGGCGGCGCTGGCGAAGCTGGCTGCGTCACGCGGCCGGCGCGTGCTCGTCACCGAGATCGCCGAAGAGGGCGACGACTACTCCCCCCTCGCGCGGCACTGGGGCCGTGAGCGGCTCCCCCGAATGCCAGAGCCGCTCGAGGCCAACGTGCACGGCGCGGCGCTCCTCGCCCGCACCGGCCAGGAGCTCTTCCTCAAGTCCGTGCTCCGCTCCGGAACGCTCGCGCGGGCGGCCATCGGCAGCGACGCGCTTCGGCGGCTCTTGTCGGCGGGGCCCTCGTTCCGCGAGATGGGCGTCTTCTTCCAGTTGCTCACGGCCCTGCGGGAGCAGACCCAGGGCTCACCCACGCACGAACTCATCCTCATCGACATGCCCGCC
>JALOQF010000470.1 GCA_025459425.1 Myxococcaceae bacterium | reverse complement strand
TCGAGGCGGTGCTCCTCACGCTTCGCCTTCGACAGCTCGATGGAGCGCACGCCCGCCGACGCCAGCGACTTCTTCTCGCCGCCGTAGCCTTCCTTGATGCCCAGGCCGTACTTGCGCTCGAGCACCCGCAGGTCCTTCGAGTCGAGCGTGGTGTCGCCGCGGCGCTCGTTCACGAGGCCTTCCTTCTTCGCGAGGTGCTCGAGGGCGTCGAAGCCATCGGCGAACCCGTCAGCCTTGCCGTCGCCGTCGAAGTCGGTGTGGTTGCCGATGAGGTCGCGCCCGTCCTTGCCGCCGCGGATGGCGAGCATGCCGCCGCGCACCTCGGCCAGGCTGTCCTTCTTGCCATCGGCGTCGAGGTCGAAGTTCACGCGGCGCTTCATGGTGCGGATGCCGCGGCCCGACGTGTCGATGGTGAGCGGGTCATCGCCGCCGCCGCCTCCAGCGCCGCCGCCACCGTCACCACCACCGCCGCCGCCGCCCGAGTCACCCCCGCCGCCACCCTCGCTGCCCGTCGAGGCGTTCGCGGCCGACGAGGCTGCGGCGGCGCTCGCTGCGGCCGAGGCGCTCGCCGAGGCGTTGGCGCCGGCCGACGCGCTCGCCGACGCGTTGGCATCGGCCGAGTCCGTCGAGGCCACTTCCTGCCCGTTGATCTCGAGGCTCGCCTTGAAGCGCACGTTCACCTGCCCGTTGGCCGAAGCGGCACCGGCGGCCGCGTCAGCGCCCTGCGCCGCTCCAGTGCCCTGCCCGAGTCCGCCGGCCTGTCCGCCCTCGGCGCCGGCGCCTTCCTGCCCGGCCGCATCACCGCCGCCGAAGAAGGCCGACATCACGTTCTTGATGAAGTCGGTGAAGAGCTGCACGAACTTCATGATGGGGTTGTTGGCCATCGCGTCCTGGCCGGTGGCGAGCGCGTCGCCCGCCTGCTGGGTCGGGTCGGCGGCGTCGGCGCCCTGCGCGGCCGTGGTGTTGCCGACCGACGCGGCTCGCGTCACCTGCGGCTCGGCGTCGAAGCCGTCGGCCACCTGGAGGCCCTGCTGCGGGCTGGCGCGGCCGGTCGCCGCGTTGTTCCCCGGCAGGGCGCCGCTCGACTGCGCGGCCTGGCTCACGAAGTTCAGAATCGGGCTTGCGATACTGCGAAGGGCGTCGAGCGACATGGTCTTCTCCGTTCGGGTTCCCGATGAAGTCGGGGTCGACGGGAAGCAGAGCAACTGTGATGCCGACCGCGGCCGGGTGACAAAACGCCGATCTGGAGCGCTGGGTGTGACGCGCCAGTCTTCAGTGGACGCGCGCAACTCCAGTCCACGGTCGCGGGCCAGGCTGACGCCGAGGGCGGGGCGTGCGCGCACCCCGAGGACGTGACTCGAGGCGTGCGAGTGACTCGCGGCCAGTGAGGGTGAGGGCAGGGCTTTGCGCAAGGCAGGGAGCGACTCGGAAAAGCAGAGGGGCGTCACGACGGGGATGAAGCCGCTCGCTCGCGCAACGCAGGCAATGACGGAGGCAGGCGAAGGATCGACGAAACAGCGATGCCGGGCCCGCCCTCGCGCAGAGGAGCTCGACCAGGACCCGTGTGCGGCGACGACATCGAGAAGGTCGCGCAACCCAACGAAGTGACTCGATGAAGACTGACGCGCCGACGATCGCGACGATGGCGCGCGCGGGGGAACGACTCGGGCACGCGACGGCGGTCAGGGTCTGGCCTTCGCTCAACACGACGAAGTGACTCGGTGAAGATTGGCCCGCGACGCCGATTCCGAGAGGGCGGGCACGCGAGGATCGCCGCGACGGCGGTGACGGTCTGGCCTTCGCTCAACACGACGAAGTGACCCGGTGAAAACGGGCCCGCGGCCCAGATTCCAAGAGGGCGGTTGCGCGAGGGGGGGACGATTCGGGCTCGCGAGAGTCGCCGCGATGCGGAGACGGTCTGGCCTTCGCTCAACACGAGAAGTGACTCGCTGAAGACGGACCCGTGACGCCGATTCCGAGAGGGCGGGCACGCGAGGATCGCCGCGACGGCGGTGACGGTCTGGCCTTCGCTCAACACGACGAAGTGACTCGGTGAAAACGGGCCCGCGACGGTGATGACGGTCGGACCTTCGTGCACCACCCGACGAAGCGACTCGGCCGCAGCAACGACTGCGAAGGTGTCTCGCAACGCGAGAGACCGACTTCGCCACGTGCGGGCGTCTCCGCCACGGTGATGTTGGGTTCGCGTGGGAACGACTCGACGAAGGACCGAACGCGCGGTCGACCGTCTCTCTGCAGGGGACAGCATCGGCCCTGGCGCCGCGCGGCGGCCTGAGCTCCACCGCATGGCGCCGCCTCCACAACGCGACGCGGGAAGCCCCTCTTCTCGAGGAGCTTCCCGTTCGTCTTCGTGCATGTGGTGCCGCCCGTTCGCGTCAGCGGATGTTGCGGGCGGTCGCGGTCGCGGTGTCGGACTGCGACTTGAGGACGTTGGTGAGCGTCGTGAAGTACAGGTTGATGTTGTTCATCGCCTGCTGGTACGCGGCCATGTCCTTCTGGAAGGCCGCCGCGCCGTCCGGCGTGTCCATCTTGTAGTTCTGCGGATCCGGCGCGCCGCCCGTGAAGTTCGCACCGCCGGGCGCGCCACCCGCCAGGTTCATCGGCGCCGCTCCGCCGTTCTGGAAGCCATCACGCGCAGCCGTGCGGCCGGCCGTGGGGGTGCGCGCCGCGCCAGTCGTGGGGCGGGCGTTGAGCACGTTCGAGAGGGCGCTGGTGAGGTTGCGGAGGACGTTGATCGACATGGGGGCTTTCTCCTGTGGGTGGCCCGAGTGAGTTCGGGGTTGCGCCTGCACAGAGCAACCGCAATGCCGACCGCCGCCACACCAGAAGTCGCGTGTCTGGCGCGAGAAGTGTGGGGCGGCAGTCTTCAGTGGCCGCGCGCCGCTCCAGTCCAGTCGGCGCTCCACGCTCGCCTCGACCAGGCCCTTCAGTTGAGGCCTTCGTCACGGCGGTGCGAGCGTCACCTCCGGGAGCAAGGCCGCGCCATCGGGGCCACTCCGCACGGCGTCCATCGTCTGAATGATCAGCTCGTACGGCGTCGCAGGCGCGGCGCTCAGAACGACCTGCCGGGCACCCGGCTCCCGGTGTGTCATGGCGGCCCGCTGGAGCCCCTCGAAGTCCCAGCCCCGGCCCACCTGTGGAATGAAGGTCGCCCGCTCGCCGCTCCCGACGCGGAAGCCGTCGTTCTCGATGGTGATGGCGAGCGCGGCCGATGCCGTGGAACTCCCGGACGGCCCAGCGACAGTCGCGGTGACGACGCGGGCGAGGGCGAGCCCCGTCATCGACACCAGCATGAAGACGATGAGGTTCATCAGGACATCGAGGTACGGGACGATGGCCAGCTCCTGCGCCTCATCAGCGGCCTGAGCGCGGAGCCTTCTGGTCGAACGTGACGCGCGCATGGCCGGGCGGACACCTGCACGCCCGACAGGTTCCAGACCGAGCGGCTGTTCGACGCGCACGAGAAGCCCCGCTCCGGTGTGGACTGGGGGGCCACAGTGGAGCCGCGCCGCGCATCGCGCCAGCCGCTCGAGCCGACTCAACCGCATGACATCACTCCGCTTCTTGCTGGCACCGCTCATGAAGTGGGTCACGCGCACGGAGCGGCTCATGACGCGCATGGCAGGCGACATTCTCGACTCGTTGCTCAGCCTCGACCCGCGAGACGCGTCGACGGAAGCGCACGACACGCCGGGCACCATCGAGACGCTGCGGTGCGGGTGTGGCGGGAACCTGCAGGTGCGCGTGCCTCCACCGCCGGCCGCGGGAGGGCTCGCTGAAGTCATCGTCGAGGCGTGCCCCGCCTGTCAGGCGCCGCTGACGTACGACCCGAACATCGGGCGGCTCCTCGCGCAGCAGTGGCGCCTCGAGCGTCGCCTCGGCGGCGGCGGCATGGGCAGCGTGTACCTCGCCACCGAGGTGCGGCTCGGCCGTGAAGTGGCCGTGAAGGTGCTGCACCCGCGCCTCGCCGCTGTGCCGGAGCACCGCGAGCGCTTCGAGCGTGAGGCGCGCGTGATGGCGAAGCTCGAGCACCCGAACCTCGCGACGCTCTTCGCGGTCGAGGTCGACAAGCAGGTGCCCTTCCTGGTGATGAAGGTGGTGCGCGGCCGCACGCTGGCGCGGCTGGTGACGAAGCGGCCCGGCGGCTGGCCGCTGTCCGACGTGCTCCCCGTCGTCACCCAGGTGGGCGCCGCGCTGTCCGAGCTGCACCGCTGCGGCTTCGTCCACCGCGACCTGAAGCCCGGCAACATCATGGTGACGGCCACCGGCCACGTGACGCTGCTCGACTATGGGCTCACGCGCACCATCGCCAGCACGCTCACCCAGCCGGGCGTGGTGCTGGGAAGCCCCCAATTCATGTCACCGGAGCAGGTGATGGCGCGGCCGCTCGACGCGCGGTCAGACCAGTACTCGCTGGCGCTGTTGTGCAGCCTGCTGTTGACGGGCCGGCTCCCGTACGCGACGCGATCGACGATGACGATGCTGGTGCAGCACGTCGAGCACGAGCCCGAAGCGGCGCACGTGTCGAACCCGGCGGTGCCGCGCGCGGTGTCCGACGTGTTGCTGAAGGCGATGCGCAAGCGGGCGCAGGACCGCTACGAGTCGGTGGAGCGCTTCATCGCCGAGCTCGGGCGCGCCGCGGGGGTGAGCCTGCCGGTGCCCGCCGAGGAGGCCCAGCGGGACGAGCTACCCACGCACGAGCTGCCGAGCCGCAGGCCGACGCCGGGGCCGACGAAGGCCCTGCGCACGCCGACGCCGCAGCCGATGCCGAAGCCCGGGCCGCCGGTGCCCGACGTCACCGCCCCGGCGCTCCCGCTGGCGCCCTCGAGCCCACGGCTCACCGGCACCGCGCTCGCGCTCGCGCTGGCGCCGACGGTGATTCGGGCGGAAGACGCGAACGCGACCGTCGTCGAGACCGAGGCCGACGTCGATGCCGAGGTGCCCGCGACGCGGCCGCTCTCGGCGCCGCACCTCACCCCGAGCCACGGCGTGAGCGTCATCGTCGAGAAGTCCCTGCTCGTGGGGTTCATGCCCACGGTGTCCGACGCGCCGCGCGTGCCCGACCGTGCGCCGCCGCGCCGCGCGTCGAAGCAGGTGCGCGCCGTCGCGCCGGTGTTGCCGCTGCCGGCGCCGGAGCTGCGCTGGGACCTCGTCGTGCTGGGCGCGCTGGCGACGACCATCGTGTTCGCCGCCGCGGTGTTGATGCTCTGAAGGCGACCGTCGTGTTCGCCGCCGCGGTGTCGATGTTCTGACGGCGACCGTCGTGTTCACCGCCGCCAGGTTGATGTTCTGGTGACGACCATCGCGTTCGCCGCCGCGGTGTCGATGTTCTGACGGCGACCGTCGTGTTCATCGCCGCCAGGTTGATGTTCTGACGGCGACCGTCGTGTTCATCACCGCCAGGTTGATGTTCTGGCGACGACCGTCGTGTTCATCGCCGCCAGGTTGATGTCCGGCGACGACCATCGCGTTCGCCTCCGCGGTGTCGATCTTCTGACGGCGACCGTCGTGTTCACCGCCGCCAGGTTGATGTTCTGGTGACGACCATCGCGTTGTCGATGTTCTGACGGCGACTGTCGCGTTCACTGCCGCCAGGTCGATGTTCTGGCGACGACCATCGCGTTCGCCGCCGTCCTGTTGGTGTTCCACCGGCGATCGCCGTGTTCACCGCAACCGTGTTGATGTCTGGAGGGCGACCGACGACGTTCCCGCGCCGTCACCGTTGGTCAATGATGCGCACCGGCGGAGCGCACGGGTTCTGATACCACTGGCCCACGGCAGCGCGCAGCGCCGTGCCGGCCACCGTCGTGCCGGTCCAGAACGGAGACTTGTTGATGAGCACGTGCTCGGTCGAGCTGAAGGAGTACAGCCCGTAGCGCTGCGAGAGGCTCGGCAGGCGGGCCCGCTTGGCCGCCGCGTAGCGCTGCGCGAAGGCGGTCGTCGCGGGTGTCATCTGCGTCACCCCGAGGTCCTTCAGCTGGTTCGAGTCCATCTGCGAGTCGATGACGAAGAGCGGCGTCTCGATTTCATTCGTCGCCAGGAGGCGCGGCACCACATTGCACGTCGGGTCCATCGCGCCGTACCGCGCGGCGCAGCTCGCGTCCCCCTCGGGCCGCCAGGCGTCGAAGCGCTCGGCGATGCTCGACGGTCCCGTCGTCGGCGGCTCGGTGGTGCTCTCGAGCCCCGTGGCCGGGTCGAACGGCGCGTACTCGATGCCATAGATGCCGTCGATCAACCCCACGAAGCGCACGCCCGCCGGGAGCGCCGCGCGCGTCTCGTCGATGTTCGCCAGCGTGCCCGCACCGCCGGCCGACGAGCCCATGAAGAAGACCTCACGCGCGGTGGCCAGCCCTTCGCGGCGGAGCAGCTCGGCGATGACGGCCCGCACGATGCGCTTGCCGCGGAAGTGCCAGTGGCGAAGGTCGGTCTCCGGTGCGCCCGGCGTCGCGCCCACGTCGCCGCTCCACAGGTCGCTCGAGCAGTAGTTCAGCTGCACCGTGGTGGCGTCGTAGAAGTCGGGGTTCACCGCGGGGTCGGACGACGCGATGCCGCCCTGGCCCAGCGCGATGGTCTGCCCGTCGGTGCGGTTGATGCCCGCCGTCGACGACAGGCTCAGCGGCCGGCGCGCGCAGCCCTCGGGCCGCGAACACGAGCCACCGCCCTCGAGGTAGATGACCCACCGCCGCGCCGCATCGCCGGTGCCAGGCCGAATGAAGTACGCCGCGGGCGTACCATCGTTGCAGACGGCTCCCGGGTAGCGCGTGGTGTCGATGAAGCGCACGATGTTCGGCCCCGGCAGCGGCCCGTCGTGGACGAGCGAGGCCGGCGCCACCGTGCACGAGGGTACGCCAGCGTCACCCTCGGGCTGGCCGGCGTCCCTCGGCCCCGTCGCGCCACCGTCGTCAGGCCCGCCATCCGTCGCGGCGCCGGCGTCGGAGACGCTCCCACCGTCGGCCGGCAGCGGCGGGTCGGGCATGTCGGTTCCACGACCACAGTTCACGAGAAGCACGGCGCACAGAAACGCGAGAGATGAACGCATGTGGCGGTTCAACCCCGGCCAGCGAGAAGAGTTGCGGTTCTGGTTGGTCGACCGTTGAGTGTGGCGAGCGTTCGTACCGTTGCCCGCGTGAGGACGATGGGCAGGGAGCGAAATCCCGGTCTCGAGGCTTGCTCGAACGGCCTTCCTGAAGGCCCGGCGGGTCGACGAAGCACCGGTGTGCCCTTCCGGCCCCGTTCAAGCGGGTGCGTGAGGTCGCTCCAGCGCTGCCGAGACCCATTCCAGAGCCGAGGTCGGACCTCGTGGAGCCCGGTGCCCTGGCGACGACCGTCGTGTTCGCCGCCGGCGTGTCGATGTTCTGACGACGAGCGCCCGGGCTCCCGCGCTCACCCTGGACGGTAGGTGGCCCACGTGCGTCGAGTTGCTGCTCAAGCGGCTTGCGCGGGCCTGGCTGCCTGCGACGAGGGCCACCACAAGGGCCCGGCCGCGACGAGCAGCACCAGCACGTTGATGAGCGCGTTCGACGCGTTGCCCGACGCGATGGAGCCCGCGCTGTCGAGGAAGAACCACGACACCAGCCCGGCCAGCACGCTCTTGCGGACGGCCTCGGGCGCCGCGTCGAACGCCGCGCCCGACAGCACCCAGATGGTGACGCCCCACCCCAACAGGAAGCCGCCGGTCAGTGCCGACAAGAAGTGCGTGTCGGGGTGCACCCACGTGGTGGCGCCGTCGACCGGCCAGCTCAAGAGGTCGAGGCTCCAGCGCGCCGGTTCGGCCGTGCGCGGCATGGTGCCGAAGAAAAAGACCGGCCCGAACGAGCCGACGACGATGGCAGTGACTTTCAGATAGGCCTTGTGAAGCGCATG
Source organism: Myxococcaceae bacterium (assembly GCA_025459425.1). Lineage (GTDB taxonomy): Bacteria > Myxococcota > Myxococcia > Myxococcales > Myxococcaceae > Xiheimicrobium. The sequence goes on along the minus strand of JALOQF010000470.1, from coordinate 997 downwards.
ACGCATGGAACACCCGGGGGACCTGCGAGGCGTGTTGCGAGGCGAGGAAGTACGGGGCCCACGTCAGTGGCTCAATGACCTCGCAGGTCAGTGCCAATGGCCTGCTGGTCGCCGATGCTCGGCCCAGATGGAGCTCTTCCCCGAACTGCTCAAGTCGTGGCGCAAACAGCGCCGGTTCAGCCAGCTCGCGCTCGCGCTCGAGGCCAACGTCTCGGCACGGCACCTCGCGTACCTGGAGACGGGGAGGGCCCGCCCCAGCGCCGAGATGGTGAACCGCCTCGGCGAAGCGCTGGGGCTGCCGCTGTCGGCGCGCAATCAGCTTCTGGCCCGCGCGGGGTTCGCCGCCCGGTACGAGCGCCGCGCGTGGGACGACCCGCAGCTCGAGCCTGTGCGCCGCGCCGTCGCCTGGACCCTCGAGCGGCACAGCCCCTGGCCAGGCCTCGCCGTCGACCGGCTGTGGCGGGTCGTTCGGTTCAATGCACCGGCGCACGTACTGTTCGGCCAGCTCGGCGTCGAGGAAGGAGCCAGCCTCCTCGACTTCCTCGTCTCGGCGCGGGCGCGGGCCGTCATCGAGAACTGGCCGCAGGTCGCGCACCAGGCTGCGTTACGCCTGCGCACCGAGAGCACGGCGCAAGGGGGCGTCGCCGAGCTCGACCGCTTCGCCCAGCAGCTCGCAGCAGTGTCCCTCCCCGAGGGTGATGGTGGCGGGCCCCTCATCGTCACCCGGTTCCGGCTCGGCGACGCGTGCGTCAGCCTGTTCGCGACCGTCGGCCAGTTCGGCTCTCCAGAGGACCTCACGCTCGATGACTTGAGGCTCGAGCTCTTCTTCCCGGCGGACGATGCGAGCGAGCGAGTCTTGCGCGACCTCGGGAGCGGAGCGGAGCGCCCTGGACGCCAGAAACACGAAGGCCCGGCGGGTCCATGAAGGACCGGCCAGGCCTCGCGCCCCTTTGAAGCGTGTGCGGCTTACTTCGCGCCGTCGACCGGCTGCACCAGC
>JALOQF010000004.1 GCA_025459425.1 Myxococcaceae bacterium | reverse complement strand
ACGCCGCTTCGAGCTCGCGCGCGCGATGCCGAAGTCGACGAGGCGCGCGACGCCGTCGGCGCCGACGAGGACGTTCTGCGGAGACACGTCGCGGTGGACGATCTCGAGCGGCTCTCCCGTCGGCCCCCGCTTGCGGTGCGCGTACCCGAGGCCCTGCGCGCAGCGCTCGATGATGGCGACGGCGCGGCTGGCCGCCATGGGCTGCCCCAGGGTGATGAGCTCGCGCTGCACCTTCGCGAGGCTCTCGCCAGCGAGGTATTCCATCACCAGGTAGGGCGTGCCGTCGTCGGCCTCGTCGAAGGCGAAGAGCTGCACGATGTTGGGGTGGCTCAGCTGCGACGCCAGCCGTGCCTCGTCGAAGAAGAGCTTCTCGAAGTCGGCCGGCTGCTCGGCGCCCGAGGTGATGATGCGCTTGATCACCACCTCACGGCTGAACCCCTGCGGCCCCGGCTGCTGCGCGAGCCAGATCTCGGCCATGCCACCGCGCGCCAATTCCCGGAGCAGAAGATGACGACCGACCTGCAGCCCGGGCGTCCACGTCTTGCTCGTGCCGACAGGCCCCATAAGCTTCCACACCGTACGTCAAGTCGACGGGGCTCGCCGCTGTCGCGTCCATCACCGAGGTGCTCTGCGTGTTGCTTCGCCGTGTTGGTCTGGCCCTCGCGTTCCTGGTGGCGACGTCGACCTGCGACCCCTCCCCCTTGCCCATCTCGGCCCTCGCCTTCTGCCGCCAGGACGCGGACTGTGAGGGTGGCGGCCGGTGTGTGGACGGCCGCTGTCTCGACGGGGCGGGAGGTGGTGACGGGGGCGGGACGGGCGGCGGTGCTGCAGGCGGGGCCTCGATGGGGGGTGGCAGCGGCGGCGGTGGCAGTGCCGGTGGAACGGTGGGCGGCGGTGTCGCGGGTGGTGACGTCGTCGGCGGCGGCACGGCCGGTGGGGCCGGAGCGGGCGGTGGTGATGCGGGCGGGACTGTCGCCGGTGGCAATGCAGCAGGTGGTGGTGCAGCAGGTGGCGGGACTGCAGGCGGCGGTTCCATCGCCGGTGGCGCTGGCGGAGGAGGCGACGTGGATGCCGGGGCTCCGCGAGATGGCGGCGTCGACGCTGGCTCGAGCGGTGGCGGGGCCGGTGGTGGCTCGAGCGGTGGCAGCGCGGGGGGGACGTGCACGCTGCCTCCGCTGCCGGTGAACGCCACCATCTTCGTGCAGCCCGACGGTGGCAGTGACTCGAACCTGGGCGATTCGCCTGCATCGCCCGTGCAGACCCTCGGAGCGGCCCTGCTTCGCGCAGAGACCCGCTCGGGCATCACCATCGCGTTGCAGCCCGGCACCTACGCCGAAGACGTGACGCTGGGCATCGGGCTCTCGAGCGACAGCATCGTCGGAGCCGTCACGCCGACGTGGCAGCGTGACTGCGACCCGGCCGCGCGCACGCGCACCATCATCGCGACGCCGAGCCCTCAGGGCGTCCTCATCTCTGGGAACACGGGCATCGCCCTCTCGTTGTCGCATCTCACCGTGCGCTCGGCGAACGCCACCCAGCCGTCCGAGTCGAGCTACGCCGTGCGGGTGCTGAACAGCCGCGTCATCTTGAGCCAGGTACACCTCATCGCGGGCCGCGGGGCCGATGGTGGCGTCGCCGCGCCGCCGTCCCCCGCAGGTGGGGCGGTCGTCTGCCAGGGCGAAGTCGATTGCGGCCTGCCGTCACCCGGAGACGCGGGCACGAGCGGCCTGCCTTCCGATGGTGGGTTCTTCTCGATGGCGGGTTTCGTCGCCGGCCGCGGTGGTGATGGCACGACTGGCAGGCCCGGCGGGAACGGCGTGTTGGGGCTCCCGGGCCAGACGCGCAGTGGCTGTGTGCTGGCGTGTGGAGGCGTGACGCCGTGCATGAACAACATGCTCCTGTGTCCCACCACGACGGGCACCGTCGACGCAGGCGTGGGGCGTTGCGGGTGCGGTGGGCTCGGTGGCGGGGCGGGGCAGGGTGGGCCGGGCGGTGGCTCGTCGGTCGCGCTCTTCATCTCGGGGACCTCGGCCGTGACGCTGACGAGCTCGCTCCTGCAGTCGTCGGCCGCGGGGCACGGCGGCCTGCCGTCGTCGGGAGGAACCGGGGCGGCGGGTGGGGCCGGCGTCGATGGCGCCTCGGCGAGGTGCGCCATGGGGCCGTGCACGCGCCAGCAGTGCAGCGAGGTCTGCGCGCCTTCGTCGCCAGGAGACGTCGTGCCGGGTGGACCGGCTGGATCTCCCGGTGGACCTGGCGGGCCCGGCGGCAACGGAGGGGCGGGCGCCGGCGGTTCGTCGATTCCCCTCGTGACGGTCGGGGTGTCGCCTCAGAACTTCACGTCGAGCGGCGTGACCTTCATTCCGGGCCCCGCTGGCGGTGCGGTCGGCGGCGCCCGGCCAGGCCTCGTCCTCAACCAGCTGGTGCTTCCGTGAGTGTGGGGCTCGCGCTTCTGCTGCTCGTCGGCGCTGCGCCACCGGAGCTGGCGCAGGCGAAGGCGGCGCTCCGGCAGGTGCAGTACCCCCAGGCGCTCAAGCTCCTCGAGCGCGCCCGCGCGGCGACGGGGACCGACGCCGAGTCGAGCTGCGAAATCGACGAGCTCCTCGGCGTCGTGCAGGCGACGTTGAAGCAGCCGCGGCCGGCGACCGAGTCCTTCAAGCGGCTCCTCGCGCGCAAGCCGTCGCACACCTTCCAGGTGCCGCAGGCGCCGCGCGTGATGACGCCCTACCTCGAGGCGCGCAGCTGGCTCAAAGAGACGGGGGCGCTCTCGGTCGAGCTGCAGGGCGAGCGCCGCGATGGCCGACTCGTGCTCACCTGGACGGTGTCGCGCGACGCGCTGGGCCTCGTCGCCAGCCTCGAGGTGACGCTCGACGAAGACGGGCGCGCGCGCGTGCTGAAGCTGGCCGACCTCACCTCGATGTCCGTCACCTCGGAGGCCGCGCGGGTGACGGTCGCGACGCGCGCGCTCGATGGCGCCCAGCGGGAAGTCGTCGTCCTCGCCGCGCGAACCTTCGAGCCACCAGCGCCGTCGCCCGCCCCCGTGACGGTGCGACCCGAGCTCCCACCCCCGCCGGCGCCTCCACTCGTCGCGCCTGCGACGCCCCCGGCGCGAGGGCTGACGCCGCTGCGCACCGCCGCCGTGGTGTTGGCCGGGCTCGCCGCAGGAGCCGGGGCCCTGGGCGCCATCTTCGGCGTCCAGTCGGCTGACGCGCGTAGCCAGTTCGACTCGGCGCTCCAGGACTCGAGCCTGTTCGGCCGCTCGCCCTTGTCGATGACCGAGGCGCGGCAGCTCGACGAACGGGTGCGTACGACGGCGTGGCTCGCCAACGGAGGCTTCATCGGCGCGGCCGTGTTCGGCGTGACGGCGCTGGTGTTGTGGCTCGTCGGCGCGCCGTGACCGTCACTCGGGCGACGTCGTCATCACGTTCGCGAACAGCTCCATGAAGCGGCCCAGCTCGAGCTTGAACACGCCGTCGTCCGGCCCGTTGTTGCGCGGCTCCGAGTCGCCCCAGGGGTTGCGCATCAGCAGGAAGCGCCGGGTGCCCTCGGTCTGGTAGCCGATGATGGAATACGCGTGGTCGCCGAAGACGCCGGTGTTCGTGTAGTGCACCGGGCCCTTCTCTTCGTGCGTGCCCGCCGCGACCGGGCGCTTCTCGTCGATGGCCTGGGTGATGCGCTGCCACAGGGTGTCGGGGTTCGTGCGCGCGTGGAGGTCGTAGTAGTCGCCCGCCTCGCCGGTGAGCTCCTCGAAGACGTCGCTCGCCACGCCGCCGTTGCCGACGACGTCGTAGCTGCCCTTCCACTGCGCGTAGGCCTTCTCGAGGAGCGGGTACCAGAGCTCCATCGAGGCCGGGGTGTGGTCGGTGCCACCACGCCCGTACGCCGCGGTGCCCTTGTCGGGCTTCGTCCACAGGTCCGAGTCGACGGTGACGGGCACCTTCTTCGTCCGGCCGGTGGCCCAGTCGCGCTGGGTGAAGGTGACGGTGAAGGTGCCGTCGCCGTTGTCGCGAATGAGCCGCTGAATGAGCTCGGGCCGCAGGTGCGCGAGCGCCGCGACGGCCGCCGGGAAGTAGCAGTTGGCGAGGCTGCCCTGCTGCACGTCGTGCATCGACACACCGTCGCGGAAGAGCGGGCCCGTGTAGGTGACGGCCTTCATCTTCGGGGTGCCGTCGGCGTTCAGCTCGTCCTTGTGCAGTCCTGGTGTGGGCACGAGGCCGCCCGCGCGCGCACCGCCTGCCACCGTGACGAAGCCCGCCACCTCGCGGAAGGTGCGGTTGTGGGCGCCGTCGGTGACGGCGATGGAGAAGCGGTCTCCGGCCTTGCCGGCGAGCGCGAAGTCCTTCGGCAGCCGGCCCTGGGCGTCGAGCGTCACCTGCTCGGTCGCGCCGGTGCGAACGTTGATGAACTGGAGCCTGGCGCCGGGCTCGCTCAGGTGCGCCTCGTCGTCGCGCGACGTCACCGCCACGCGGCCGCTCGACGTGGTGGACAGCTCGAGGCGATTGACCAGCAGCCCGGCGGCCCGCTCGTCGCGCCCGTCGGCGCGCACCGTCACCCAGTCACTGGTGGTGCCGTCGTCGAAGCGCGCGCGCAGCTTCACGAAGTCGCCGGGCCGGGGCCGCTGTGGGCCCGACAGCCTGGCCGAGAAGCGCCCGGCGTCGTCGGCCGCGCCCACGGCGAAGACGTCGTGCCCCGAGCCTGCCGCCGCGCTCACGTTGACGGCCTCGATGGTCGCGCCGGGCCGCGTCGTGCCGCGCACGCCGGTCGCCGTCGTCATCACGTCGAGGCTCGCGTCCTTCGCGACGGGCGCGCCGCCCAGCACGGCCTCGAGGAACTGCCGGGCCGCCGGCGCGAGCGGCACGTCGCCTCGTGACAGAATGGCCTTCAGGTCGGCGCGCTCCTCACTCGTGAGGCCCTTGCGGGCGAGCTCGACCTGCTGCGCTTCCGACAGGCCCGGCGTGCGCAGCTCGGCCAGCATCGCGGCCGCGGGCTTGCCCGGGCGGTCGGCCACCTCGGCGAGCAGCTCGAGCGCCTGGTCGCGGCCCACGACAGCCGACGGGTCGCGCCCATGACGACGTTCGAGCGAGGCGTACAACGAAGCGAGGCGGCGGTCGTTCAACGAGACGGGCATCGGACCGTCCTCCCTAGCATTGGTTCGTCACGGTGCGCAGTAGGCGGGGCACGAGCCCGACGCCGAGATGAGCTGGCCTCCCATGCACGCGGCGGCCGTGGTGGGCACCCAGAGGCCCTGGCTCGTACACGTCCACCCCGAGGTGTTGGGCGCTGGCGACGCGAAGGGGCCCGTGCACGCGCAGCGGCCTGACGGCGGGTCGCCGCACGTGAGCGCGCCCTTCGTCGGCACGCAGCCGAAGAAGTTGAGGAAGCCACCACAGGTGATGCCGCAGCCGCCGCAGTCGCTCGTCGAGTTGCTGATGTCGGTGACGAAGGCCACGCCGCCGCCGAAGGCGCCGACGCAGCACCGGTCGGTCGGCCGGGGCCCGATGGGGGTGTTGATGGGCAGGTTGGTGCCGCGGCAGACGCCCGCCTGGCACACGTCGTTGGTGGTGCACGGGTTGTTGTCGTCGCAGGTGCCGCCGCTCTGCGCCGCGCCGGTGCACGTCCCGTTCGAGCAGACGTCGTTCATCGTGCACGGGTTGTTGTCGTTGCAGGCGCCGGTGCGTGGCGTGCCCGTACAGGTCCCCGAGGTGCAGGTGTCGTTGATGGTGCAGGGGTTCCCGTCGTCGCAGGTGGTGGTGGGCGTGCCGACGCAGGTGCCCATGGCGTTGCAGGTGTCGTTCGTGGTGCAGGCGCTGAAGTCGTTGCAGGCGACGGGCGGAGACGTGCCCATGCAGCTCCCGTTCTGGCACGTGCCGGTGATGGGGCAGCCGAAGCCGGGGAAGCCCTCCTGCGTGCACGGCGTGCCGTTGGGCAGGTTGGTGCCGGTGCCGCACACGCCAGTCGACGGGTCGCACACGCCAGCAGTGCACGGGTTCGACACGAAGGCGCACCGGGGAAAGCCCTGGCAGACGCCCGCGTCGACGCAGCGGTCCGAGTGGGTGCAGAGGTTGCCGTCATCGCACGGCGCGCCAGCGTCGGAGGCGGTGAAGACGCACTGCCCGGTGGCCGGGTTGCAGGTGCCCGCGCCCGCGAAGCACGCGCCCGGAGCAGGGCAGCTCCGCGGCGTGCCCTGGCAGGTGCCGTTGGCGCAGCGGTCGTTCTGCGTGCACGCGTTGCCGTCGTCACAGCCGGCGTCCGCGAGGAAGGGAAAGGCGCAGCCGCCATCACCGAGGCAGGCGCCCGGCCCGTAGCAGCTCGGAGCGCCCGGCGGCGCGCCACACGACGTCGTGGTTCCGGTGCAGAGGCGGTTCGCGCAGCGGTCGGTGGTGGTGCAGGCGTTGCCGTCGTTGCAGACGCGCGCGTCACAGTCCGGGTCGGCGCAGTCGGTGAAGCCGTCACAGTCGTCGTCGACGGTGTCGAAGCAGCTGAACTCGGCGGGGTTGCAGGCCACGCAGGCGCCGCTGGTGCAGCGCTGGCCCGTCGGGCACGGGCAGCCGCCGTCGGCCCCGCTCGCGCCACCGCCAGCCGTCGAGCCACCGGCCGCGCCGCCACCGGTGTTGACGCCACCCGCCGCGCCGCCAGCCGTCGTCGAGCCACCGGCCGTCCCGGAGCCACCGGCCGTCCCGCCGCCGGTGGTGAATCCACCCGCGACACCACCAGCGCTGGCCCCGCCCGCGCCGCCGCCCATGGAGCCGCCGGCGTCGCCACCTGCGCTTCCACCCCCTTCCAGGTTTCCGCCCGCGGCGCCCCCTCCCGTCGCCGCGCCCCCGGCGGATCCGCCGCTGCTGCCGCCATCTCTCGCCGGACACACCGCGCGACAGGTGTTGTCACGGCAGCAGACCGCGCCACCCGTGCACACGCCGCCGTCGAGGCACGCCGGAAACGTCACCTCGGGCGTCGGAGCGCTGCATCGCGCGAGCGCCCACAACGCGCCCGCGACCGCCAGGCTCTTCCACGGCGCCGTCATTCCGCGTCTTGTGTCGAGAGGCACGCGCGCAGCATAGCCCTTCGTGCGGCCTCGCCCGGGTCGCGCGCGACGGGGTGCAGCGCGAAATCGGCGCGCGGGCCCCCGAGCCGGGTTCGGGCAGCGCGCCCGCGCATCGTCGACGCCCGCGCCGTCGACGTCGCCAGGGTGGCGCTCTCCGGGCGCGGCGGTGTAGGTCCACCTCCGGTCGTGGCCGCGAACCGTCTCGTCCTCTCTGGTCGTTTCAAGCTCATCCGCCACCTCGGAGGCGGGGGCATGGCCGAGGTCTTCCTCGCCGAGCAGGTGTCCCTCGGACGACTGGTGGCGCTCAAGGTGCTCAAGCGCGACCTCTCGAGCCAGCCGGCGATGGCCGACCGGTTCCAGCGTGAGGCGCGGCTGCTGTCCACCGTCGACCACCCGTCGGTGGTGCGCGTCATCGACTTCGAGTCCGGCAAGGACGGCACGGTGCTGGTGCTCGAGCTGGCCGACGGCGAGACGCTCGAGCAGGCGCTCAAGGCCGGGCCCTTCGAGCCGCGGCGCGCCACCCGGGTGATGCTGCAGCTCGCCGAGGGGCTCGCCGCCATTCACGAGCGCGGCATCATTCACCGCGACATCAAGCCGCAGAACGTCGTCATCGGCCCGGGGCTGCGCGGAGAACAGGCGCGGCTGCTCGACTTCGGCATCGCGCGGCTGATGGAGATCCCCGACGAAGACGTGAAGCAGGGGCCTCCGCCGCTGCCGCCGCCGGGCTCGAACCCCTTCGTCTCGCACCCCGGCCAGGCCGTGGGCACGCCCGCGTACGTCGCGCCCGAGCAGGCCACCGCGTCGCCCGTCGACTCGCGCACCGACGTCTACAGCTTCGGCGTGCTGGCCTTCCGCATGCTGGCTGGCCGGCTGCCCTTCGAGGGCCCCGACACCCGCGACTACCTGGAGCAGCACGTGCGCGAGAAGCCGCCGTCGCTCCTCGACGTGGCGCCGCAGCTGCGCGAGCACCCGGCGCTGGTGAGGCTGGTGATGCAGTGCCTCGAGAAGAAGCCCGGCAACCGCCCCAAAGACGGCGCGGCCCTCGTCGAGGCGCTCAAGGGGCTCGCGCCGGCGAACTCAGACCTCTCGACGCAGACCTTCAAGGCGCTCCAGGCCGTCACCACGCAGACGTGGGCCAACCTCACGCTGACGGCAGGCCGCGTGCAGTCGAGCGCCGGCGCGGGCGCGCGCACCGTGGCGAGGCTCACCCAACAGCTCGATCGCGAGTGGAAGACGAGCCTCATCGTCACCGCGCTCGTCGTCGCCCTGGTCCCCACCGCCTGGGCCTTCTGGCCGCCGCCCATCACAGAGCGGGTCTCAGCGCTCCTCGTGAAGGACCAGACGACCGAGGCGCTCGAGGCCATCGACGCCGCGTTGCCCCAGGCGCGCGGCGACACGCCCACGCTCCTCGCGCTCAAGGCGGCGGCGCTCCACAAGGCGGGGCGGAAAGACGCCGAGCGCAGCCTCTTGTCGGCCCAGCCCTACCAGGCGCTCCACGCCGCGCACCCGCTGTTGCTCGAGGCGCTGGCCGAAGACTTCTCGGAGGCGGAAGGGGACCCGGCCCTCGAGGAGCTCATTCGGGTCGTTCCACTCAAGCGTCTGACGCCCGCGTTCGTGACGTTCGCGAAGGAGCCGCTCTCGGCCCGCCAGTGGGGCGCGCTGCGGTGGCTCGACGCGAGTCAGACGGCCCAGGGGCTCGACCTCGTGGGCCGTTACGCGGCGTCGCTCCAGTCGAAGTCGTGCCGCGTGCGCCAGCTGTCGGCGGCCCCGGCTGGCGGCGCTCGGTGACGTCGACGCGGTGCCCGCCCTGCGCGACCTCTCCGAGCTCCCCAAGGACGATGGGCCTCAGGGCCCGGTCAACTGCGGCCAGGACGAAGCCGCCGACGCCATTCGGGCGCTGAAGAAGAAGAAGTGACCTTCGTCGACTCTGCAACCATGCGCCGATGTTGGGAAAACTGCTCCTCGGCGGGTGGATCGCTCCGCCCGCCATCGGCAACCAACCTGTGGCATGACGGCGCTCGTCCTCACCCTTCCTCGTATGGCGACTGACTCCATCGCGGCGGCCGATCCCCTGCGGGCGCTGGCGCTGGCGGCGCGCGACGGCGAGGGTGTGGCCTTCACGCAGCTCTACGAGCGCACGCGCGAGCTCGCCTTCCGGGTGCTCTACCGCGTGGTGGGCCAGTCGCCCGACCTCGAAGACCTCGTCCAGGAGTCGTACCTGCAGCTGATGCGGGCGCTCAAAGGGTACCGCGGCGACTCGAAGGTCACGACGTTCCTCCACCGGGTGTGCGTCAACGTGGGGTTGATGCACCTGCGCTCGAAGCGCCGCAAGCCCGAGGCCGTGGCCGAGTCCGACGAGCTGCCAGAGGAGTCGGCGCCCGAGACGTTCGACCCCGAGCGCGCCGCCCAGGTGACGCAGGCCGCCCAGTTGGTACAGAAGGCGCTGTCGACGATGAGTGACGAGAAGGCGGCCGTCTTCGTGTACCACGACCTGCTCGGCATGAAGCCCGAGGAGATCAGCGAGCTCGTCGACTGCCCCGTCAACACCGTGCGCAGCCGGCTCAACCGCGCACGCGTCGACTTCACCGAGGCCGTCAAGCAACTCAAGGGGAGCGCGCCATGAGCGTTCCTTCGACCGAGACGTTGTGGGCCTACGTGAAGGGCGAGCTGTCGCCCGACGAGGCGGCGCGCGTGAAGGCCCAGCTCGAGGCGTCCGAAGCGGCGCGCGCGGCGCTGGCCGACGTCGAGGCCTCGGTGGCGGTGCTGTCGCTGTTGCCGCCCGTGCCCGCGATGCCCGACGCGATGGCCCGACGGGTGGGAGAGCGCCTGGCCGAGGTGGCCGATGCCGAGGGCTCGCGCTCGTTCACCGCCTGGTGGCAGAGCCTGTTGTCCTTCCGCGTGCTCCTGCCGGTCGCCGCTGCCGCGGCCGTGGTGGTGGGCCTCGTGCTGTGGAACCAGCGGCCGACCGACGGCGCAGGCGGTGGCGCTCCCGTGGCGAACGCGGTCGAGCCCTCGACGCCGCTCGCGCCCCTGGCTCCAGTTCCGGTCCCGCCGCGCGCGCCGAAGCCGGTGAAGGCGGTGGTGGCGAGCGCGAAGAACGCGAAGGTGGGCGGCGGCGCGAGCCTGGCCCGGGCGCAGGTGCTCGAGACGGGCGCGCAGGTGTCGACCGCGGCGGGTGGCTCGTTGTGGCTCAAGCTGCCCGATGGGACCAAGGCTGGCCTCACCAGCGCGACCGACGTGACGCTGGCGAAGCTCGACCAGCACGAGCTTTCGCTCGAGGTGAAGCAGGGCAGCCTGGCGATGGTGGTGCCGCACCGCGAAGACCGGCTGCTGACGGTGAAGGCCGGCGACGTCGAGGTGAAGGACCTCGGCACGCGCTTCCTCGTGTCGCGCGAAGTGGCGCGGGTGGTGGTGGCCGTCGAAGAGGGCAGCGTCGAGGTGAAGACGCCGAAGGCGACGCAGGTGGTGACGGCTGGGCACGCGGTGGCCTGGCACGAGGGCGAGCTGGACGATTACGCGTGGCCGACGTCGGGCCCGACGCCGCCGCCGCTCCCCGGCACCGGGACACCTGCGGCCGCAGCGACCCCCGAGGTTCCGCCCGCGGTCGCCGCGACGCCACCGGGGCCGGCCGGCGAAGAAGACGACGAGGCCGCCGACGTCGAGCCGCCCGCGGGCAACCCGGAAGACGAGTGGGCGACCCTGCCGTCGGGCACGCCGTCGCCGCCAGTGAACGTCGAGCCACCACCGGCGATGGTGCCCGACGTTCAGCCGCCGCCCGCGCCGCCCGTGAATGGGCCGCCGTCGCAGGTGGTGACGGTGCAGCCGAAGCGTCGCCACCGGCCCTCGTCGGGCTTCAGCCTCAAGGCCATCGAGGAGCACCTGCGCGAGCTCGAGCGGCAGGCGCACGTGCCCTTCGCGCCCATCACGTCGACGACGCGCGAGTCGGCGGCGCGCACCATCGCCAGGCTGGCGGACGCGGGAGACCATGACGAGGCGCTCGAACTGGCCGACGCGTGGCTGCGCGGGCCCGCGAGCGCTTCCCCGCTGGAGCCCGCGTGGCGCCGCTCGGTGCTGCAGCAGAAGGTGCGCTGTCTCAACCACCTGGGCCGCACGGCCGAGGCGCTCGAGGTGCAGCGGCTCCTGGGGCGCTGAGCGGTCGCGTCAGCGGCGCGTCGGCTCAGCGAACTTCGCCTCGACGGCGGCGCGCGTGAGCGGCCCGAAGTGGCCGACGAACCAGGTCGTCACGTCGGGCTGCGAGGCCAGCAGCCCACGAACGTCGTTCGCGTTGTCCTCGAGGTCGCACATGTAGAAGTGCACGTCGGCGTCCCTCGTGAAGACCGCGCCGCGGAGCAGGTCGCCGACGAAGAGGCTCCGCTCGACCTTCACCACGAGCGAGCCCTCGGTGTGCCCGGGCACCGACAGCACCTCGCCGGGCACGCCCACCAACGCCTCGAGCGACGCGGCGCCATCGACCAGCACGTCGGGGACCAGCGGCTGGTACGTCTCGGCCTGGTCCTTCGCCAGCCGGTCGCGCGCGTCGGCGTTGGTGGGGCAGAGCGGGTCGTTGCGCCCCTCGGTGAAGAGCGTGGTGTCGCCCCGGCCCGCGATGACCTTCGCGCCGTACGTCTGCTGGAAGTGCCGGGCGCCGCCGGCGTGGTCGGCGTGCCCGTGGGTCACCACCACCGCCACCACGTCGCGCGGAGAAAGCCCCTCGGCCACCAGGTCGGCCTCGAGCTTCGGCACGTTCCGCTCGTGCCCGCTGTCGACCAGCACCACCTTCCCGTCGTGCACCACGGCGTGCACGTTCGTGAACTCGTGCTGGAACGTCAGCACCTTCCGGCCTTCGACGGTGGTCGACACCCGCTCGGGAAAACAGCCGCACAGCGCCACGCTCGTCAGCAGAGGGAGGAGTCTCATGTTTCCAATGGTAACTTCAAATGTTGCCGTTGGCAACATCTCCCTGCCCGGATAGGGTGTCCCACCACATGGCGACCTCAGACGAGCGGGTGCGACTGAAGAAGGAAGGAGGCCGGTACCACCACGGGCACTTGAAGGACGCCCTGGTGCTGGCGGCCGAGAAGGCCATCGCGAAGAGCGGCCACGTCGACCTGCCGCTGCGCGACGTGGCGCGGCTGGCCGGGGTGTCGCACGCGGCGGCCTACCGGCACTTCGACTCGAAGGCGGCGCTGCTGGCCGAGGTGGCGGTGCGGGGCTTCCAGGCGCTCACCCTCGCGCTCGAGGCGGGCGCGGCGAAGGGCCGCAGCCCCGAGGGCAGGGTCGTCGAGGCGGGCGTGGCCTACGTCGGCTTCGCGCTCGAGCAGCCCGGGGCCTTTCGCGTCATGTTCGACAGCGCGCTCAAGCCCTTCACCCAGTTCCCCGGGCTCGCCGAGGCGGCCTTCGAGGCGCTCTCGGTGCTGCACCGCCTGGTGAAGGAAGGCGTCGGCGCCGAGGCCTTCCGCAGCGACGACGTGAGCGCCTCGGTGATGTCGGCGTGGTCGCTGGTGCACGGGCACGCGACGTTGCTCATCGACGATCAGCTCGCCGGCCCGTTCGAGGTCGGCCCCGACGACGGGCTCGCCTCTGCGCGGGTGGCCATGCGGCGCCTCGTCGACGGCCTGAAGGCCCGGTGACGGCATGCGCCTCTTCGCCATCGGAGACACGCACCTCCCGTCGAGCCGCAAGAAGGACATGGACCGCTTCGGCTGGACGGGGCACCCGAAGCCGCTGGGCGACGCGTGGGACGCGCTCGTCACGCCCGACGACGTCATCATCGTGGCCGGCGACATCTCCTGGGCCACGCGCGCCACCGAGGTGCTCGACGACCTCGCCTGGCTCGACGCACGCCCGGGCAAGAAGGTGCTGCTGCGCGGCAACCACGACTTCTGGTGGGGCGACAGCACGGCGAAGCTGAAGAAGCTGTTCGAGCCCTACCGCTCCTTCGTCGGCTTCCTGCAGAACTCGGCGGTCGAGGTGGGGCCCTACGTCATCGCGGGCTCTCGGCTGTGGACCGCGCCCGAGGCGCCGCCGATGCCCGGGGGCGAGCTCGGCGACGAAGCCCAGAAGCCCGACTACATCGAGCGCGAGTCGAACCGGCTCTCGTTGTCCATCAAGGACGCGAAGGACAAGGAGGCCCGTCGGAGCGGCCCCACCGTCAGGGTCTGCGCGGTGCACTTCCCGCCGATGTACGTGAACGGGCTCGAGACGGCCTTCTCGCGGGTGCTCGAGGCCTGGCAGCCGACGCTGTGTGTGTACGGCCACCTGCACGGGCCCGGCATCGGCGCGGGCTTTCAAGGGGAGCACGGCGGCGTGCGCTACGTGCTGGCGAGCTGTGACGCGGCAGGCTTCAAGCCCGTGCTGCTGCACGAAGGGTAGCGCGACGTGCCGGTGCGCCTGCCGAAGCCGCTCGTCTTCTCGCCCGACCAGCTCTTCCGGGTCTCGACCGACGACGGCAGCGCCATCGCGCTGGGCCGCTACCACCCGCGGGGCGAGCGCCGCTTCGTCGAGCCCGTGCTGCTCGGCCACAGCCTCGCCACCAACCGCTTCAACCTCGACTTCGACGAGCGCTACTCGCTGGCGCGCTTCCTCGCCCGGCACGGCTTCGAGGCCTGGGTGCTCGAGCTGCGGGGCCACGGGCTGGGCGGCAGCGCCGAGGGCAGCACGTTCGACGTCGAGGCGAGCTTCGACGTCACCGCCGCGCTGAAGGCCGTTCACTCGACGGGCGCCGAGCGCGTCTTCTTCGTCGGCCACTCGCGCGGAGGCCTCTTGCCGCTCGCGCACCTCGCCCGCAGCCCCCAGGCGCCCATCGCCGGCGTGGTGGCGCTGGGGAGCCCTCTGTCCTTCGAGCTGCAGACGGGGCTCAAGCGCTTCGTCGAGCTCGTCGAGCCGCTGCTCGAGTTTCAGTTCGCGCCGCTGGCGATGATGGCGAAGGCGGCGGTGCCCATCGGTCTTCCGCCGGAGCCGGTGGGTGCGTACCTGCTCAACCGCGACAACGTCGACGGCGACGTCATTCGGCAGGCGCTGCGCTCGCTGGTGGCCGACGTGCCGCACGGGGTGCTGAAGCAGTTCGTGCGCTGGGTGACGAGCGGGAAGGTCGATGGAGAAGACGGCTTCGACTACCTCCGCGCGCTCGACCGCGTGCGCGTGCCGGTGCTGCTGGTGGCGGGCGTGAACGACCTGCTCGCCCCGCCGCCGGTGGCGCACCTGGCCGCGAAGCACCTGGGCGGGCCCGCGACGGAGCTGACGGTGGGCCGCTTCTCGGGCTTCTCGTACGACGCAGGCCACGGCGACCTCGTGCTGGCGCGCCGCGCGCCGGACGAGCTGTTCCCGAAGGTCGCCGCGTTCCTCGAGGCGCACGCGACGACGGCCCACTGACTTCTCACGTTTCGAGAAGGCCGGTGGAGTCCACCTGTCGCAGTCAGGTGAAGCGCGCGAAAGCACGAGCGCGGCAGCTGGCGCGGTCTTCGCTCAGGGGTGGCCTCGACTCCGGGAGATGGGCTCCCGGCGTCCACGAAGGAGGACACGCATGACGACATCGGCGACGCGCTTGACGGTCTTCAGCATTCGCGAAGGCCGCAACGGCAGCATCTGGGTTCGAGCCGGGAAGGCCACGCTCAACGGCGATGGCTCACTCTCGCTCGAGCTCGACGTGCTGCCGCTCGACGGGAAGCTCCACGTTCGGGAGACCCCCGAGCGGCCCGCGGACAAGCCGCTGCCTCACTGAAGAGAAGACGAGCCTCGACGGTTGCGTGCCCTCCTCGGCGCGTGGCGGTGGGGCTCAGCAGGCCTGGCGGCCTCCGGCGCGTGCCCCACTCGCCGGAGGCCGTTTCATGTCGCGCCGTCAGAGCGCCACGCCCAGGGCCACGAAGCCGGTGAGGCCGACGCGGGCTCCGGTGGTGGGCGCGACGGTGTCGGTGGTGCCGCCGAGCTCGGTCGTCACGAGGTGGCGGCTGCGGGTCACCTGCCCGCTGGGGCCGGCAGCGAGCTGGATGGTGAGTCGGTTGTCGAAGCGGAAGGTCCACCCGACGAGCAGCTGTCCCCCGAGCTGGAGCTGCCGCGTGGTGAACTCGGCCTGCGTCGTGCCGGACGAGCCCCCGAGCCCGCCGCCGCCGTTCAAGCCGCCGAGGCCCCCGAGGCCGAGGGTGGACTGGCGAGTCGACTCCGAGGCGCCGCCCGTCAGCGAGAGGCCGAGCCACGGACCGGAGAGCGGCCGGTCGAAGAAGTACCAGCGCGCGCCCACCTCTCCGGAGCCGCCGGCGCGCGACCACGTGTCCTCTTGCACGAAGGAGCCGTCGACGCCGACCACGATGGCCAGGTGCTGGCTCACCAGCCGCTCGAACGACACCCCTCCGCCGGGAGACATCGACGCGACGCCGACGCGCGCGAGCAGGGCCTGCTTCGGCGCCCACTCCGTCTCGGGGGCGTTCGTTTCCTGAGCGAGGGCGGTGGAGGTGAACAGCGCGACGACGATGGCGAAGCGTGTACGAGTCATGTTGAGGCTCCGTGGGAAGGGCGCGGCGAGGAGCCGCCGCGACGTGGACGCCACGAGGCAACCGACGTGCCGGTGGTGGAGCGCTCCGTCTCGGAGGGACGCCGGCGGCTCGGACGTCGCGGCGGGTGTCACGATGTCAGCGCGACGCCGTGGCCGTTCGCGCCGGCTGTCAAAGCGCAGGCGCGGTTGAATCGAAGCGTGGCGGCGTCGTCGAAGGCCGCGCCCTCGTTCGTCCATTCACGACGTGCGTGGCGTCGGGTCGAGGCTCCAGGCTGCGGCGGCGAACCACCACCGTGTGCCATCGAAGACGACGGTGAAGACGTTGGTGCCGCTGCGCAGCGGCGCGTGCGTGACGCGATGGCGGATGAGGAAGCGGCTGGTGACGAGGGCCAGGGCTCCATGAGGCTCGACGCGGCGTTCGAGCTCGAGCTCTTCGTTCTCGGTGAAGACGGTCGGCAGGCCGTCGAGCCAGGCGTCGAGCGTCGGCCGCGAGAGGGGCTCGACCGCGCGCACCAGCGTCGCGCCGGGAAGGTAGAGGGCCCGCAGGCGTGGCGCGTCGAGGGTGTCGAGCCCGCGGTACAGGGCATCGACGAGGGTGTTCACCGAGGCAGCGTCTCGCATGGGCGTCGAGTCTCGCATGTCGGTTCACCGTTCGAGCGATTCGGGTGCCGCCGGCCGCCCGGGGCCGATACCCTTGGCGGGTGAGCTTCGGCGCGCGCGTTCGGCGGGTGGTGGTGGGTGACGGAGGCCCGGGCGCGCTCGTGGGCACGCTGCTGCTGCTCGGCGTCGGGCTGGGCCTCACCTTCACGGGCATTCAAGACATCCGCCTGGCGGTGGACTCGGCGCCGCGCCGCTTGTCGTGCGCCGAGTTCCTCGAGAACCCGTCGGTGGCGCGGTGGGTGATTCTGGAAGGGTGCCGGCTCGACTTGAACGCCGCCACCACGCGCCGATGGAAGGGCTGGTTTGCTGGCGAAGACGGGGGCACCCCCGCGCGTCACCTCGAACTCTACGTGCCCATCTCGGCCCTCGGCACGACGGCGCCCGAGGTGCCGAAGGTGGTGCTGGCGTCGATGGACCCGACGTTGTTGTCGCTCGTCGAGGCGATCGATCGCACGCCGCCGGAGCAGGTCGAGGCGTTCATCGACGCGAAGGCGACGGAGATCGAAGCGGTGCTGGCGCCGAAGGAGCTGCGGGCGTCGGTGGCGCCCCTCGCGCCCACGGGGAGCCGCCCGGCGTTGGCGCAGATGATGGCGCCCGATGCGGTCGTGCTCGAGCAGGGCCGTGAGCCGAAGCGCGTCGAGGCGTTGTGCAGCCTGCTGCTGGGTCTGGGCGTGATGTTGTTCGCCTTCTGGCCGATGGCGCGGCGGTTTCAGCTCGAGCGGGAGCTGGGCGGCATGGAGGGGTGAGTCGAGGGCCAGGAGGGTGGTGGGTTTGCCAGCCCTGGTCCTGAGTTGGCGGCTTGAGGTGGCACTCCATCAAGAGCGCCGGCGCTCTCGGACGTGCGCCGGCGCACGAGCTGGTCTCCGTTCCAGCCGCGTCAGCGCTGAGAGAGACGCTCGCGCTGGTGACGAACCGCAACGACGCGGATGAGCCCTTCGAACTCGTCATACGAGTACAGAACGATGAAGCCCGACCGCCGAGTCGTTCTGACGACGAGTTCCCGCAGCTCACTGCGGGGGACCGGCCTCCCAATGTAGGGGTGCTCATCGAGCACCGTCACCGCGGAGCGGATCTGACGCAGTTGACGAAGCGCAAAGGGCTCGTCGAACGCATCGCGGTTGAAATCGAAGATTTGTTCGAGGTCGTCGAGCGCCGCGGTCGCGAACTCGATCATCGCGTTGTCCGAGCGACCGGTCGTCTCACCTTTCGGCCGCGCACGCGTGCCTCGAGGAAGGTGAAGACCTCGTCGGCTGGAATGCCCTTGCCCGACTGCTTCATTCGCGCGAGGCGCCGCTCCGCTTCGGCGAGGAAGGCTGCTTCCTGCTCCTCGGCTTCGAGCTTTTCCCGGATGGCGTCGAGCATGAAGGCGTGGGGGCTCGTCTTGCGCGACGCGACGAGTCTCGCGATTCGTTTCGAGACGTCTGGGGGAACACGCAGGGAGACGGGCATGCCCCGAGTAGGACATTTGTCCTACTCGGGGTCAAGACAGCCCAGCGTGCGCGATCACCGGTCATGGAGTGGCAGGCTCGGGTTGGGCTGGGCGCGCGCGGTCACTCCTCCTCGTCGCCGAGCACCTCGCCCAGCTCAGCGGCGATCTCGTCCTCGAGATCAGGCTCCTTCACCTGCGTCGGCTTGCCTCCTGCAATCGGCCTGGGCGACACGGGCCTCGGCGCACGGCGCATCTGGAACCCGCTCGACGTACGCACGAACCCGGCCCGCTCGAGCGCCTCGGCCAGCACCGAGTCATGCGCGGGCACGCCGTTCACCTCACCGAGCAGCATGCCGTCCTTCCGTTCGACGGCCCGTCGCGCCACCTGTGCCAGCCGGAGCGCCACCGCGTCGGCTGTGCGCGACCGATCGGGCTCCGCCTCGGGCAGCCACACCAGCGCCTGCCGTCCGCCGCGCGAGAGCCACGCTCCCAGCCGCCCATCGACCAACACCACCGACGCCCCGGCCATGCGCATCGGCGACAGTCGCTTGCCGCCCTCGACCGACTCGAGCGCCGGCCAGGAGAGCAGCGCGCCGTACGGGTTCGCTGGATCGATCGCCGACAACACGTTCACCTCGGGCTCGGTGCCCATCGGCTTGTTCCTCGCCGCGCGGAGCAGGTCGAGCACCGGTGGCAGCGCGAACTGCATCGCGCCCACGCCCGTGACGAAGTACCCGCGGCGCACCCGGCCTGACTCCTCGAGCGTGCGGAACACCTCATGGAGCGTCGAGAACCCACCTGGCACGTCCTCCGCCAGCGCCACCTCGCGCGTCACCACCCCGTAGCGCGTGAGCAGCTGCTGCGCGGTCGCGTGCGCCCACTCGGTCGGTGACGAGGCTCCGGGGCTCGTGAAGCGTGACGACACGAGGCTCCAGCGCCCTTCGGCCGACGGAGGCGTCGTGCGCCGGCTCCGGAACGCTGCGCGTCCATCGACGAGCGCCCTTCGCATGCGCTTGTCCACCGGCCGCGTCACCTCGCGCAGCCCGAAGAAGCCGTCGTTCGTCACCAGCCCGCGCCACGCCAGGTTCCACAGCGCGTCAACCGTCTCTTGCGGAAAGCCACCACCCGCGGCCTGGTGCAGCGCCGCGAAGAACGACGCTCCATTCGCCTCGAGGTGCGCGAGCACCTTGCGCTCCTTCTCGGGCAGCGCGGCCACGTCCACCACTGGCGCGCGGTACAGCTTCGGCAGGTGGTCCGTGAGGTACAGCGCGATGCGGCCGTCCCGCTCGCCCATCGCCTCGACGCCGACCCAAACGACCTCTCCCGCGGCGGCGAGCGCGTCGAGGTCCGACGGCAGGTACTGCTCGAGTCGCGCCGGCAACACCTCACGCTCGAGCATCGACGCCGGCAGCGGAAGACCTTGCAGCTTCTCGACGCAGTCCAGCAACGCGTCGAGGCCCCGACGCTTCTTCGACACGCCCTGCCACGCCGTCAGCATGCGCGTGAGCACCTCGGGCTCGACGGGTTCGATCTCTTTCCGGAGTCTCGCCAGCGACTTGCGCCGAACGCTTCGCAAGACCTCCGGGTCGCACCACTCGCGCTGCGTCCCTCCTGGCCGGAACGCGCCTTCGAGCAGCTTCCCCGCGCGGACGATGGACCGCAGCTTCTCGTCCACCACGCTCGTCGCCAGGCCGTAGCGCGCGCACACCTCTCCCGTCGTGAACGGCGCGTGCGTGCGCGCATAGCGGGACAAGAGGTCATGCAGCGCGTCGCCCGCGGTGGCGAGGAACGCCTCGGGGAGTCCGGGAGGCAACGGCACGCCGAGCGCGTCACGGTATCGGCTCGCGTACTCGGCCGGCACGAAGCGCGGTTCTCCCGCGATGGACAGGCGAACGACGCGCCGGTGCTGGAGCAACGTCTCGACCGTCGCCGCCACCGCCTCGTCGACGCAGCGCTGCGCGAGCTCCGGTGCCGACAGATCGCCAAGCCGCAGGAGGAGATCGTGTACGCCGTCCATCGAACGCGCCCGGCCACGCTCGTCGCGGTGCTGCAAGAACGCCTCGAGCTCGCCCAGCGCATCGGCGTCGAGCAGCTCACGGAGCTCGGCCTCGCCCATCAGCTCCTTGAGCTGCAGCGTGTCGATGGTGAGCGCCTGCGCGCGACGTTCGGCCAGCGGCGCATCGCCCTCGTAGAGGAAGTTCGCCACGTACCCGAACAGCAGCGACGCCGCGAAGGGGCTGGGCGTCGGCGGGTCGACCACGTGCACCGTGAGGGAGCGACGCTGCACCTCGGCCAGCGTGTCGTGCAGCGCCGGCATGTCGAACACGTCGCGCAGGCACTCGCGGTACGTCTCGAGGATCATCGGGAACGACGGGTACTGCGACGCCGCGCCGAGCAGGTCCTGCGCCTTCTTGCGGAGCTGCCACAGGGGCGTGCGTTGACCGGGGCGCTTCCGCGGGAGCAACAACGCGCGGCTGGCGATCTCCCGGAAGCGTGCGGCGAAGAGCGGCGTCGCGGCGAGCTGCGACACCACCAGGCGCTCCACGTCCTGCGGGCTGGGCAGGAGCAACGACACGTCGGGCGGCTCATCGCTCTCGGGCCAACGCACCACGAAGCCGTCGTTCGCCCACATCGTCTCGACGTCGAGCCCCAGCTCCTCCTTGATGCGCGCCTGCACCGCCATCGACCACGGCGCGAGGATCTGCCCTCCCAGCGGAGACAGCACGCAGATCCGCCAGTCGCCCAGCTCGTCACGCCCGCGCTCGATGACGATGGTGCGGTCGTCGGGCACCTGTGCCTTTTCGGCCTGCTCCGAGAGAAAGCTGAGCAGGTTCTTCGCGGCGAGCTCGGTGAGGCCATGACGCGTCAGCAGCACGTCGGTGGCCGCGGCGCGGGGCAGGGTGCGCAGCTCGCGCACGAGCCCTCCGATGCGCCGACCGAACTCGAGCGGGCGCGCCGTCTGGTCGCCGCGCCAGAAGGGCATCTTTCCGGGCTCTCCCGGCGCGGCCGAGACGATGACCTTGTCGAAGGTGATCTCTTCGATGCGCCACGTCGACGCGCCCAGCACGAAGGTGTCGCCCTGCCGCGACTCGAAGACCATCTCTTCGTCGAGCTCTCCGACGCGTGCCTGGCCCTTCGCCGCGCCCGCGAGGAAGACGCCGTACAGCCCGCGGTCGGGAATCGTGCCGCCGTTGACGATGGCGACCCGCTTGGCGCCGTCACGCGCGGTGAGGGTGTTCGTCAGCCGGTCCCAGGTGAGCCTGGGCTTGAGCTCGGCGAACTCGTCGCTCGGGTAGCGGCCTGACAGCAGGTCGAGCACGCCCTCGAAGAGCGGCCGCGACAGCTCGGTGAACGGCGCGGCCCGGCGAACGCAGTCGAAGAGCGCGTCGACGGTCCACGACTCCATCGACACCATCGCGACCACCTGCTGCGCGAGCAGGTCGAGCGGGTTGCGCGGGTAGCGCGTGCTCTCGACGAGGCCTTCTTGCATCGCGTGCGAGAGCGCGGCGCAGGCCACGAGGTCTTGCCGGAACTTCGGAAAGACGATGCCCTCGCTCGTCGCGCCCACCTGGTGCCCCGCGCGGCCGACCCGCTGCAGCCCCGACGCCACCGACGGCGGCGC
The DNA here is from genome assembly GCA_025459425.1 of Myxococcaceae bacterium. Taxonomy (GTDB): domain Bacteria; phylum Myxococcota; class Myxococcia; order Myxococcales; family Myxococcaceae; genus Xiheimicrobium. The sequence goes on along the minus strand of JALOQF010000004.1, from coordinate 31,802 downwards.
TTCGATCTGCACGACGAGATCGATGGCGCCCATGTCGATACCGAGCTCGAGCGAGCTGGTGGCGACGAGGCCGCGGAGTTTGCCCGTCTTCAGCCGGTCTTCGATGAGGGCTCGTTGATCCTTCGCGAGCGAGCCGTGGTGCGCGTGCACGAGGGTCTCTTGCGCGAGGTCGTTCAGGCTCGCGGCGAGGCGCTCGGCCGTGCGGCGGTTGTTGACGAAGAGCAGGGTCGACCGGTGCGCCTGCACGAGCTCGAGCAGCCGTGGGTGAATCGCCGACCAGACGCTCGCGCGCGGCGGCTGACGGCCGGGCGCGGCGGGGGCCGACTCGTCCAGCACCTGCCCCAGCTTCGCCATGTCTTCGACGGGCACCTCGACGGTGAGCTCGAGGTGTTTGGGGCCCGACGCATCGATGATGGTGACGGGCCGCGCGGCTCCGTCGGCGCCAGCGCCACCCAGAAAGCGCGCGACCTCGTCCAGCGGCCGCTGTGTGGCCGAGAGACCGACGCGCTGAATCGGCCGGCCGACGAGGTGCTCGAGCCGCTCGAGGGACAACGCCAGGTGCGCGCCGCGCTTGGTGGGCACCAGCGCGTGGATCTCGTCGATGATGACCGTCTCGATGCCGCGGAGCGCCTCGCGCGCGTTCGACGTCAGCATCAGGTACAGCGACTCGGGCGTCGTGATGAGCAGGTCGACGACGTCACGGCCGAAGCGGGCGCGCTCCTTCTGCGACGTGTCGCCGGTGCGAATGAGCAGCTCCGGCGTGTGGAAGGGCTCTCCACGGCCCTGGGCGACGCGCGCGATGCCAGCGATGGGCGCACGCAGGTTCCGCTCGACGTCGACGGCCAGCGCCTTGATGGGTGACAGGTACAGCACCCGGCAGCGGCCCTTCGTCGCCGGGCGCGGGCTGAACATGAGCCGGTCGATGCAGTGCAGGAAGGCGGTGAGCGTCTTGCCGCTGCCCGTGGGCGCGAGGATGAGCGTCGACTCGTTGCGAACGAGCGCCGGCCAGCCGAGCTGCTGCGGGCGGGTGGGCGCCTCGAAGGACTGGCGGAACCAGTCGGCCACCGCCGGGTGAAACGCCTCGAGCACCGTCGTCACGAGGGGGCTTCTAACCAGTCAGCCGCTTCGCCGCCCGGCCGTCCGAGCGCTTTGAAACGAGGCTGACCGCCGCAAAGTGCGGTATCGAACCAGCACCCCATGAGCGACACCCGTTCCTTGAACTTCATCGAAGAGATCGTCGAAGCCGACAACGCCTCGGGCAAGTGGAAGGGCCGCGTGCACACGCGCTTTCCGCCCGAGCCGAACGGCTACCTGCACGTCGGCCACGCCAAGAGCATCGTCCTCAACTCGGGCCTCGCGCGCCGCTACGGCGGCAAGTTCAACCTGCGCTTCGACGACACCAACCCGGCGAAGGAAGAGCAGGAATACGTCGACAGCATCATCGGCGACGTGAAGTGGCTCGGCGGAGACTTCGAAGACCGCCTGTTCTTCGCCTCGGACTACTTCGAGAAGATGTACGAGTGGGCCGAAGCGCTGGTGAAGCAGGGCAAGGCGTACGTGTGCGACCTGTCCGCCGACCAGATGCGCGACTACCGCGGCACGTTGACCGAGCCGGGCAGGAACAGCCCGTTCCGCGACCGCTCCGTCGACGAGAACCTCGACCTGTTCCGCCGCATGCGGAAGGGCGAGTTCGCGCCGGGCTCGCGCACGCTCCGCGCGAAGATCGACATGGCGTCGGGCAACATCAACCTGCGCGACCCGGTGATGTACCGCATCGTCAAGGAGCACCATCACCGCCAGGGCGACGCGTGGGTCATCTACCCGTCGTACGACTGGTCGCACGGCCTCGAGGACTCGCTCGAGGGCATCACGCACTCCATCTGCACGCTCGAGTTCGAGAACCACCGGCCGCTCTACGACTGGTTCCTCGACCAGCTCGGGCTCTACCACCCGCAGCAGATCGAGTTCGCCAAGCTGCAGCTCACGTACACGGTGCTCTCGAAGCGCAACCTGCTCTACCTGGTGACGAACAAGCATGTCGCCGGGTGGGATGACCCGCGCATGCCCACCATCGCCGGCATGCGGCGGCGTGGGTACACGAGCGAGGCGCTGCGCGCGTTCTGTGAAGAGATCGGCGTCACCAAGAACGACACCGTCATCGATCTCGTGCGGCTCGAGAACGCGGTGCGTGACCACCTCAACGCCACCGCGCCCCGGCGCATGGCGGTGCTGAACCCGCTCAAGGTGGTGCTGACGAACTACCCCGAGGGCCAGGTCGAGCAGGTCGAGGTGCAGAACAACCCCGAAGACGAGAAGGCCGGCACACGCACGGTGCCGTTCTCGCGCGAGCTGTACATCGAGCGCGACGACTTCATGGAAGACCCGCCGAAGAAGTTCTTCCGCCTGGCGCCTGGGCGTGAGGTGCGGCTGCGCGGTGCGTACTTCGTGACGTGCACGAACGTGGTGAAGGACGCGAGCGGCGCCATCACCGAGGTGCACTGCACGTACGACCCCGCGACGAAGGGCGCCAACGCGCCCGATGGCCGCAAGGTGAAGGGCACGATTCACTGGGTGAGCGCGGGCCACGCGGTCGACGCCGAGGTGCGGCTGTACGACCGGCTCTTCGCGGCCGAGTTCCCCGGCGCGGCGCACGAGGGCAAGCCCGGCGTGGAGCGCCCGTTCCTGCTCGACTTGAACCCAAAGTCGCTCGAGGTGGTGCGCGGCAAGCTCGAGCCGTCGCTTTCGGCCGCGAAGGCCGGAGAGCGCTTTCAGTTCGAGCGGCTCGGTTACTTCACCATCGACCTGGACACGAAGCCCGGCGCGCTCGTCGTGAACCGCACGGTGGCGCTGAAGGACGCTTGGGCGAAGGAGCTCGCCTCGGACGAAGGCACGGCACCGAAGCCCGCGCCTGCCGCTCCGAAACCGGCCGCGGCGCCGAAGGCGAAGGACGCACCGCCGGCGACTCCGTCGGAGATCGAGTTCGGCGACTTCGCGAAGGTGTCCCTCAAGGCCGGCAAGGTGCTGGCGGCGAAGAAGGTCGAGAAGGCCGACAAGCTGCTCGAGCTGTCGGTCGATCTCGGAGAGGGGGCTCCGCGCACCATCGTGTCGGGCATCGCCGAGGCCTTCGCGCCCGAGGCGCTGGTGGGCCGCAACGTCGTCGTCGTCACCAACCTCAAGCCGCGCGCGCTCAAGGGCATCGAGTCGCGGGGCATGATCCTCGCGTCGGGCAGCGGCAAGTCGTTGTCGCTCATCAACCCGGGTGACGTGCCGCCGGGCACCGACGTGAAGTGACCTTCGTGGTAACGGGAGCGCCATGACGAGCACCACGCGCCGCACCTACTTCCCGCCCATCGAGCCGTACCGCACTGGACGCCTTCCGGTCGGCGATGGGCACGAGCTGTACTTCGAAGAGTCGGGCAACCCGAAGGGCACGCCGGTGGTCTTCGTGCACGGCGGGCCGGGCGCGGGCACCGAGGCGAAGCAGCGGCGCTTCTTCGACCCGCAGGCGTACCGCATCGTGCTGTTCGACCAGCGCGGCTGCGGCAAGTCGACGCCGTTCGCGTCGCTCGAGCACAACACGACGTGGCACCTCGTCGCCGACATGGAGCGCCTGCGCGAGCACCTGGGCATCGAGCGCTGGGTCGTCTTCGGCGGCTCGTGGGGCTCGACGCTGGGCCTCGCCTACGCGCAGACGCACCCGCAGCGGGTCCGCGCGCTGGTGCTCCGCGGCATCTTCCTGCTGCGCAAGTGGGAGATCGACTGGTTCTACCAGGACGGCGCGAGCCACCTGTTCCCCGACGCGTGGGAGCCGTACCTGCACCACATTCCCGAGGCCGAGCGCGGCGACCTGCTGTCGGCGTACTACCGGCGGCTCACGTCGAGCGACGTGCACGTGCGCACCGAGGCGGCGAAGGCGTGGAGCCTGTGGGAAGGCAAGACGAGCTACCTGCTGCCGAACGAGGCGTACATCGCGAAGACCGGCGAGGACGAGTTCGCCACCGCGTTCGCGCGCATCGAGTGCCACTACTTCGTGAACCACGGCTGGCTCGAAGCCGAGAAGGCGCTGCTGGCGAAGGCCAACATCGACCGGATTCGGGCGATCCCCGCGGTGATCGTTCAGGGGCGCTACGACGTGGTGTGCCCGATGGAGTCGGCGTGGGCGCTCCATCGCGCGTGGCCGGAGGCGGACTTGAAGGTCGTGCCGGATGCGGGCCACGCCGCTCACGAGCCGGGGATTCTGCATGAGCTGGTGCAGGCGACGGACCGGTTCCGCTCGGCGACGTGACGCGGTTCGTTCGTCCCAGAGTTCCGTTGAGGTCTGCTTCGGATCACGCCGCCTTCAGCACCGCCAGGTTCGGCGCCTGAAACGGAGGCCCGGGCCGCGCGAAGTAGTACCCCTGCATCCAGTCCACGCCGAGCACGCTGAGCACGCTCCGTTCCTCTTCCGTCTCGATCGCCTCGGCGATGACGTGGCTGCCCAGCTCGCGCGCCAGCTCGATCAACGACGCGATCACCAGCTGCTGCTTCCCCGACGACGACAGCCCTCTCACCAGCGAGCCATCGAGCTTCACGAAGTCCGGCTCCACGCTCGCGAACGTCGCCAGCCCCGCGTAGCCCGCGCCGAGATCGTCGATCGCGATGCGAAACCCCAGGCTCCGCAGCGCGAACAGCTTCGACTGCAGCGCGTCGACCTCTTCCAGGCTCGAGCGCTCGGTGATCTCCAGCACCACCCGCCGCGCGATGCGCGACAAGGGCGAATCTCCCGACACCAGGTGCGGATCGTCCAGATCCCGCGGGTGCACGTTCACGAACAAGAGCGCGTCGGTCGGCAGCTCCGCCGCGTCGCGCGCCACCGTGTCCCGAATGCGACGCGAGAGCTCCGACAGCCGGTTCGTCTGCTCCGCCAGGTGCAGCAATTCGCCCGGGTCCTTCGCGCCTTCGCGGCACCGCACCAGCGCTTCCCACGCCACCGTGCGCTGATCCCGCGTGCCGACGATCGGCTGGTACGCCATGTGGAGCGCCTTCATCGATCGATCGAGCTTCTGGTGCAGGTGCATCGGCGCCGACGAGCTGCGCGAGCGCACCGCGAACGTCACCGCGTCGACCAGCACGTCGACCTCGAAGGGCTTCTGCAGAAGGCGCATCGCCTTCAGCTCGATCGCCTGCATCGCCGCTTCGACCGTCGGCTGCCCCGACATCAGCACCACCGGCATCGCTTCGTCGATCGACCGAATCGCCCGCAGCAGCTGGACCCCGTCGACGTTCGGCATGCGCACGTCGCTCACCACCGCGTCGAAGCGCCCGCGCTTGAGGGTGTCGACCACCTGGGTGGGGTCGCGCAGACCCTCGACCTGAAACCCCGCGCGCTTCAACACCGCGGTGCACACCCGCAAGAAGAGGTCATCGTCGTCGACGACGAGAATGGACCCGGGCGGAGGCTCTGGAGGGAGGGCTGACATGGTGACTCCGGGTGACGCGCTCACGTCGGCCCACAGCAAGGGCGGTGCCCGGCCGGCCATCAGCGCTTTCGCGGCCCTGGCCACGCGTCGGCGAAGTCACCTTGCTTCTCGGTGTGACGGATGACCCTCCGCCACGCTCGACACCGCCACGCGAGGCGACTAGCAGCCCGCGCCATGAGTGACACCGTCGAGCGGGATCCCCTCCGTCAGCGCCTCGCCGCGCTGGAGCACCAGGCCGAGCAGGGTGGTGGCGCCGAGCGCATCGCCAAACAGCACAAGGACGGCAAGCTGACCGCCCGCGAGCGCATCGACCTCTTGCTCGATCGCGGCTCGTTCACCGAGCTCGACAAGTTCGTCACCCACCGCGCCACCGACTTCGGCATGGCCGACAAGAAGATCCCCGGCGACGGCGTCGTCACCGGCTACGGCACCGTCGACGGCCGCAAGGTGTTCGTCTTCGCCCAGGACTTCACCGTCTTCGGCGGCAGCCTCTCGGGCGCCTACGCGCAGAAGATCTGCAAGGTGATGGACCTCGCCACCCGCGTCGGCGCGCCCATCATCGGCCTCAACGACTCCGGCGGCGCCCGAATTCAGGAAGGCGTCGAGTCCCTCGCGGGCTACGCCGACATCTTCCTGCGCAACACCCTCGCCTCGGGCGTGGTGCCGCAGCTCTCGCTCATTCTCGGCCCGTGCGCCGGCGGCGCGGTCTACTCGCCGGCCATCACCGACTTCATCCTGATGACCAAGGCCGCGTCGTACATGTTCATCACCGGCCCCGACGTGATCAAGACCGTCACGCACGAAGACGTCTCGAAGGAAGCGCTGGGCGGCGCGCTCGCGCACAACCAGAAGTCCGGCGTCGCGCACTTCGCCGCCGAGACCGAAGCCGCCGCCATCGGGCTCACCCGGCAGCTCCTGTCGTACCTGCCGTCGAACAACGCGGAAGATCCACCCGCCGCGCCCACCACCGACGACCCGGCCCGGGAAGAGGCCGCGCTCGCCACGCTGGTGCCCACCAACCCCAACAAGCCCTACGACATTCGCGACGTCATCAAGCTCGTCGTCGACGACAAACACTTCTTCGAGGTGCAGGAGCAGTTCGCCCGCAACATCGTCATCGGCTTCGCGCGCCTCAACGGCCGCAGCGTCGGCGTGGTGGGCAACAACCCCGCGGTGCTCGCCGGCTGCCTCGACATCGACGCCTCGGTGAAGGCCGCGCGCTTCGTGCGCTTCTGCGACTGCTTCAACATTCCCCTCGTCACCTTCGTCGACGTGCCCGGCTTCCTCCCCGGCACCACCCAGGAGTGGGGCGGCATCATCAAGCACGGCGCCAAGCTGCTCTACGCCTACGCCGAGGCCACCGTGCCCAAGGTGACCGTCATCACCCGCAAGGCCTACGGCGGCGCGTACGACGTGATGGCCTCGAAGCACATTCGCGCCGACATCAACTTCGCGTACCCCACCGCCGAGATCGCCGTGATGGGCCCCGACGGCGCGGTGAACATCATCTTCCGCAAGGAGATCGAGCAGGCGAAGGACCCGGTGGCCGAGAAGGCCCGCCTCGTCGCCGAGTACCGCGAGAAGTTCGCCAACCCCTTCAAGGCCGCCGAGCTCGGGTACATCGACGAGGTCATTCGCCCCGAGCAGACGCGCACGAAGGTGATTCGCGCCCTCGAGATGCTCAAAGACAAGCGGCAGGAAAACCTGCCCCGCAAGCACGGCAACATTCCGCTGTGACGTCTCCCCGGGGACGGCTCTGGTAGAACCGCTCCTCGCATGACGCGCCCGCAACAGAACGTCGCCATCGCCGTCATCGGCGGCGTGTGTCTGCTGCTGCTCCCGCTCGCGCTGCCCGAAGGCGCGGTGTGGACCGTCGCCGGAATCGCCTGGGGCGTGTCGCTCGTCGCGTTCTTCGCCCGTGGGCCGTACGGCAAGGCGCGCGCACAGCTCGAGGCGAAGCAGTACGAGGCGGCCTTCGAGACGCTGCGTGAGTTCGAGGCGCTGGTGACGAAGCAGGCCTGGCGCCGGAGCCTCGCGTTCCTCTACGCCGGCTTCCAGACGTCCAACCCCGTGGCGCTCGCGCGCGGTTACCAGGGCGTGGCGCGGCTCGAGCAGGGCCGCCTGGCCGAAGCCGAGGCCCTCTTCGTGTCGGCGCTCCAGGTCGACCCGGACTACTGCCTGCCGTGGGCCAACCGCGCCATCGTCGCCGCGCTGTTGGGCGACGAGGTGAAGGCCCGCGCGCACGTCGACACGGCCCGCGAGCTCGGCTTCACCGATGCGCGCCTCGACGCCGTCATCGCCGAGGCGCTGGTGAAGGCGAAGGGCCAGAAGGTGCCTGCATGAAGCTCTACCTCGTTCGTCATGCCATCGCCGAAGAGGGCGCCGACGACGACGCCCGCGCGCTCACGAAAGAGGGCGTCGCGCGCTTCCGGCAGCAGGTCGCGCTCCTCGAGCGGCTCGACGTCACCTTCGACCGGGTGTTGCACAGCCCGAAGAAGCGCGCCGTCGACACGGCCGAGCTGCTCGAGCGTCTCTGCGAAGGCGACTTCGAGGTGACGCCGCTGCTCGCTTCGGCGCCGACCCAGCGCCTCCTCGACGCGTGCGTGGGCGAGGCGGTGGCGCTGGTGGGCCACGAGCCGCACCTGTCGACGCTGCTGGCGTGGCTGGTGCTGGGTGAGAAGGTGGCGGGCAAGGTCGAGCTGAAGAAGGGCGCCGTCGCCTGCCTCGATGGACCGCTCGCGCCCGGGCAGATGCAGCTCACGTGGGTGCTGCCCCCGAAGGTGGCGCGCCGGGCCGGGCTCGACTGATGGCCAGGTTGACGCTGACGCCGCAGCTCGAACACCTGCGCGCCAGCGTCGAGGCCGCCCGTGCCACGCTCGAGCCCGAGGCGATTCACCAGGCCCGCGTCGCCAGCCGTCGGTTGCGCGTCTTCCTCACCCTCGGCGGCGTCCACGTGCTGCGTGACGACCTGCGGTGGCTCGCTCGCGCGCTGTCCCGTCTGCGGGACCTCGACGTGGCGATGGCCGAGCGATTCGGCGGTGACTTCGGCCGCTGGTTGACGGCGCAGCACGAGGTGGCACGGCGAGCGGCCACCGACGTGCTCCAACACCCCCGCCTCGATGGGGTGCTGCGCGCGCTCTCGTTCGTCGGGCCGGTCCCGAAGCGCCTGGCCCTCGAGCGGCGGAGCCTGCTCGTGGACGCGGTCGAGACCGCGTGGATCGACTTGCGGAAGGCGTCGCGCGCTGGGGCGCTCGAGGCGCTGCACCGCGTCCGTCGACGGGCCCGCAGCGCCCGCTACGCGAGCGAGTGGCTCGGCGCGGAGCCCGGGCCCTTTCGTCGGCTCCAGGAGGCCGCCGGCGCCGCCTGTGACGTCATGGCGCTGGGTGCACTCGTGCGGGAGTACGAGGCTGCGACGAACCGCGCCTCGCCCACCGGGCTGCAGCTCGACGCGGTGGTGGTGGCGCGCTTCGTGCCCGCGCTCCTCGAGGCCGGCGTCGGCTGAAAGCGCGTCACCAGGTGATGCGGCCGGGCGCGCCCTGGTCTCCCCGCTCGGTGTGGCACGTGTTGCAGTCGCCGCTCATCTGCGGCGTGCGCATCGTCGAGACGACGGCCCCGTTGCGCTTCACGCGCGCCGTGTACGGCAGCCACGGTGGCCGCGTGCGGAGGGCGGCGTCATAGAAGTTGCCCGAGCTCGTGCGGACGGGAATCGACAGGCGCACGCCACCGTCGGCGTCGAGGATCTCGATCGTCACGCCCGTCGGCGGTGAGGCGAGGCACCCGTCGCGCTCGTTGCGCCCGGGAAACGCAGTGCCCGCGAACCAGTACTGCCGGCCCAGCTCGCTCTGGCCCTGCGGGTTCTGCCCGTTGAAGTTCTGTCCGGCGTGACAGGCCCGGCACGCCAGGCCCGGGTTCATGTCGGGGCTGCCGTCGTAGCGGTCAGCCCACGTGCGGGTGCTCATGCACGTCAGCGGTGCGGGCATGCCCGCATCGACGCCACTGTTGCACGTGCCGACGGGCAGCCCAGCCGTCACCCACGCCTCGAACCGCGCGACCTCGGTGGCAGGCAGGAGCCCGCCGGGTGGCATCGGCGCCGCGGCGTTCTTCATGCGGGCCAGCGAGAGCTCGGCGTAGCGCTGCCCGCCGGAGCTGGTGGCGAGGAGGTCGGCGCGCGAGGTGAGAGCGTTCGGGGCGCCGCCCGTCGGCGGGTTGCGATGACAGCCGATGCAACGGCTCTGCAAGAGCGCCCCGACGTCGCAAGGCAGTCCCTCGAAGCCGCCGTCGGTCGCCGACCCCGCGGAGCCTCCGCCGGCTCCAGCGGTCCCTCCGGCGCTGCCCGTCGAGCCGCCATCGTCGGCCGTCGCGATGACTCCGCCACAGCCCACGATGCTCGTCGCGAGGGTCGCGACCATCCACCTGTTCCAGCTCAGCACGGCTGTTGCTCCCGGGTTGGTTTCATCGTTCAGCTTGAATCCACACTGGCCACCGAACGGTTCGCGCTTACCGCGATCGCGTGGAGCGTTTGAAGGGACATCGCCCGGGAACGGCGCGCGCCAGGTCGAGCCGCACGTTGACCGGGAGTCCCGGCATTGGCTAACGCCTGCGCCGTGAACCTCCGCTCCAGCGCCCTGCTCGTCGTCGCCGTCGTCTCGCTGTCCGCGCTCGCGGTGACCTGCGCAGGCAACCCGGGCACGGGCGGAACGGGAGGCGGGGCTGCCGGCGGCACGGGCGGAACGGCGGGGGGCGCAGCCGGTGGCGCCTCGGCCGGTGGTGGCAGCGCTGGTGGAGCCTCGGCCGGTGGCGCCTCGGCAGGTGGAACCACGGCTGGCGGCGCATCGGGAGGCGTGACGGCTGGCGGCGGCGACGCCGGTGGCGCTGCGGCGGGTGGCTCCGCTGGAGGTGGCGCGGCGGGCGGGAGTGGTGGTGGTGGGGTGGCCGTCGCCGATGCCGGCGCCGCGGGCGGCTCGGCCGACGCGGGAGCGCCGCAGGTGGTGCGCTTCGTCGCCATCGGCGACACCGGCAAGAGCAACGCAGCGCAGAACGCCGTGGGCGCGGCCATCGGCACGGTGTGCGCGGCGCGCGGCTGCGACTTCGTGGTGATGCTGGGTGACAACTTCTACCCCTCGGGCGTCAGCTCGACGACCGACCCGCTGTGGCAGAGCGCCTTCGTCACGCCCTACGCGACGGTCAACGCGCCCTTCTACCCGGTGCTGGGAAACCACGACTACGGCGGCGACGGCGCGGGCTACGAGGTCAGCAAGGCCGACGTGCAGGTCGCTTATTCGCAGGTGAACCCGAAGTGGCGGCTGCCCGCCGTGCACCACCGCTTCACCCAGGGCCACGCCGAGTTCTTCGCGCTCGACACCAACCGCACCTTCTGGGGCAACGACACCCAGACGCGGGCCGACATGACCGCGTGGCTCCAGGCGTCCACCGCCACGTGGAAGATTGCCCTCGGCCACCACCCGTACCGCTCGAACGGCCCGCACGGGAACGCCGGGGACTACGACCGCCGCTGCACCACCGTGCTCGGCCAGCAGGTCTGTGGCACGCCCCCTGGCTTCGTCGATGGGCGCCACGTGAAGTCCTTCATGGAGACCATCGTCTGCGGCCGCGCCGACGTGTACCTCGCCGGGCACGATCACTCGGCGCAGTGGCTCGTCCCCACGTGCAACGGCACCCAGCTCATCGTCTCGGGCGCGGGCGCGTCCACCACCACCGTCGACACGAAGAACCCGGCGCACTTCCAGACGACCGACTCGGGCTTCTTCTACATCGAGCTCAACGGGCGCACCTTCACCGGCACCTACTACGACTCGACGGGCGCGATGCGCTTCACGCGCAGCTTCACCAAGTGAAGACGCTCGCCACCGAGGTGCTCGACGCGCACGGCGTCGCCTACGAGGCGCACCGCTTCACCTACGAAGAGGGCGGGGGCACCAGGGCCTCGAGCACGAAGCTCGGCGTGCCGGAGCACCAGGTGGTGAAGACCCTCGTGTTCGAGGACGACGCGAAGCAGCCGCTGCTGGTGCTGATGCACGGCGACCAGCGGGTCTCGACGAAGCAGCTCGCCCGTCAGCTCGGCAAGAAGTCCGTCGCGGCCTGCGCGCCCGAGGTGGCCCAGCGCCACACCGGCTACCTCGTCGGCGGCACCTCGCCGTTCGGGACGAAGAAGCCGCTACCCGTCGCGTGCGAGCGCTCCATCACCACGCTCGAGCGGCTCTACATCAACGGGGGCGGCCGCGGCTTCCTCGTGTCGATGACGCCCGCCGACCTCGTGCGCGTGCTGGCGCCGACGCTCGTCGACTGCGCGCAGGACTGACGCGTCACAGCCCGATGTGCAGCATCTCGCCGACGACGCGGCGAATGAGCTCGCGGCGCACCAGCTTGCGCGCGTGCTCGTACGCCTTCGGCGGCGGCGTGCCCTTGCCCAGCTTCGCCGCCGTGCGCACGACGAGGTCGACGCGGCTGGGCTCGAGGCGGAACGGCTGCTTCGCGTCCGTCTTGAGGAAGTAGTTGATGCCGCGGGTGTCGAGCAGCTTCTCGAGGGTCCTGCGAGACGCTGCGACCAGGGACAGATCGATGATGTCCGCCATGTGATGGGCGTTTTCTCCGATGATTCCGCAGGCGCGTCCAATTCGGCGTCGGAACGCCGCGAAACTTGCGCGCGCGTCGTGGCCGGTGATCGCGGACGAGGCGTGGCGCGGGGCCGCCGTGCGGTACACTGGTTCATCTCGCGTGGAGTGGCTCGACGACGTGCCGAAGTGGCGGCAGGGTGACGCGGCGGCGGCCGAGCGGCTGCGGGAGTACGTCACGCCCTTCGTGCACGGCGCGCTCGTGGCGAGGCTCCCGCACCACGTCGCCAACCAGAAGACGCCCGAGACGCTCGACCAGGTGCTGAGCACCCCCGGCCTGCTCAAGCAGGACGCGCAGCTCGTGCAGCACGCGGTGACGGTCGCCCGCCGGCTCGCGGCCCGCACCCGCGTCGCCAGCCAGCAGGAGCGCCCCAACCCCGACAGCACCCGCAACGAGGGCCGCCAGTGGCTCGAGCGCGTGCGCACCCTGCCCGAAGAGGTGCGCGAGCGCGTGGTGTGGCGCCTCGTCTGGGGCGTGCCCGGCCCCGAGCTCTGCGAGGTGCTCGACCTCGACCCCACGCAGCTGAAGGCCGAGCTCGAGCGGGGCGTCGGCGACTCGATGACGCCCCGGCAGAGCCTCGCGGGCGCCCAGTACCTGTGGGACCTGTCGGGCGAACCATCGACGGCGCTCGCCCGCACCGAGACCTACGCCATGGCGCTCCGGTTCGACCCCCTCGAGCCACCGGAGTCGGCCGAGGCCGCCTTCACCGCCGCCACCTTCCAGGACCTGACCGACGCGGTGGTGACCGAGACGAACGTGCGCCCCGAGGCCAACCCCTTCGGAGACTTCCTGCCCACGCGCGTGGCCCCCGAGCCCCGGCTGCCGCCCGAGCCACGCTCTGGCGGGCGCCTGCCGCCGGCGGGCTTCCCGGCCGACGAGAAGACCCAGGGCGCGTACGACCTGCCCGCGGCGGCGCGTGGACTGGTGCCGAAGCCCGACCCGCAGCCGTCGCCGAAGTCGGCCAGCCGGCCCGGGTTGCCGCCGTCTCCACCGCCGGAGCGCAAGCGCGAGCCCGCGCGCACCACGAAGCTCTTCGAAGACGACCGGCCCCCGAAGAAGCGCGCGCCCACCGAGGGCCGCAAGGAGACGATGGAGGCCCCGGCGGCGCCGTCGCCCGCGCAGACCCGCGTCGACGACGACGAGCGCCCGAGCCGCTCGAAGCTCCAGGTGCGCGGCCGCGTCGAGGGCGAGACGTCGGGCCGCAAGAAGAACCCCGAGGTCGAGGCGCGGCGCGGCTCGAAGCCCGTCGACACCGCGCCCAACGCGCCGGCCGTCGCGAAGTCCGAGGTGACGCCCATCGGCGTGCCCAGCGAGCCGTCCCTCGAGCCCACCGATCCGGAGTCGGCACCGAAGGGCCGCATGCCCGTCGTCACCGAGCGGCTCACGCCGCAGCCCGTGACGCCGGCGGCGCGCTACGTGCTCATCGGCGTGGTGGGCATGTCGCTGCTGCTCGCCATTCTCTGGCGCCTGGGCGTGTTCGCTTGAGGTTCGCGGGTTCAGCTCAGCGTCCAGGCTCAGCGTCCCGTCGAGCGCTGGGCAGGTGACGCAGGCGACGGTGGGGCTTCTCAGCGAGAGCCGCGCGAGCCTGCCGGTGCGTTGGCAGGAGCCCGACGCACCGAGGCGGCTCCCCGACCTGCCGCGTTCAGCGGTCCTTCGGCACTCGACGCATCCGCTCAGCTCCGCCGCTTGCCGTGGCCGACGCGCTCGCGCCGCTTCGTCTCGGGCGCCCCGCGCTGCGGCTTGAGCCGGCTCTCGAGCTCGCGCTGCAGCGTCTGCCAGGCGTCGTAGCGGTCGTCAGCCAACGTGCCCTCGGCGAGCGCGGCCTGCACGGCACACCCGGGCTCCTCGAGGTGGCGGCAGTCGTTGAAGCGGCAGCTCGCCCCCAGCGCCTCGATGTCGTCGAAGGCCCGCGAGAGGCCCTCGTCGGCTTCCCACAGCTGCACCTCGCGCAGGCCCGGGTTGTCGACGAGGGCGCCGCCGCCGGGCAGCACCACCAGCTCGCGGGTGGTGGTGGTGTGCTTGCCCTTGCCGTCGTCCTTCAGCTCGCCCGTGAGGCGATCGCCGTCACCCACGAGGCGGTTCACCAGCGTCGTCTTGCCGACGCCGGAGCTGCCGAGGAAGGCCGTCGTCTTGCCGAAGCCCACGTAGGCCGAGAGCGCGTCGAGGCCGGAGCCGTCGAGGGCGCTCACCACGTGCACGGGCGCCTCGCCCGCGATGGCCTTCGTCTCGTCGAGGAAGAAGGGCAGGTCGTCGCAGACGTCGGCCTTGTTCAGCACCACGACGGGCCGGGCCCGGCTCTCCCACGACAGCGTGAGGTACCGCTCGAGCCGCCGCAGGTTGAAGTCCATGTCGAGGCCCATCACCAGCAGCAGGAAGTCGATGTTGGTGGCGATGACCTGCGGCGCGTGCTGGTGGCCGGCCACCTTGCGCACGACGGCCGAGCGGCGCGGCAGCACGGCCTGCACCAGGGCCTCTCCGGCGTCGGGCACGCGCGCCGCGACCCAGTCACCCACCGCGGGGAAGTCTTCGACGCTCTCGGCCTTGTGGAGCAGCCGGCCCCCGGTGCGTGCCCAGTGCTCGCCGCGTCGCGACAGCACCTTCAGCTGCTTGCGGTAGACGAGAATGACGCGGGCCGGCTCGAGGCCCTTCTCGGCGTACGGCGCGAGCCCTGCCTCGAAGTCCGGGCCCCAGCCCAGCGATGCCCGCCAGTCGGCCTCGGTCATGGGGAACGCCGACGGCTGCGCACGGGCGGCCTGACGTCAGCGCTCGAACCCGACGAGCTGCTGCTTCTCGGGGTCCCACAGCTTGAGCTTCAGCGCGGTGGCCATGTCCTTCGGGTGCCAGCTCGTCTCGCCGGGGTGCCGCAGCTCGGGAATGGCCTCCATCGCCTCGGGCAGCCGGTAGAAGGGAATCGTCGCGTTGAGGTGGTGCACGTGGTGGTAGCCGATGTTCGCCGTCATCCAGTTCATGAAGGGGCCCATCTTCATGAAGCTCGACGAGTCGATGGCCGCGCCCGAGAACGTCCACGTGCTGCGGTCGGCGACGTTCATGCCGGGGAAGTTGTGCTGCGCGTAGAAGAGGTACGAGCCCGACGCCGCGGCCACGGCCATGGGAATGAACCAGCCGAAGACGTAGGCGTCGAAGTGCCCCGCGAGGCCCAGGCCCACGCCCAGGCCGATGACGGTGACGAGGCACAACAGGCCGGCCCAATGCTTCTTCGGCGCGCGCAGGAAGGGCGAGAGGTTCATGCCGACGCCGAACACCGTGAAAATGGCCAACAGCATGTTCAGCGGGCTGCGAATGAAGCGGTACATCAGCTTCTGGGCAGGCGAGAGCGCCGCGTACATCGACGGCGTCAGCATCGGGTAGCTGCCGATGTGCGAGCCGATGAGCTTGGCGTTGTGCTGGTGGTGGTAGTTGTGCGTCTCGCGCCACACCGACGGCGGCGTCATGATGAACATGCCGAAGACGAAGAAGAGGGCTTCGGCCACCTTCGACTGCCGCAGAATCGCGCCGTGCTGGTAGTCGTGGAAGAGGCAGAAGGTGCGCACCGCGGTGAGGCCGGCCAGCACCGAGACGGGCAGCCGCAGCCACCACGTCGGCAGCGCCACCGCCGCGGCCGACAACGCCCCGAGGATGAGGAACGTCGACAGCGTGTACGCCCACGAGCGCGTCACGTCTTCGGCGGTGAACTCGCGCGAGTGCAGCAGAATCTCTTTTTCGGCGCGGCGGCCGTCGGGCGTGGTGGCGCGCACCTGGCCCTGGTGCGCAGGCGTCGGGAGCGCCGGCATGGGGACCGGCTGCGGAGCTTCGGGGTCCATCACCGTGGCAGTCGTCATGGCGACTGGCCGGCTAGCACACCCGCCTCCTGGAACCCAAGCGGGCGCCACTTCCCCAAAAGCTCAGGTACGGCGGGTGTTTGCTTGACCGCGGTCACTCCGTGCGGGGCGGCAGCGTCGACGGGGGCGCCGTCTCTTTCATGCCGTCACCGGTGGGCGCCGCGGGCATGGCGCCGGTGTTGGGGGGCGGCATCTTCTCGGCCAGCACCTTCGGCAGGGGCGCGCCGGGCACGAAGAGGAAGTCTTCTTTCTTCGCGTTGGCCTGGGCGGCTTCCGCCTCTTTGCGGGCCTTGTCGGCCGCGGCGGCGGCCTCGGCGTTCACCTGCGAGATGGCGCGGCCCGCGAGCTTGTTGTTGACGAAGAAGAACTTCGTCGGCGCGCTGGTGCCGAGGCGCTTGCGGCACCGCTCGTCGTCGGCGCCGGTGTAGGCCGGGTGCTTGCCGGTGGGCAGCTCGATGA
The DNA here is from genome assembly GCA_025459425.1 of Myxococcaceae bacterium. Lineage (GTDB taxonomy): Bacteria > Myxococcota > Myxococcia > Myxococcales > Myxococcaceae > Xiheimicrobium. The sequence continues at coordinate 15,412 of JALOQF010000004.1, read as the reverse complement.
CTTCGGGGCCCGTCACGCAGACGCCGAACTGGCGCTTGAACTCGGCCTCGTCCATGCCGGGCTGCGGGGTGCCCGGGCCCGCCGCCGCCGGGTCGATCGCGGGCGCGGCGCCCTCGGTTGGCGCGGTGGTGCCGAAGTCGGTGCGGGTGGGCGGAGCCGCTGCCTGGGCCGTTCTGGCTTCGGCCTCGGCCTGGTTGCGCTCGGCGGTGATGCGGGCGCGCTCCTGCTCGATGGTGGCCAGCAGGGCCTGGGCCTTGGGCTCCTCGGGAGCGCCGGCGGGGACCGCGCGCAGCACCGTGAGCACCTGCTCCAGCTCGGGCTGGAAGTAGGCGTCTTCGCCCTCGCGCGCGACCATCACCTGGTACGCGCGCTCGGCCTCGTAGAACGCCTTGTACGACTTCTTGCGGCAGCCGCTGGTGGCGAGCAGCAGGACGACGAACGAGACGAGCGTGAGCGTGCGCATGGCGCCGCCATGATGGTCCAAAGCCCAGCCCCTCGCCAGTCGCCGCCCGGCCGGGCCGTGGGGTGGAACGTTCGGCTCAGTCCACGTTGTCCCAGCGGTAGGCCTCGCGGTCGAGCGCGTCGTCGGCGAGCGACTTGATGAACTCGTCGTCGTTGTCGTCGATCTTCGACATGTTGCTGCGCACCCGACGGCGCACCTGGCCCGTCAGCACCTCGAGAATCTCGATCTCCTTCGTCACCTTGCCGACGCCCTGCTCCTGCATCGCCGTCGACACCCGCGACAGCGTCGAGGCCAGCACGAAGAGGTCGATCATGATGTCGGCGAGCCGGCGGCTGGCGAACTGCTTGCCGATGACGTTCTTGCCGTGCTTGCGCAAGATGCGGTCGACCGAGGTGGCCAGCTCGCGGGTGAGCTCTTCGAAGACGAGCTGGTTCTTCTCGAGCGCCGGGTGGAGCTTCGTGAACTTCGTCTTCTCGCGCTTGACCCGGTCGGTGGCGAGCGAGGCCCGGCGCATGGCGTACTCCGAGATGACGCCGAAGCCCTTGATGGGGTTGTTGAAGATGCCCTTGAGCGAGTCCGACAGCTCCTTGAGCTCCGAGCCCACCTCGTTCATCGCGGTGAGCGCGATGAAGAGCCGCAAGATGTCGTTGGTGCCCTCGTAGATGCGGTTGATGCGCGCGTCGCGCAAGATGCGCTCGTAGGGGAACTCCTTCATGAAGCCGTTGCCGGCGGCGATCTGCAGGGCCTCGTCGGCGGTGCGCCACAGCGCCTCGGTGCCGAACACCTTGGTGATGGCGGCCTCGACGGCGTACTCCTCGCTGCCCGAGTCGATGAGGTGGTTCACCATGTTCACCGCCGACTCGGTCGCGTAGCAGTCGACCACCATGTGACCGAGCTTCTGCTTCACCAGGCCGTACTCGGCGATGGGCTTGCCGAACTGCACGCGCTCCTTCGACTGCCTGGTGGCGAGCGAGATGAGCTTCTTCATGCCGCCGACGGTGCCGCCGCCCAGGCCGGTGCGGCCCGAGTTGAGGATCTTCATCGCCACCTTGAAGCCCTTGCCCACCTCGCCCAGCACGTTGTTCGCCGGCACGCGCACGTTGTCGAAGTGCACGGTGGTGGTGCTCGAGGCGCGAATGCCCATCTTGTCTTCGTGCGGGCCCACCGAGACGCCGGCCTGGTCGCGGGTGACGATGAAGGCCGTCATGTTGCCGCGCTCGGCCTGGCCGCCCGTCTTGGCGAAGACGGTGAAGAACTGCGCGATGCCGCCATTGGTGATCCACAGCTTGTTGCCGTTGAGCACCCAGTCGTCGCCGTCCTTCACGGCGGTGGTCTTGATGCTGGCGGCGTCGCTGCCGGCCCCGGGCTCGGTGAGGCAGAAGGCGGCGATCATCTCGCCGGTCGCGAGCTTCGGCATGTAGCGGGCCTTCTGCTCGTCGGTGCCGAAGAGGAGCAGGCCGCGCATGCCGATGGACGAGTGGGCGCCCACGGTGACGGCGACCGAGCCGTCGTACTTGGCGAGCTCCTGCAGCGTGCGCGAATAGGCCGTCGCCGACAGCTGCATGCCGCCGTGCGCCTCGGGGATGACGAGCGAGAAGAGGCCGAACGACTTGAGCTCTTCGATGAACGAGGCGGGCAGCTCGCCGTCCTCGTCCCACGCGCGGAAGTCCTTCTCGTGCGGCTTGAGCAGCTGCTCGATGGAGGAGCGGATGGCCTTGAAGGTCTCCTGCTCGGCAGGCTTCATCTTCGGGTAGGGGAGGATGAGGTCCTCCTCGATGGTGCCGAAGCAGAGCTGACTGATGAACGAGGGGCTCGAGGCGTTCGAAGGCATGGCCCGCGTTGTAACGCGCGCGCGGGCGGCCTTCACCGGTGACGTGGTGGCCTGCCTGGCCGGGCAGCCGATCGCGCCTCGTCATCGAGGCGGTCGAAGCTGGCGACCGAGGTGTGAAGTCGAGTGCTCACCCGTGCAGGCGTCTCCGTCGACCGGGAGCGTGGGTTTGCTAAGGCGAAGCGCCCGTGCGTCTGACGCTGCCCTGTGTGTTGTTGCTGGTGTCGGCGTGCGAGCGCAGCCCGCTCGACCTCGGCGCCGAGCGCTTCGTCTGCACGACGCAGGACGACTGCGTCACCGGGTACGCGTGCGTGGACGTGGGCCAGGGCCCCGAATGCGTGCGGCTCGACGGGCTCGACGCTGGCGCCCCGCGCGATGCCGGCGTCGATGCCGGTGTCGATGCCGGCGTCGATGGCGGGCCGGGTGAAGGGCCCGGGGCGCTCGGGTTCGACCCCTTCGTGGACTCGGTGCTGACGGGCCGCTGCGTGCCGCTGACGCTCCGCGTGCGCGACGGAGGTGTCGACGCCGGCGCGCTCGAGGTGGCGCTGCGGCTGTCGGCGGGGAGCGCCCGGTTGTCGTCGACCGCCACCTGCGGCGATGCCGTGACGCGCGTGTCGCTGGCGGCGCCGGCGTTCACGGCGAACATCTTCGTGAAGCCGCTGACGGCGGGCACGCTCGAGGTCGAGGCCGCTGCCGTGGTGGGCGAGGCGCGCGCGCAGTTGACCGCGCGGCCCCTGGTTCGACGCGGGGTGTGTCGTCTGCCGCCGGCGGGGCCCTCGCTGCCCGATGGCGGCGCCGGCACGCCGGGCACCCGCGTCGTGTGCCCCTTCACGCCGGCGGTGGAGTCGGTGACGACGAGCTTCTTCGTCATGCAGGCGCTCAGCAGCAGCCTGCAGGTCGCCGGTTCCGGCCTGGTGCGGTGCTCGCTCGCGAGCGTCTCGTCGCTGGTGTGCGAGCGGGAGCAGGACACCGACGAGTCGACGGTCTACTTCCAGGTGGCCGAGCTGCCGGCGGGCCTGCGCGTGGTGCACCTGCCGCCAGCCGTGTGCGGCGTGCCGCAGCGCTTCGATGGGGGCGTCGACCCCGCGCGCACGCTGCTGCTCAAGTCGGCGGCGGTGAGCTCGAACTTCTACGACGACGACGACAGCCCGGCCGTCGTCCTGCGGAGCGGCTCCGAGGTGGCGGCGATCGGCGCCACCTGCGGCCTCTATGGCGCCCAGCTCGTCGAGTGGAGCGACGTCTCGGTGGTGCGCGGCTTCTTCGATGGCGGCACGCGCGCGACGACGGCGACGCTGGGCGGTCTGCCGACGGCGGGACCCAACACGGCGCTCCTGGTGCAGCCCCTCACGCCCGACGTCGTCGTCGACGTGTGCGCGACGATGCTGCGGGGAACGCTCTCGTCTCCGACCGAGCTCACCTTCACCCGCGGCGCCCAGGGCGATGCAGGCTGCCCGTCGTTCCCGATGCCTGGTGCCCACTTCGAGCGCATCGACTTCGGGCCCCGCGCGACGGTGCAGCAGCACGTGGTGGTGAACCCGCCTGGAGGCCAGGCCGAGGTGACCGTGCGGCCCTACGACGTGTCACGCACGCTCCTCTTCTCGTCGGCCCAGACCGTGGCCGGGCAGGGCGCCGGAGAGACGAGCCTCGTCGACACCCGGCTCTACATCGGAGGCACCGTCGCCTTCGTGCCCGTCTCGAGCACCCGGGTGGCCACGCCCCGCGCGGAGCGGACCGCGAGCGCCGTGCACACGCTCTACGTCGTCGAGCTGACGCCGTGACGCCTGTGCCCTGTTGCGAATGAGCTCAGGGCCCCACGACGCGCAGCAGAAACGCGCCGGTGAGGGACTCGCGGTCGAGCGGTCGGTCCCACGGGGGGCTGTCGAGCACCGGCACCTGCCAGGGCCACTCGGGCGTGCCCGTCACCCAGCGCGCCGAGCCCCGTCGGGCTGGAGTGCCCACGAGCGGCAAGGGCGGCTCGAGCGCCACCGTCCCGTAGGTCGGTGCGTCGGCGTCGAGGTGGCAGATCTCCGAGACCGAAATCTGCCCGCTGAAGTCAGGCACCAGCATCTCTCCGATGAAGTGGTGGCCCTGCACGAAGTCGCGCTGCGCATAGAGCAGGCTCGTCGTGCGTGACGCCGTGTCGATGGTGAAGATGCCGCGCTCCCGGTCGAACACCGCCAGCTCGCCGTAGCCGAGCACGCCGAGCGACGCTGCCTCCAGGCCCGTCGCCACCACCTCGTGCTGCACCGTCGAGCCCCAGGTGCCGTACACCACCGCGCCGGAGCGCGTGCCGTAGGCGAATGGCCCCGTGTCGGTGACGACGAGCGCCGAGACGTCGGGCACGGCGATGACCTGGCGGGCGCGGCGATTGGCTCCGTAGAGGGGCACCTCGTACAGCCCATCGTCCAGCGCCAGGACGTAGGCGTACGCCGTGAGCGAGTTGATGCCGAAGCCGGCGCCGAGGGGGCTGGGCAGCTCGGCCACCACTTCGGACTCGATGGGGGTCGCGGAGTGCCAGGCGCGCAGCGTCGAGCGGCGGGGACTGCCCGCGACGGGCGCCCATTCGGTCACGACGTAGTGGAAGGTGCTGCCGAGCCATCGCCCCACGACCGAGACGTTGCCGGTTCCCAGCGGCTGCAGTTGGAACAGCGCGTTCGACCGGCGTGACTTCGCCACCAGCCGGCGCCCGAGGCCATCGCGGTACGAGGTGAAGACGACCCAGTCGGCGCTGAGCCCGCCTTCGACGGTGAACCAGACGGTGTCGGCGGCGGTGCGGCCCGAGACGAAGGCGAGCGACGAGGTCTGCTCGTCGACGGTGAAGAGGCAGCCGTTGCCGCACCCGGCGTCATTCGCGAGGCGGGCGCCAAGCACTGCGCGCAGCGAGCCGCAGGCGGCGGGAGGCGGGCCGGCGACCGGGGCGATGGCCGCGTTGGTCGGCAGTGGGGTGCCCGCGTCAGCCACGGCGGCGTCGGCCACCGAGGCATCGGCGACCTGCGCGTCGCGACCCTGAGGCGGTCTGCCGGCATCGGCGACGATGGGCACCAGGTCGTCGTCTACCGTCGAGAACGGCGCCCAGCACCCCGAGGCGAGGGCCCCCACCAGCAGCAATCGAGCAGTCATGCCGGGCCAGGTGTCGGGGCTGGTGCGACAGCTTCACGAAATCGTACGCGGGCCGGGCTACACCGCCGCCGCATGAACGACACCCAGCGGCCGCTCGCCGCCGTCGCCTTCTTCATGGTGCTCTTCCTCGGCGCGCTCGCCGGGATGCTCTACGTCCTCTCCCCGTTCCTCGCGGACTTCGTGCTGGCCTTCATGTTCGCGAGCCTCGTGGGGCCTGCGCACCGGGCCCTGCGTGCGCGCCTCGTGAAGCGGCCGGCGCTGGCGGCGGGCCTCATGACGGCGCTGGTGGCGGTGGTGGTGCTGGTGCCCGTCGTCCTCATCAGCACCAGCCTGTCGGCGCAGGCGACGGCCTTCTACGACGACACGCTCAAGGGCTTCGGCCGGGAGCAGCTCGACGCGCTGCTGTTCGGAGAGGGGTTCCTCGCGCGCCGTGCGCGCTCCATCTCAGAGGCATTGGGCACCGCCTGGACGCCCGAGGTGTTGAGCGGCTGGCTGGTGAAGGCGTCGGGCACGGTGGCCAGCTTCATCTCGTCGCAGGTGAACGCGGTCGTCACCAACGTGCTGGCTGCGGGGCTCCACTTCGTGCTGATGCTGTTCATCGTCTTCACCATCCTCCTCGAGGGAGAGCGGCTGCGACGGTACGTGTTCGCCACCTCACCGCTCCCAGACGACGAGGAGGCGCGCCTCGTCGACACGTTCAACGCCGTGGCCCGCGCCATCGTGGTGGGCAACGGCCTGGGCAGCCTCGTTCAGGGTGTGCTCGGCGGGCTCTCGATGGCGGTGCTGGGCTTCTCGTCGCCGGTGCTGTGGGGCACGGTGATGACGGTGATGGCATTCCTGCCGCTGGTGGGCATCTCGGTGGTGACGGTGCCCGCCACCGTGGTGCTGGTGGCGCAGGGCCGCTACGGCGCCGCGGTGGGGTTTCTCGCCTTCAACGTCGCGCAGGGCCTCTTCGTCGAGAACGTGGTGAAGACGAAGCTCATCGGCGCGCAGGTGCAGCTGCCGAGCCTGCTCATCTTCTTGTCCATCGTTGGAGGCCTGGCGCTCTTCGGCGTCCTCGGGCTCGTCTACGGCCCGCTCATCGTCGCGCTCTTCCTGACGCTGTCGGAGCTGTACCACGAGCGGTACCGGCACCTCGTGGTGCGGGCAGGGTGAGGCGCGGCGCCACCGTCACCAGCGGCGAACGCGGGGGTCGCGGTTGTAGTTGAACACCGCGATGTCGAGCAGCTTCGAGGTCTCCTCGGAGATGGCGGTCGCGGCCACGGCCAGCCCGGTCGAGACGACCAGGCCGAGGAAGAGCGGCGTGAAGATGCCGATGATGCCGAGGGTGCTGGGCGTGCCTGGCGCGAGCGCCCCGAGGGCGTACGTCGCCGCGCCGCCACCGGCGAGGACGCCGAGGGAGCCGCCAAGCAAGCCGAGGGCGCGGTCGTTGAGGGCCTGTGCGCGCTCGGCCTCCTCCCGGGCCAGCGGCGCCAGGGCGAGAATCTCGAACACGTTCATTCGCTGCAGCGCAGGCGGGAGCGGGTCAACGAAGCGGACCGTCACTCGGCGCTGGCCGATGCCGAGGTCGGGGTCGTGGATGTCGGCCGACGTCTCGACGAAGTCGTTGGCAAGAATGAGGGCTCGCGCGCGGGGGAGCTCGGCGACGAACGGGCGGTCGTCTTGCGCGTGACTCAGCGTTCCCCACAGCACCATCGTGACCAGCAGCGTGCGACGCATCGCTGGTGCCCGTATGGACCCGGTGGTGCCAGCGCAACGCAGGGGGCGGTTCAGGGCGCTCTGGCGTCGAGCGCTGAATCGACGCGGGCGACGATGGCGAAGACCTCGTCGCGGCTCAGCTTCGCGCCTGCGCCCTGGGCCTCGACGACGTCGAGCGTGGCCACGGCGAGCTCCACCGGCAGGAGCGTGAAGGCGAGCAGGCCCACCGGTGCGCCGCCGCTCGCCAGGGCGTCCACGTACTCGCGCGCCAGCTGCAGGTCCGTCCGGGCGAGGTCGAACACGGCGCTCCGCTCGACGGCCGGCGGGATGAAGCGGCGCCCCTCGGCCGCGTCGGCCTCGGCGTCCTTGAGAATGTTGACGAGCTGGAGCCCTTCGCCGAACGCCACCGCGCGCTCGTCGAGCCGCGCCGCCACCGCTTCGAGGGACGGCACGTCGACGCGGAAGAGGGCGGTGAGCAGCTCTCCGACGAGGCCGGCGACGACGTAGCAATAGGCCTTCAAGTCGACGAGCGAGGTCAGCTCGTGCCCGCGGGGTGTGGCGTGGTTCAGCATCTCGCGCATGCCGCGCACCGAGCGGACGACGTGGTCGACGACGACCTGGCGTCGTCGTGGCGAGAGCGCGTTCACGGCGCGCATCAACTCGCCGGCGTGCTCGAGCAGCTCGCGGCAGCCCTCGTCGGCGGTCACCGCGCCGCTCAGCCAGGTCGCCGCCAGGGCCTCGACCTCGCTCGGGTGTGTGGCGAGCGCCTCCGCCAGCGCCTCGAGCGCGGCCTGGCGCTGCGCGACGGGCCAGGTGGCCGAGTCCTCGACGGTGTCCGCGAGGCGGAGCAGCAGGTAGGCGAGCGTCACCGCCTCGCGTGTGGGCGGCGGCAGCCGCGGAATCACCAGCGCGAAGGTTCGGCTGGTGCGCACCAGCAGGTGCTCGAGCACGGCGTTGCCCTCGTTCACTCCGCTCGACTCGACGGCCGTCATGAACACCCCCACCAGGTTGAGCCTTCGACGTAGCGACGGCGCCGCGGCGCCGCATGACGGCAAACGTCAACGATGGCCCGGTCGTCACGTGTCGAGTCGGTGACGGGGCGGCGGCTGGGGCGAAGCGGCCTTGCGGTTGGGCCAAAGCTCTCCGAAGAAGGAGAAATGAGCATCGCCTACACCGTTACGGCCGAGTTCGACGACCTGTCCGTGGCAGGGGAATACGTGCGCTGGTTGCAGGACGGACACCTCGCCGAGGTGCTCGCGGGAGGCGCCGCCGAGGCCACGCTGGTGCGCATGGAACCCACCGCCGCTGCGCCCCTGCGCTTCGAGGTGCGCTACCGCTTCCCGTCGATGGACGTGTTTCGCCGCTACGAGGCCGAGGTGGCGCCGAAGCTGAGGGCCGAGGGGCTCGCGAAGTTTCCGGCCTCGCGCGGGGTGCGCATGAGCCGCTCGCTCGGAGAGGTCCTCACGACGAAGGTCCACTCGTGACGGCGCGCGCGGTGTGGCTCGTCGTGGCGCTCGTCGCGGGCGCGGCCTGGGCTGGCCCGAAGAAGGTGGCGCCGAAGCCCGTCGCGGCGAAGAGCGCGTACGTGTCGTTGGCGCCGGTGGTCGACCGGTCTTCGACGCCGGGCGTGCCGGAGGCGGGTCGCCAGGCGCTCGAGGCCGAGCTCGGGCGCTGGAAGGTGACGCTGGCGCCTCCGGGAGAATCGGACGCGGCGGCGAAGGTGGCGCTCGGGGCGCGCAAGGTGAAGGGGCTCGAGCTCGCGCTGTCGATCAAGGCGCCCACGGGCGGGAACGTCGAGGCGGCGTTGTTGGTGTCGTCGTACCCGGAGCGCGCGCTGGCGAGTGAGTACCGGGCGAGCGGCTCCGGAGGCAGTGCGCTGGAGTTGGTGCCGCCGCTGGTGGGGCAGTTGGTGAGCGATCTGGCGAAGGCCGAGGGCTGGGCTCCGGCGTCACGCCCGTGAGTTGCGAATCCAACAGATGACGTCCCGATGCTGCAGCTCGAGGTGCTGAAGCAGATTCAGGCCGAGCTCGTGAACCTGAGACATGAAGTGACGAACGTGAAGGCCGAGGTCACGAGCGTGCGTACCGAGCTCAAGGCCGAGATCGCCAACGTTCGAGCCGAGATGCACGAGGGATTCATCCGACTCCGCACCGAGCTCGTCCGCTTGCGCGACGACATGGAGGTCGGGTTCACGGCGCTTCGGATTCAGAACGACCGACGCTTCATCGACCACGAAGGCCGGTTGCGCGCGCTCGAGACCGGGCGCTGACCTCGATTGAAGTTCGGCCTCGACCCCGAGCGCCGCCGGATCACCGGAAGGCCCGGGCTTCAGGCTGTTCTGGTCACTGGGGCGCTGGCGCTGGCGCGGGAGCAGGCTTCTTGCGCGACGTCGACGAGGGCACCACGGCGGCGAAGGCGTTGGCTGCGTCGCTGTCGAGGGCGATGCGTGCCACGGCGGCGAGGTGGGCGAGGTTGGAAGCCAGCCGATCGAGCGCCGCACGGTACTGAGCAGTCATCTGCTTGGAGGTGAGCTTGGTGATCTCCTGGGCCGAGTCGGCGTCGGCGATGGCGGCGGCGTAGGTCTGGGCGCGCTGAAGGTCTGCCGCGAGGAGGCCGATCGCCGCCGTCTCCGAGGGGAACTTCGCAGCGGCCGCGATGACTGCACTGAGGGCTCCCGAGACGGAGCGAACGGTCGGCGTCACTTTCGAGCCGACACCGAAGGCCTTCCACAGTGCCTTGTTGGCCGGAGCTCCGGTGCGCACGGCTGCGCGAATGGCGCTGACCAACTCGGCGCCCTGGCGAATCGCATCGTTCTGAGAAACCGTCGCGGAGCGCTTGGTCGAGCGCACCGACTGCACCTCGCCATTAGCGCGAATGGTTGCGATGTCGGTGCGCAGGAGGTCGAAGAACCCGCCGGACAGCCGAGGCTGGAGCGTCGCTCCATACGTCTTCGCCAGTTCGAGTGCCTGCTCCCCACCGCGCAACACCGCATCAGCCGTCTGAGCCATTCGTTGGTACCCCCGTGCCTACGAGTGAAAACAGCCGTGTGACGATATCCGGCCAGAATTCGCATCGGAACAACGGGATGTTGGGGGTCCGCAATGAAGGTGTTGCACTGCGGCACACACACATCTGAGGGCGCCAACGAAGCCAACCAGTTCGGAATGTAGGATTTTCGGCGCGCCAAGAACACATTTCGGGACGCCAACGTGCGAGGTGCGCGCGCCACAATCGCCTGCGACGACGCCAACGAGGCAAGCGCGGCCGCCCCAGGACCCGATGCGCCCGCCAACGAAGCCTCCGAGGGCGAAACAACGACTGATCGCGTCGCTCAGGTGGTGAAGTCGAACGTCAATGAGGCTCACGCTGGCGCCAAGAGCAGGGGAGACGTCGTCAACTCCCCTCAGATGAACGTCAACGGTGTCAGGCGAGGCGCCACAAGAGATCTCGTGGCCGCCAACGAAGCGAAGACCGACGCCAGCGACATCGAAGCGTTCGGAAACGCGGCGAGCGGGTGCCGCCCCGAGAAAGGGCTCGGCTCAGTCGCGGGCAATCGTCATCGAAGTGCGTAGCGATTGCGTCCACCCGCGGCGCAGGGCTCTACTTCAGGCCTCGCTGATGGAGGGGGGACATGGGCTTCTCATTGGCGTCGTGGAACGTGGAGCACTTTGGCGGTCGCGTCTCGGATGACCGCCAGAAGCGCGTCGTCAGGCACCTCAAGTCGCTGGACCCCGACGTGTTCGGGATCCTCGAGGTGGAGCACGCGAACATCCGCAAGTTGATGGAGCAGTCCTTCCCCGACCACGACTTCTTCCTGACGGACGGGCCGCAGTTGCAGGAGATCCTCATCGGCTGTCGGCGCGTGGTGTTCGACCAGAAGCTCTTTGTGCAGAAGCGCGAGTACCAGGAGGGGAACGACGCACTGCGGCCCGGAGCGTTGCTGTCGGCGAGGCAGGGGACGGTATGGACGAACCTGTTGTTCCTGCACACGGACAGCGGAGCCGACGCTGGAGCACTCGGGAACCGCTTCGACAACTTCCGGAAGGTGTGGAACCTGAGACGCGCGCTGGGTCGCAAGGCCCCGAAGGGCGAGCCGCGCCGGATGTGCTCGGCGACTTCAACACCATGGGTCTGTCGTTCCCCGGTCGGAGAAACGCCGACAAACGGGTCGAGGAGTCCGAGGAGAGCGCCGGGCTCGCCGCGCTCGCGAGCGAGGACCTAGCGACCAAGGTCACGGGGCAGGTCGAGATCCACGGTTGGGCGCAGGCTACGAATGAAGTGGACAGGCAGACGTGGACGACCGAGGTCTCGGACCATGCCGCATTGGTTGTGATCCTTACATGAGACGTCTCAATCTGCGAAGGTCTCTCCGGACAAGGCGCGAGCGACTCGGTGCGCCTTGAGGTCGTTTCCCTCTACACAACATCAATCCCGCCGCTCCTCATGGTTCGCAATCGCCGTCAAGATGTCTCTACGGATAACTGCTCGAAAAGGAGCGGTGCCCGCGAGTAATTGGATGAAGTCGAAGAATGACGTTCGACTGGCCAAAGCGGAGTCCCAAGGAAAGCGCTCTGCCAGTTCGGCATTAAATCGATCGCCGAGGCAGAAGTGCTCCTCCTTCGGCTTGGTTATTTCATCAAGATATGAAGCCTCATCATCGATTTTCCTCCACACAATCTCGTGCAAGGCATGCGTGCTTCGGGCACACCTGTTTGTGCATATTTCTCTCGCCCTTGCCGTGTTTCTGAAGAGCCAAGATTCAAGGGAATAGTATGGCACTATAGTCCGGAACCGGCTCCTCACGTCATCCTCGCTCATTCCACGCGAAGCAAGGATGCTCATTACAGGTCTCAAGATTCTGTCCTCAAACTGACCAAGAGTTGATGAGTCGGCACGCTTCGACCACGGTTCGTCCCCATCGAAATGGAACAAGACGAGGCCGCCGCCGATGCATAGGTGATCTGCGATCGTCTTCCGAAGTAGAACCACCGCCGGTTCATTCTGAGCCTTTCGACTCCTCCAGTTGTTTCCCGACCGCAAACCCTTGAATACGGCAGAAGGGAACGTGAAACCAGTGCCATGGTTAAAGAGCTGTGCCAGTAGGGTGTGGAGAGGAGCGGGGTTGCGATCCTCATGCCACAAGAGAATTGTTGGTGTTTTAACTACCATAGTCCTTGAGACCGAAGGATTTCGGATAGCTGCATTATGCCGCGAGCACGTGCCTCCTTCATTCGTTGAGCATCAGACTTAGGTAGGTTGGTCCAGGTCATTTCTTGATCTTCATTGATGTCACAACGAATGAAGACTGCATCATCCGGCATGTAGTCGACCAAGAGAGGGTGTTGCGTCGCGATAATTGACTGCCTGCTCTCAATTAGGTCTGCGCAGGCGCTGATCCAGTTGTGATGAAGGCCATTTGCGAGTTCATCGACCACCAGGGGCAGTTCCCCGCGACAAGAAACGTACCACAAGAATCCGAACATCCTCTTCTGGCCGTAGCTGAGGTTGTTGTAGGAGACCTCTGTCAGTCCCCTTCTTGCTTTGGTTAAATTGAGCGCAGGACGCCTAAACATTATTGAAAAGTCAGAATAGACGATTGTGGTCTTGAGGCCCTTCACCTCTTGCCTTTGCGGTCTCATCGAGAGAACTGCGCGCTCGAAGCCGAGAATGTCCAATCCGGAAATGGGTTGGGTGGGAAGAAAATCCACCGGAATCAGAAGCTCTCCGGTGCCCATGTTGTCGGTTTGGCGAGTGAGCGCTTCTTTGGCGCGCAGGGCGACCTCGAGTGGCACTCCGGGGGAAGGCCATGCCGCCGGTTCGGTATTTGGACCGTAGTTTATGATGAGATTTCCGGTCGAGATTGTTGTATCGAGAAATGTCGTGGACTCGTCGAGCCTTGGGCAGCTGTTGGACAGAAGGTGAAAAATCGCGCTGCTGTCGTCTCCCAAGATTCGCTTCGGTTCCTCTGCGAACACTGCGCGAAAGAACCAAGGGTAGTCGCAAAGTGTGACTGGCGGGACTTCAGGCAGGTGAGTCCAATGTCCATGCTGGAGTTCTGTGTGAAAGCTCCCTCCCGGACCGATGACGTCCAGTGATGCGCTCTCAACGAACTGCTGACCAGTGGCTTCCGCGAGAAGTGCCATCCGGAGTTCACGATCGTTGGATGGCCCAAACGGGATCCGAGTTGTTCGAAACTTGAGTAGTTTGTCTTCGGCAATCTGAATGTCGTATTCGAGGTCGAATCCGTCTTTGTCGTTCTGTAAGAGACTCAGGTCGTGGCTGGTCACTGCCGCGATGAGGTTGAGCAGTGTCGTTTTTCCTGTGGCATTGAGTCCGAGGAGAATGTTCGCTCCGTCTCCGAAATGCAGTTCGCAGCCGCCTACTGCGTGTCGATATCGTATGATCTTGAGGCGTTTTAGTTTAAACATGTTGAGTGCTCTTGTTGTGGTCGATCTTGCTTGGTCCGCGTGTATGTCCAGTGCTGTGGCGGTGGAGTGCCGAGTATGTTGGTCGTGGGATGTCCTTGGGGAGTGCTCGAAAGCAAGCCGGATCTAGTCGCATCCTCCGTTGGCTGCTGATCGTGACCCATCGCACCGGTGTTCATATCGTATTCTTCCAGGACTTCGCTTCAGCGGTGAATAGACTGCCGTCTTTCAAGCGTGTGATGCACCGCGCCACCAGCTCACGCGTGTTCAGAGGCGCGCCGTCGGTACAGTGGCCCGCGTCATGGAGCACATCAGCGTCTTCGACCTCTTCAAGATCGGCATCGGCCCCTCGAGCTCGCACACCGTCGGCCCCATGCGGGCCGCGCGGCGCTTCGCCGAGCGCCTCGCCTCTGACGGGCAGCTGGAGCGCGTCGCCCGGGTGAAGGTCGAGCTGTTCGGCTCCCTTGGCTTCACCGGCAAGGGCCACGGCAGCGACGTCGCCGTCGTCCTCGGCCTCGAAGGCGAAGACCCGAAGACCGTCGACGTCGACTCCGTCACCGCGCGCGTCGCCGCCATCTCCAGCGCGCAGCGCGTGACGCTCCTCGGCCGCCGCCCGGTCGCCTTTCCCGCCGACGCCATCGTCTTCCACCGCCGCGAGAAGCTCCCGCTGCACCCCAACGGCATGCGCTTCTCGGCGCTCGACGAGACAGGCGCCGTCGTCGCCGAGCGCGTCTACTACTCGGTCGGCGGCGGCTTCGTGGTGAACCACGAGGGGACTCCGGAAGGTGGCCTCGCCTCACCGAGCGGCCGCTCCATTCCGTACCCGTTCAGCACTGGCGAAGACCTGCTCGAGCTCTGCAACCAGCACGGCTTCGCCATCTCGACCCTCATGCTCGAGAACGAGAAGGCCACGCGGACCGAGTCCGAGGTGCGCGCGGGTGTCGTCGAGATCGCCCGCGCCATGGAGGCCTGCGTGCGCCGCGGCTGCGAGCGCGAGGGCATTCTCCCCGGCGGCCTCAAGGTGAAGCGGCGCGCCGCGGCCCTGTACCGTAAGCTCCGCGCCGACCCGCGCGGTGGAACCGACCCGCTCGTCGTCATCGACTGGGTCAACCTCTGGGCGCTCGCCGTGAACGAAGAGAACGCCGCGGGCGGCCGCGTGGTGACGGCTCCCACCAACGGCGCCGCCGGCATCGTGCCCGCCGTGCTCACCTACTACCAACGCCACGTGCCAAACGCCGACGACGAGGGCGCGGTGCGGTTCCTCCTCACCGCCGCCGCCATCGGCGCGCTCTACAAGAAGAACGCGAGCATCTCGGGCGCCGAGGTGGGCTGTCAGGGAGAGGTCGGCGTCGCCTGCTCGATGGCCGCCGCGGGCCTCGCCGAGGTGATGGGCGGAACGCCGGAGCAGGTCGAGAACGCCGCCGAGATCGGCATGGAGCACAACCTCGGCCTCACGTGCGACCCGATCGGCGGCCTCGTGCAGGTGCCCTGCATCGAGCGCAACGCCATGGGCAGCGTGAAGGCCATCAACGCCGCGCGCCTGGCCTTGTCCGGTGACGGCAAACACAAGGTGTCGCTCGACAAGGTCATCGCCACCATGCGCGCCACCGGCGCCGACATGTCGTCGAAGTACAAGGAGACCGCCCGCGGCGGCCTCGCCGTCAACATCATCGAGTGCTGAACGACTTTCGGCCGGCGCGGGAGCTCGCTCCCACGCCGGCCGTCGGTAAAAACGCAGCTCGTCAGTTCGACTTCACGTCGAAGCGGTCGAGGTTCATCACCTTCGTCCACGCCTTCACGAAGTCGCGCACGAACTTCTCCTTCGAGTCCGACTGCGCGTACACCTCGGCGATGGCGCGCAGCTCGGCGTTCGAGCCG